>JAUNRQ010000012.1 GCA_030535605.1 Pseudoxanthomonas suwonensis
CCTTCTTGGCGACCTTCGTCACTGCGGGCTTGCGCACGGTCTTCTTCGCCGCGGCCTTCCTGGTCGCCTTCTTTGCGACCTTCTTTGCACCCTTCTTGGCCGCCGGTTTCCTGGCGACCTTCTTCGCCGCCTTCTTGGCGGGCTTTTTCGCAGCTTTCTTCGTGGCCATGATTGGCACTCCTCGTCAGTTGACTTGCATTGCAAACTGCCCAGCACACAACATCGCCGCGGGAGTCGGACCCGCGCACGACCGTCGGCGCGCAACGCGCGCCGCGACGGAGCGTCGCAAGCCGGCAGCGCAGGCACATGGCGCTTCGACTTGCATGGATTCCCCGCGCCGATGCGCAGGCACGACAACGCCGCAGTGACAGGCACTGCGGCGCGGATTGATGACAGGACGGGACACATGCGTCGGCAGGGGTTGACGCTGTGCCGTGCCGGCGACGCTGCCGACACGTTCGTGGACGTTCCCTGCGATGTCGCGTTGCGCGTTGCTCACTCGCTGCGCTTGCCTGTTGGTTTGTCGAAAGCTAAACAGCCGGTTTTCGGCTGTCAATACGCCGACAGGTCAATGTTCATCGCCGGCCATTGCGTCACGCACCATGAAGCGTGACCACAACGCAGCTCGCAACGCCGGTTGCACTTGCCACGCGCAGCAAGCGTGCTGATGAACAACTCCACAAAGCCCTTGTTTGCAAGCCTATTTCGATCACACAGTGAACGCGTGCATGCGCAGTGGCCACCGCGATGCGTGTTGCACACCGATGCGTGCACACCGCTTCCAGGATGATGCGCAACGGCGCATGTCATCGGCCGGCACACGCCGAATCTGGCAATGCACAAAGCCGTTTGCGCGAAACGTCGACGGCTTTCGTCGCATCCAGCAAGCAGCTCCGCAATCAAAGCCGGCCGCGCAAGGCGGCCGGTTGGCAGGGTTTCGATGATGCGTGGAGTGCGATGTCAGTCGTCGAGCGAAGCGGTGTAATCCTCGGGCGACAGCATCGCATCCAGCTGCGACGGATCCGACGGCTCGATCACGAACAGCCAGCCTTCTCCCCATGCATCTTCGTTGATGGTTTCCGGCGTATCGGACAACGCATCGTTGACCGCGGTGACGGTGCCGGACAGCGGCGCGTACACGTCGGACGCCGCCTTGACGGACTCGACCACGGCGCAGGCATTGCCCGCCTCCAGTTCGTCGCCGACGGCCGGCAACTCGACATACACCAGGTCGCCCAGCAGGCCCTGTGCGTGGTCGGAGATGCCGACGGTGACCGTGCCGTCGGATTCGAGGCGGGCCCACTCGTGGGACTTCATGAACTTCAGGCCGCCGGGGATTTCACTGCTCATGTTCGGATGCTCCAGCAAACGAGGGTGGAAGATGACGCGGGATGCGATGGTGGGACGGGCGATGGCACGTGTGCGTTCCGTGATCGTAACGCAACGCCCCGGTGCGACTCAGATGCCTTCTTGGATCTTGCCTTCGCGCACGAACGGCAGCGGCACCACGCGGAGCGGCACTTCGCGCCCGCGGATGTCGACGCGGACATCGCCATGCGCACCGGCGGGGATGCGGGCGAAGGCGATTGCCTTGCCGATGCTCGGCGAAAAGGTGCCGGACAGGATGCTGCCTTCACCACTGTCGGCCAGCACGCGCTGACCGTGGCGCAACACGCCCTTGTCGTCCATCACCAGCGCGACCATCCGGGTCGGTGCGCCGTCGGCCTTCTGCTTCTCCAGCACCTCGCGGCCGATGAAGTCCCGCCCTTCGTCGAGCGCGACGGTCCAGCCCAGTGCCGACTCGTACGGCGTGGTGTCCTCATCCATGTCCTGGCCGTACAGGTTCAGGCCGGCTTCCAGGCGCAAGGTGTCGCGCGCACCCAGTCCGGCCGGCTTGACCCCGGACTCGAGCAGCGCATTCCAGATGTCGACGGCGGCCGCCAGCGGCACCACCAGTTCGAACCCGTCCTCGCCGGTGTAACCGGTGCGGGCAAGGAACACCGGCACGCCGCTGGCGGTGGTCACGTCCAGCGCGGAGAAGCGCCCGAGCTTGTGGGCGCTGGCACGGTCGTCCTCGCCGAGCATCGCGATGACCTTGTCGCGGGCGTTCGGGCCCTGCACGGCGATGATGCCGAAGTCGTCGCGCTCGCGAACTTCGACACCGAACGGCGCGGCGTGTTCGCGGATCCACGCCAGGTCCTTGTCGCGCGTGGCGGCATTGGCGACCAGCCGGAACCAGTCATCGCCCATGAAGTAGATGATCAGGTCGTCGATGATGCCGCCGCGGGCGTTGAGGATGGTGGTGTACAGCGCCTTGCCGGGCTTGGCCAGCTTGTCGACCGAGTTGGCCGCCAGCTTGCGCAGCAGCGGCCGCACCTGCTCACCATGCAGGTCGATGATCGCCATGTGCGAAACGTCGAACATGCCGGCGTCGCGGCGCACCTGGTGGTGCTCGTCGATCTGCGAACCGTAGTGGATCGGCATGTCCCAGCCGCCGAAGTCGACCATCTTCGCGCCCAGCGCGCGGTGGGTATCGTTGAGGATGGTCTTGCGCATGCCGGCGGTCCTTCAAAGTGGAGAGTAAGCCGACGATTATCCCAGAGCCCGACCTGGCCTGCTGCGGCGCCGCTACCCCGTCGCACCGCGCCGGAAGGCCTCAGGCCGTCACGTCGGGCTCGACCACCAGGTTCATGCCATCCACGCCGACCACGCGGACCACGCTGCCAGCCGGCAGCGACGGGCCGGTGACGCTCCAGAACGCATCGCCGATCTTCACCCGCCCCTGCCCGCCCTCGATGGCGCGTTCCAGCACCACCTGACGGCCGATGTGGTGGGCGGCCCGCTGGTTGAGCGTGGGCCGATCGCTCTGCCGCTCGCGGCCGCGGAACCAGCGCCGGTACACCGCGATGCTGACGAAACTGAGCACCACGAACGCCGCCACCTGGGCCAGCAACGGGATTCCCGGGAACGCCAGCACCGCGACGAACACCGCCGCCGCGGCGAACCCGAGCCACAGCATGAAGGCACCGGGTGCCAGTGCCTCGGCGGCCATCAGCAGCAGCGCGGCCGCCGCCCAGGTGAACACGTCCCAGCGCATGCCGTCCATGGGTCAGGCTCCGCCGCGTGGCGGCAGGCGCGTGCCCGACGCTGCATCCGACTTGCCGATCGCGCCCTTGGCCAGTTCGGCGATGCCGGCGATGGAGCCGACGATGCCGCTGACTTCCATCGGCATCAGCACGAACTTCTGGTTGGGCGCGGTCGCGAGCTTTTCGAACGCCTCGACATACTTCTGTGCGACGAAGTAGTTGATCGCCTGCACGTCGCCCTTGGCGATCGCATCGGACACCAGCTCGGTCGCCTTGGCCTCCGCTTCCGCCAGCCGCTCGCGGGCCTCGGCTTCGCGGTAGGCGGCTTCCTTCTGGCCCTCGGCCTCGAGGATGGCCGACTGCTTCTCGCCTTCGGCACGGAGGATTTCCGACTGCCGGTGGCCTTCGGCTTCAAGGATCACCGCGCGGCGTTCGCGCTCGGCCTTCATCTGCCGGGCCATGGAGTCGACGAGGTCACGCGGCGGCTGGATATCGCGGATCTCGATGCGGGTGACCTTCACCCCCCACGGATTGGTGGCGTGGTCCACCACGTTGAGCAGCTGCGCGTTGATGGTCTCGCGCTGGCTCAACGATTCGTCCAGGTCCATCGAACCGATCACGGTACGGATGTTGGTCTGCACCAGGGCGATCATCGCGATCTCCAGGTTGGAGACCTCGTAGGCGGCCTTGGCGGCGTCCAGCACCTGGAAGAACACCACGCCGTCGACCTTGACCACCGCGTTGTCCTTGGTGATCACGTCCTGGCTGGGCACGTCCAGCACCTGCTCCATCATGTTGACCTTGCGGCCGACCCCGTACACCACCGGAATCAGGAAATGCAGGCCCGGGGTCATGGTGTGGGTGTACTTGCCGAAGCGCTCCACCGTCCACTCGAATCCCTGCGGCACCATGCGCACGGTCTTGAACAGGATGATGACGCCCGCCACCAGCAGCACCATCGCCAGCATCGATCCTGGAAACACGGCCTTTCCCCTTCCCCGGTTGTGTGGCCCGATTATACGGAGCGGACGTGGCACGGTGACGGGCCCCAGCCCGGCAATCCACCGGCCCCACCCAACCGGCACCTCACCGACCGTTCCCCTGCCTCAGCCGGTGGCGGAGGCGGCGTCGACCGCGTGCCATTGCTCGTCGGAAATCTCCGCCAGCAACGCCAGTGCGTCGAGATTGCCTTGCAGCTGTTGCGCCGACAGCACCTCGACGAGCACGCTGGCGACCGCCGGATCACGCAGGATCCAGGCGGCAGCCAATGCTTCGGGGCCAACGCCCATGGTGTCGGCCACGCCAAGGAATCGGTCCGAACACCCGGCCATGCCGTCACCCGCAGTGGCCGCATGTGGCCCATCGCCCTGATCGTCCGCGGTACGCCGCGCACCGGCAAGCGATGACGGTGCCAGCCAGCCGATCTTGCCTTCACCCGCCAACGCCGCCAACGGGTGTTGGTGGCTGTCCCGCGTGAGCAGGTCGCGGGCAGTCTTCACCACCATCGGCCCTTGCAATGCATGGTCGGCGGCGATGGCGCGCGCTTGGGCGATCATGTCCGTCGGCCATTCGCAGGTGCCCCAGTACAGCACCTTGCCCTGCCGCACCAGCAGGTCCATGGCGGTGACGGTTTCGAGCAGCGGCACCTGGGGATCGGGGCGCTCGCACAGGAACAGGTCGAGGTAATCGGTATGCAGGCGTCGCAATGCCGCCTCGCAGGCATCGCGCAGGTGCTTGCGGGTCATCCCGCGCTGCATCGGCAAACAAGCCTGCGCAGTGCCGTCGCCGACGCCGACGCCAGCCGACAGCGCCAGACCGTCCCGCGGCAGGCGAAGATCGGCGATGACATCACCCAGCATCGCCTGCGCGCGGACACCGGCATCCGCGGCCAAGGAGTCGAACAGGTTCACGCCGGCGTCCCAGGCCATGGCCACCAGGTTGCGCGCGGTGCCGCGGGAGACGCGATCACCGAACACGTCGGCAGCACCCAGCGACAGCACGGACACCGGCAGTCCGGTGGCGCCGAGCCGACGGCACGGCATGCTCGTGGAAGACATGTGGCTCATGGCGCCAGTGTAAGCGTCTGCCGCATCTTGACGCGCCATACTGGACGGCCACCCGTTCTGGAGTGCCGCCATGCTGACCCTGGAAACCCTGCGCAGCACGCTTGGCTGGACCGCGGTGATCAACCTGGCTTTGCTGAGCGTGGTGTTCTTCTTCTGGCTCGCGATGCGGCGCACGATCCATGTACTGCACCGTCGCTGGTTCGACCTGGAACCGGCGCAGATCGACGGCATCGTGTACGCGGTGATGGCCGGTTACAAACTCGGCAACCTGCTGCTGTTCGTGGCACCGTGGATGGCACTGCACCTGCTGGGGTGATGCCGTAGACTGCGCGCCCAGATCGGCCGACGCCCGCCAGGCGTCTGGCCCGACCGTCAACATCGACCGCCGGGCACGGCCTCGGCTGCGGCCCACCGGAGACGTTTCATGCAGTCCTTCCCGCTGGCCACCACGCTGCTGTCCACGGGCGTCGTCGCGCTGGCCGAAATCGGCGACAAGACCCAGCTGCTGGCGTTGTTGCTGGCGGCGCGTTTCCGCCGACCGTGGCCGATCATCTGGGGCATTCTGGTGGCGACCCTGCTCAATCACGCGTTGGCGGCGTGGATGGGCACGCTGGCAGCGACCTGGCTGACGCCGGAGGTGCTGCGCTGGGTGGTCGCGGCCAGTTTCATCGGCATCGCCTTGTGGACACTCAAGCCCGACACGCTGGACGAGGACGAATCCTCCTTGCCGGCGCGCGGCGCGTTCATCGCCACCACCATCGCCTTTTTCATTGCCGAGATCGGCGACAAGACCCAGGTGGCGACCGTGCTGCTGGCGGCCAGGTACACGCCGATGTGGGAAGTGGTGCTGGGCACCACCATCGGCATGCTGCTCGCCAACGTGCCGGTGGTGCTGCTGGGCGCGCGATTCGCCGACCGCCTGCCGCTGAAGACCGCACGGATTGCCGCGGCGGTGGTGTTCGCCCTGCTCGGCCTGTGGGTGGCGCTGCGCGGAATCGGCTGACTTCGACGATCACGCCCGCGGACTGTTGCAGCGCGGTTGCCGGCAACCGCGGCCTGACCTAACCTGCCGCGACCGGCCCTTCGTGGCACCGCATCGGAGTTCAAATGGAAGCCTTGGGCCGCATCGCATTCGGATTGCTCGGCCTGGCCGTTCTGGTCGGCATCACCTGGCTGTTCTCCAGCAACCGGCGGGCGGTCGACTGGCGGCTGGTCGGCATCGGCCTGGCACTGCAGATCGTGGTGGCGGCGCTGGTGCTGCTGACGCCTTGGGGTGCCAGCTTCTTCGATGCGCTCTCCAGCGGTTTCGTGAAGCTGCTCGGATTCACTACCCAGGGTGCGGCCTTCATCTTCGGCGACTTCTCCAATCCGGAGCGCTTCGGCTTCGTGTTCGCCTTCCAGGTGCTGCCGACGATCATCTTCTTCGCCAGCTTCATGAGCGTGCTCTACCACGTGGGCGTGATGCAGAAGCTGGTGCAGGGCATGGCCTGGGTCATCACCAAGCTGATGCGCGTGTCCGGCGCGGAAACGCTGTCGGTTTGCGCCAATGCCTTCATCGGCCAGACCGAGGCGCCGCTGGTGGTGCGCCCTTACATCGCCCGCATGACCCAGTCCGAGCTGCTGACGTTGATGGTCGGCGGCATGGCCACGATTGCCGGTGGCGTGCTCGGTGCCTACGTGCTGATGCTGGGCGGCAGCAATCCGGCCGAGCAGGCGTTCTTCGCCAAGCACCTGATCACCGCCAGCATCATGGCCGCCCCGGCGACGCTGGTGATCGCCAAGATCCTGGTGCCGGAAACGCAGACGCCGGACACGCTCGGCGAGGTCAAGGTGAAGGTGGAGAAGACCACCGCCAACGTCATCGACGCCGCCGCCGCCGGCGCCTCGGACGGGTTGATGCTGGCATTGAACGTGGGCGCGATGTTGCTGGCCTTCGTGGCGCTGATCGCGCTGGTCAACGCCCCGCTGGTGTGGCTGGGCCAGGTGACCGGGCTGGAAGCGATCCTTGGCCGGCCAACGGACATGTCCGGGCTGCTGGGCATCGTGCTGGCGCCGCTGGCATGGATCATCGGCGTGCCGTGGGCGGATGCCAGCACCGTCGGCGGCCTGATCGGCACCAAGGTGGTGCTCAACGAGTTCGTCGCCTACATGCAACTGGGCGAGATCGCGCAAGGCAACGTCGCCGGGGTGGTGCTGTCGGAGCGGGCGCGGCTGATCGCCACGTACGCATTGTGCGGCTTTGCCAACTTCAGTTCGATCGCCATCCAGATCGGCGGCATCGGCGGGCTGGCGCCGGAGCGGCGCGGCGACTTGGCCCGCTTCGGCCTGCGCGCGGTGCTGGGCGGGTCGATCGCGACGATGATGACCGCGACCATCGCCGGGGTGATGTGGTACTTCAGCAGCGGCATGCCGATGGTGCCCTGAGCCGATGGGCAGGGTCGTCGTCACCGGTTCGTTCAATGTCGACCACGTCTGGCACTGCCAAGCGCTTCCCGAGCCGGGCGCGACGCTGGCCGGGCGCTACGCCAGCGGCCCCGGCGGCAAGGGCTTCAATCAAGCGGTGGCGGCGCGTCGTGCCGGCGCGGACACGGCACTGGTCTGTGCGCTGGGCGACGACGATGGCGGAGCGCTGGCCCGTCGGCTGGCCAGCGCCGACGGCATCGCCCTGCACGCCCATGTCGCCACGCAACCCACCGGCACTGCAGGCATCTTCGTGGATGCCGGCGGGCGCAACAGCATCGTCATCGGTGCCGGTGCCAATGCGGCGCTGGATGTCGCGCACGTGCAGGCGAAGGAGGGGCTGATTGCCGCGGCCGACGTGTTGCTGGTGCAACTGGAGTCGCCATCGGAAAGCATCGCCGCTGCACTGGGCATCGCCCGCAAGGCGGGCGTGCGCACGATGCTGAATCCGGCGCCCGCCAACGCGTCCACCGATCCGGAGCTGCTGGCACTGGCCACGGTGTTGACCCCGAACGAAACCGAATTCGCCGCCCTGCTCGCCCGCCATGCGGGAATCGGCGTCGACGCCGCGGCGGTGGCTGGCATGGACGACACCACCCTGCACGCCCTCTGCCGCCGCCTGCATCCGGGCGGCAGCGTGGTGTTGACCTTGGGTGCGGCCGGCAGCTTCGCCTCGCATCCGGAGGATTCGGCGATGGTGTTCGACGATGCTTCGTTCGTGCGCATGGCCGCCGAGCCGGCGAGGTGCATCGACAGCACCGGCGCCGGTGATGCATTCAACGGCGCGTTGTGCGCCGCCTGGGCAGCGCACCCGGCGCAACCGTTCCGCCAGCACCTGGGCTTTGCCAGTCGCTACGCCGCGCGCGCGACCGAAGCCGAGGGCGCGGCCGCAGCCATGCCCTGGATGCCGGCCTGAGTGCGGGGCGCGATCGGCGAGACCGTGTCACCCCGGCAGCCAATGGACGCCGTACACTGAACCGGTCATCTCACTGAACGATGGCGCCCCTTGTAATGTCCCCCAGGAGACAGTGATGGCAGGCAAGTTCGAGATCAGCAAGCGCAGCAACGGCGAGTTCCAGTTCAACCTCAAGGCCGGCAACGGCCAGGTGATCCTCACCAGCGAGGGCTACACGCAGATGGCCGGTTGCAGCAACGGCATCGAGTCGGTCCGCAAGCATTCGGCCGATGACAAGTTCTTCCAGCGCAAGACCGCGAAGGACGGCAGCCCCTACTTCACGCTCGTTGCCGGCAACGGCCAGGTGATCGGCAGGAGCGAAATGTATTCGGGCAACGCCGCCTGCGAGAACGGCATTGCCTCGGTCAAGGCCAACGCCCCGGACGCCGCCGTCGTCGACCTGACCGCCGCCTGATCGCGACGACAACACAACTGCATCGACGCCCGGCCATGCCGGGCGTTTGCTTTGACGCGATGGGATAATCGCGCGATGCAAATCGGCCCGCACCCCATCCAGCCGCGCGTCGTGCTGGCCCCGATGGCCGGCGTGACCGACAAGCCGTTCCGGCAGCTGTGCAAGCGCATGGGCGCGGGGCTGGCGGTCTCGGAAATGACCACCAGCGATCCGCGTTTCTGGAACACCGCCAAGTCCCGGCACCGCATGGACCATGCCGGCGAGCCTGACCCGATCAGCGTGCAGATCGCCGGCACGCAACCGCGGTTGCTGGCCGAGGCCGCGCGCCACAACGTCGGGCTGGGCGCGCAGATCATCGACATCAACATGGGCTGCCCGGCCAAGAAGGTCTGCAACGTGTGGGCCGGTTCGGCGCTCATGCGCGATGCGTCTCTGGTGGCGCGCATCCTCGAAGCGGTGGTCGGCGCGGTGGAGGTGCCGGTGACGCTGAAGATCCGTACCGGCTGGGATGCGGAACACCGCAATGCACCGGAGATCGCACGCATCGCGGAGGATTGCGGCATCGCCGCGTTGACCGTGCACGGTCGCACCCGCGACCAGCACTACACCGGCCACGCCGAGTACATGACCGTGGCCGAGATCAAATCCCGGCTGCACATCCCGGTGATTGCCAATGGCGACATCGATTCGCCGCAGAAGGCGCGCGCCGTGCTCGAAGCCACCGGCTGCGATGCGGTGATGGTCGGACGCGCCGCGCAGGGCCGCCCGTGGTTGCTGCGCGAGATCGCGCACTACCTCGCCACCGGCCAATTGCTTCCGCCACCCGGGCTGGATGAAGTGCGCGACGTGCTGCTCGGGCATCTCGATGCCCTGCACGATTTCTACGGCGAGGACATGGGCGTGCGCATCGCCCGCAAGCACCTGGGTTGGTATGCGAAGGACCGTCCGGAGAACGCCACGTTCCGCGAAGTCGTCAATCGCGCCAACGATGCTGCCACGCAGACGCGACTGACGCGCGCTTACTTCGATCAGCTCATCGCCCGCACAATCGACACCCCGAAGGCCGCCTGAACGATTCATCGCCTTCATCGGTGGCTAACGCAAATCGCACGTGCCCTGCACAGGCCTGAGTTCACAGTGGACTCGTGGCGCGGAAGCCCGCGTACGCACCCCCACTACTGGAGCACAACGATGAGCAATGAAACCCGCGACATGAATCGTGACCCCATTTCCGGCGCCCCGGGCGCACACCCGGTCGGCGTCGGCGTCGGTGGTGTCGGCGGCGCAGCCGCCGGCGCGGCGGTCGGTTCGCTGTTTGGCCCGATCGGCACGGTGATCGGCGGTGCCGTTGGCGCCGTTGCCGGTGGTGGTGCCGGCAAGGCCGTCGCCGAGCGCCTGGACCCGACCGGCGAGCGCGAGTACTGGCAGGGCGAATACGCCAACCGGCCGTACTACGACAACCAGTATTCCTATGACGACTATGCACCGGCCTACGAGTACGGCGATCGCATCCGCGCCGAACACGGTGCCCGCCAATGGGACGACTCGCTGGAAGCCGAGGTCCGCGAAGGCTGGGAAGCCACCAAGGCCAACTCGCGCCTGGGCTGGGAGAACGCCAAGGACGCCGTGCGCGACGCCTTCGACCGCAGCGACCGTACCTATCGCGCCTACGACGCGACCGATCGCTACTACGGCGAGCGTTACCAGGACGCCGACTACTACAACAAGGAATACGACTACCAGAGCGACTACGCGCCGGCCTATCGCTACGGCACCTACGCACGCGCCAACGACGCCGGTCGTGACTGGGACAACAACTTGGAAGCCGACCTGGAACGTGGCTGGGAACGTGCCAAGGGCGAATCGCGCCTGGGCTGGAACGAAGCCAAGCACGCGGTGCGTGATGCCTGGCACGGCGTCGAACGCGCCCTGCCGGGCGATGCCGACGGCGACGGTCGCTGAGCCGACGGACTCCGGTCATCGTCACGCCGTGACGATCGCGGCAGGCAACCGGTTGGCATCGGGATGATCGCCAGCACCGCTTGATGATCGGAACACGGGCCCCGCCGGTGACGGCGGGGCTTTTCGTTGGCCCGGGAGCACATCCCCACGCGCCGTCGACGGCAGCTGCGCCACAGTGGCCGCCTCCACAAACCCCATGAGGCTCGCATGAACGATTCGACTCCCCGCGAAGGCGCAGACCCCGCCCGGCAAGCCGCATGGCGCTACGGCCGCGACGCACGCAAGACCCATGCCGGCCGCGATTGGGACGATGCCCTGGAAGCCGAACTGGAACGCGGCTGGGCGCAAGCCAGAGGCAATGACGGACAGGACTGGGCGCATGCCCGCACGGCCGTGCGGGATGCATGGAACGGCGTCGAGCGCCGGCTGCCCGACCAGCCCGATGGTGCCGCCGCCCGGGCCGCCGAAGATGCTGCCAAGGACGACGTCGCGCCAAGCTGACGAACGGTCGCGCGACCGGCCGACGCACGCGGGCCTGACTCAGGCAGCCTCGGCCAGTCGCACCGCTGTCACCACTGAGGCCGGAATCCGCGGAGCCACTTCCGCCAGCACCTCGCCACGATGCGAGAGCACGCGCAAGCTGCCATCTGCTTCCTCGACCAGCGCGGTCAGGCTTTCCACCCAATCGCCATCGTTGGCATACACCAGACCGTCGCGTTGCAACAGCGCCGCGCGGTGGATGTGGCCGCAGACGATGCCATCCAGCCCGCGCCTGCGGGCATCGTCCAGGCCCGCTTGGACGAAGCGGGCGATGTAGGCTTCGGCGGCACCACTTCGGCGCTTGAGGAACTCCGACAACGACCAGTAGCGCATGCCCAGCATTCCCCGCAGGCGATTGAACAACCGGTTGCTGCTGAGGATTCGGTAGTACAGCCAGTCGCCGAATTTTTCCTGCAGGTTGCCGAAGTGCGTCACGGTGTCGTAGTCGTCGCCATGCACCACCAGCAGGCGACGGCCATCGGCGGTGGTGTGGATGGTGCGACGGCGGATCTGCATGGCCGGCAGCGCCAGTCCGCAGAAACGCCGTGCCGGGCGGTCGTGATTGCCGGGGATGTAGATGATCTCGGCGCCGTCACGTCGCAAGCGATGCAGTTCCTCGACCACGCGGTTATGTGCCACGCCCCAAGCGGCGCGGCGTTGCGCCAGGTACCACAGGTCGACGATGTCACCGACCAGATACAGTCGCTCGCATCGCAGCCGTTGCAAGAACGCCGCCAGTTCGGCGGCGTGGCAGTGGCGCGATCCGAGGTGGATGTCGGACAGGAACACCGTCCGCTTTCGGGTTTGCAGGGTGTGCAGATTCATGCCCTCGCCTCCACCGGTGTCCCGGATGCTCCGGATTGCAGATAGCGCCTGCGCTTGCGTGGCAGCAACCGTTGCAGGTCCACTTCGATCAGCCCGTCGATGGCATCGGAAAACTCCGGGTCCACGCCGAAGGCGAGGAAGCGTGCGCCTCCGGGCTCGCACAGGTCGGTGTACTGCTTGTACAGCACCGGCACGCCGGCACCCAATGCGGCCAGGTTGTTGCGCAGCACCTCGAATGCGGTGGCCGCGTCCATGTCGGAAAAATCCGGCGGCGCGGCGAAATAGCGGAACGGGCGCATCGAATCGGCGAGGGCATCGGTGGCACCGTAGTAGCGCTGGTAGTACGCGACCAGTTGTTCGCGCGCGGCCAACGGCATCGCTGCACTGATCGACACCGGGCCGAACAGATAGCGCACGCCCGGGTGTCGCTGCAGATAGGCGCCGATTCCCTGCCACAGGTAATCGAGGCTGCGGCTGCCCCAGTATTCCGGGCAGACAAAGCTGCGCCCCAGCTCGATGCCCTGCGCCAGGCGGGGTATCGCGTCGTCGGCATAACGGAAAAGCGCAGCGGTATACAGCCCGGCCAGCCCGTGCCGTGCCAGCGCCTGCGCGCCCGGCATCACCCGGTAGCCACCGGCCACCCGGCACCTGGCCTCGTCCCACAGCACGATCTGCAGGTAATGCGGATCGAACGCATCCATGTCGCACGCGTTGCCGGTGCCCTCACCCACCTCCCGGAAAGTGCGCTCGCGCTCGCGTCCCAGTTCACGCATCAACGTCGAATTCGCAGGCAACCGGCCGATGCGGATCTGCTTGCCGTCGGTGGTGCACCCCAGCAGCTCCAGCTGCGCGACCGCCGCCGCCAGCGCAACGCGATCAGCCGGCGGCGAAAGGCGCTCCTGCGCCTGGCCGGCACGCCGTCCCAATGCGTAAACCGCCTGTCGCACCGTTGCCATGACCGCATCGGTGCCATTGCTGAAATCCGGTTGCATCGGCCGCCCCACGTGCAACGACAGCGGACGCCGCCTGCGGGCGAACATCTCCCGCGCAAGCAACGCGGTGCCGGCCGGCTTGAACACCGCCGACGCGCCGTAGAACAGGGCCGAATTGCGGGCGACGATGCGCACCGGCAATACCGGTGCTCCGCTGTCGCGGGCCAGACGCACGAAGCCCTTGCGCCAGCGGGTATCGCGCACGCCACGCAGTCCCAGCCGCGACACTTCGCCGGCCGGGAACATGATGACGCACTGCTCGGCCCGCAGCGCCTCGCCGATGGCCTGCAGGTCGCTGGCAGCCGGACGTCCGCCGAGGATGCGCACCGGCAGCAGCAACTCCGACAAGGGCTCCAGGGCCGAAAGCAGGTCATTGGCAACGATGCGGACATCGTCCCGCACGCGACCGACCGCATCCAGCAGCGCCAGCGCGTCCAGCGCCCCGGACGGATGGTTGGCGACGATCAGCAGGCGGCCACTGGCGGGGATCCGCGCCAGCGCGGTCGCATCGGCCTGATAGCTCGCCTGCAGGAACGCCAGCGCCGCGCGCACGAAGTCCAAGCCCCGCCGTCCATCCTGCCCATGCAGGAAGTGCTCGATGGTGTCCAGCCGCGAGAAGCGTGCGACCGAGCGCAGCACGGGCCGCGCCAGCCGTGCGCGGCGGCCGTCGAACCATTGCGGGTAACGCTGTTGCAGTCGGGAGTGCAGTTGCAGCATGGGCCACGCTACGGACTTGACCACCAGCAGCGTCGCAGGAAGGCACGACACGGCGGTTGCAATGCGATTGCAGCACATTGACCAGCCTGCGGCAGGCACATGACAGCCGATTGGCTTAACCTGCCGGAAACGTGGCCGCCAAGGCCGTGCAGCATGGCGCGCGAGCCGGTATGATGCACGGCTATCTTTTCATCCGCATACAGGGATACGCCCCATGTCCAGCTACCTGTTCACGTCCGAATCGGTGTCCGAAGGCCATCCGGACAAGATCGCCGACCAGGTCTCCGACGCCGTGCTCGACGCGATCCTGGCCCAGGACAAGCGCGCCCGCGTCGCCTGCGAGACCATGGTCAAGACCGGCGCGGCCATCGTCGCCGGCGAGGTGACCACCAGTGCATGGGTGGATATCGAGAACCTCGCCCGCAACGTCATCAACGACATCGGCTACAACAACTCCGACGTCGGTTTCGACGGCCACACCTGCGCGATCATCAACATGCTCGGCAAGCAGTCCCCGAACATCGCCGCAGGCGTTGACGGCACATCGAAAAAGGCCAAGAAGCCGGAAGAGATGGGCGCCGGCGACCAAGGCCTGATGTTCGGCTACGCCTGCAACGAGGCGCCGGAATTCATGCCCGCACCGATCTACTACAGCCATCGTCTGGTCGAACAGCAGGCCAAGGTGCGCAAGAACGGCAAGCTGAAGTGGCTGCGCCCGGACGCCAAGAGCCAGGTCACCCTGCGCTACAGCAATGACGGCCACACCATCGAAGGTCTGGACGCGGTGGTGCTGTCGACCCAGCACGATCCGGGCATCAAGCAGAAGGACCTGATCGAGGCCGTGCGCGAGCACATCCTCGCCCCGGTGCTGCCCAAGAAGTGGCTGGAATCGCTGCCGAAGAACAAGGTGCACATCAACCCGACCGGGATCTTCGTGATCGGCGGGCCGGTGGGCGACTGCGGCCTGACCGGGCGCAAGATCATCGTCGACACCTACGGCGGCATGGCCCGTCACGGTGGCGGTGCGTTCTCGGGCAAGGACCCTTCCAAGGTCGACCGCTCGGCCGCCTATGCGGCGCGCTATGTGGCCAAGAACATCGTGGCCGCCGGCCTGGCCGACAAGTGCGAAGTGCAGCTGTCCTACGCCATCGGCGTGGCCGAGCCGACCTCGATTTCGGTCACCACCTTCGGCACCGGCAAGATTGCCGACGACCAGATCGAGAAGCTGATCCGCAAGACCTTCGACCTGCGCCCCTACGGCATCATCAAGATGCTGGATCTGGTGCACCCGATCTACCAGTCCACCGCGGCCTACGGCCACTTCGGCCGCAAGCCCAAGGCGGTCAGCTACACTGACGGCAGCGGCAACAAGCAGACGGCCACGGCCTTCTCTTGGGAGAAGACCGACAAGGCCGAAGAACTGAAGAAGGCGGCCAAGCTGTAAGCGGCAAGGCACCCAACTTCCACGCGACGGGCCGCAGCGATGCGGCCCGTTTTGTTTTGCTCAACGGCGTCGATGAGGCGGGCGGCCCGCCGAGGACCAACCGGCAAGGCGTACTCAAGGCTCGGCGATGCGCGCCTTCCGGTGCAGGTGCGCACGCAGCCATTGCGAGAATGCGTCTTCGTCCCACGTCCCTTCCGCCACTCGCAGCATGGCCAGGTACTTCTCTTCCTGGCTTGCTTCCAGATGCATGCCGTTGAGGCTCAGGAACACCCGGTAGCAGACATGCGCCGTGCGCTTGTTGCCATCCAGAAAGGGATGATTGCGGGCGATACCGACGGCAAGGCTTGCGGCCAGAGAAGCAATATCCGGTGACGGGTCACCGTAGGCATCCAGTTGCAGAGGCTTGGCCAGCGCCGAGTCCAGCAGACCTTCGTCGCGCACCCCATCGATGCCACCGTGTTCGGCCAACTGGCGCTGATGGATGGCCAGCGCCAGCGGCTTTTCGATCCAGATGATGTGCACGCCTTACTGCGCGAGCTTGCGCAGCACGTCACGGTCTTCGCGCATGACCTGCTCGGCCACATCCAGCTGCGCGGCAAAGACCGGGTCGTAGCTGACCAGGCGGATGCCGTCCGGCGTTTCGAGCACGTGCAACTCGTCGCCCTTGTCCACGCGCAGGCGTGCGAGCAGCTCCTTGGGCAGGATGACGCCGGCGGAATTTCCGATGGTGGTGATCTTGAGCTTCATGGCCATCTCCGGGCAACGAAGGCTGGATTATAACGCACGTTGCAACTCATGTTGCAACGTGCGTTAGACCATCCTGTTCCGTGGGTTGGTCTCGCGTTCACTCCGCGGCCGACGCTGCACCCTGCCGCGGCTGCACATGCTGCTGCAGCCAGTCATGGGTTTCGGCCAGCATGTGGTAGATCGACTCGCGGGCGCGGTAGCCGTGCGATTCGTTCGGCAGCATCACCAGCCGCACCGTGCCGCCCAGACCCGCCACCGCCGCGTACATGCGCTCGGACTGCACCGGGAAGGTGCCGGAGTTGTTGTCCTGCTCGCCGTGGATCAGCAGGATCGGCGCCTTGATCTTCTCCGCGTGGTTGAACGGCGACATCGCCGAGTAGGTGTCGGCGGCCTGCCAGAAGTTGCGTTCCTCGGCCTGGAATCCGAACGGCGTCAGGGTGCGGTTGTAGGCGCCGCTGCGGGCGATGCCGGCGCGGAACAGGTCGGTGTGTGCCAGCAGGTTGGCCGTCATGAACGCGCCATAGCTGTGGCCACCCACGGCAATCCGGTGACGGTCGGCCACGCCACGACGCACGACTTCGTCCACCGCCGCCTGCGCGCCGGCGGCCAACTGCTTGACGTAGGTGTCATTCGGCTCGGCATCGCCCTCGCCGATGATCGGCATGGTCGGGTTGTCCAGCACCGCCCAGCCGGTGGCCAGGTACGCCAGCGGGCCCCAGTGGCTGATGGCGTTGAAGCGATACGGCGAGCCGGTGACCTGGCTGGCGTCGTCGGCGCTGCGGAACTCGCGCGGATAAGCCCACATCAACAGCGGCAGCGGACCGTCGCGCCTGGGGTCGTGACCCGGCGGCAGGTACAGCGTGCCGGTCAGGTCCACGCCATCGGCACGCTTGTAGCGGATCTGCTCCTTCTGCACGTCGGCCAACTGCGGCGTCGGGTGCGGGAAGCGGGTCAGCGCAGTCAGCTTGCCATCGCCGGCGGTGGCACGCAGGTGCACGTTCGGCGGCGACTTCGGCGATTCACGCATGGTCAGGATGCGGGCGCCGTCGGCATCCAGCAGCGCCACCGGCATCTCGTACACCGGGGCGGCCGAATGGAACAGGCGGGTGGTGTCCAGCGAGGCCAGCGACTGGCGGTCGAGGAACGGACGGTCGCCTTCCTCCGAGGCACCGGCACCGATGCGGTAGATGCTGCCACCGTCGCTGCTGGTCAGCAGTACCGCATTGCCATTGGCATCCGGGACCATCACCGGCATGCCCGGGTCGTTGTAGCGGTCCTGGCTGGAACCTTCGTGCAGCAGCCGCGCCGCCGCCTGCGGATTGTCGGGCTGGATCAGCCACTGCTTCTGGTGGCGGTCACGCCACCAGAACTCGTTGAGGATCGCCACGTCGCCGCGACCCCACTGGATGCCGCGATAGCGGCTGCCCAGTCGCGCCAGCACCTGTGGCTCGGCGTTGAACGGAGCCGCCTGCATGTAGACGATGTCGCGCACCTCGGCGGCGCGCGCCGGATCACCGCCGTCGGCCGCCTCGGCCCAGACCAGCGCGGCCGGCGCATCGTTACGCCAGGACACGCTGCGCACGCCTTCGGCAACGGCATCATTGCCGGTCGGCAGGCCTTCGACCGCCGGCAGCGTGGCGACGGTATGCACCAGTTGGCCGCGCAGGTCACGCACCTCGATGACCCGCGGGAACATCCGGTACGGCACCAGATACGAATATGGCGTGGTGATGCGCTCGCTCAGGAGCATGCGCCCATCCGGCGAAACCGAGAAGCGCGTATAGGTATCGGCGGCACCCAGCGTCGTGACACGGCCGTCGACACCGACCAACGCCGGCTGGTTGCGCACCAGATGTTCGAAGCGGCGGGCGTCCAGCGGGCTGCCCAGCAGATCCTGGAAGGTGCGCAGGCTGCGCACCTGGCCACCGCCGGCGGCCTGCTGGATGTTCGGACCCGCCGGCACGCCATCACTGCTCGGCAACGCCCCGCCATCGGTCGGCTGCAGGCTGACCAGCAGGCCGCGGCTGTCCGGCATCCACTGGTAGCCGCGATCGGTGACGGTATTGAGCCCGCGCGTGGTCAGGCGGCGGGCCTTGCGCTGGCCGACATCCACCAGCCACAACGCGTTGACGCCCTTGGCCGGCTCCACCTGATTGAAGGCGAGGTAACGCTGGTCCGGCGACCACGCGCTGCTGGCGATCGACAGCGGGCTGGGCAGACCGTCGATGCGCAACTCGCGACCACTGGCGATCTCCAGCAGGCGCAGATCGTCGCCGAACACGAACTGGCTGGACGAAAACGATTTCGGATGGATGCGCGTGCCACCCAGCTTCAGCTCTTCCTGGGCGACCACGTCGATCCCGGGCAGGCCCGGTTGGGCGATCAGCGCCAGCAGGTCACGCCCCGGGCTCAGGCTCAGTTCCGGCGCACGCGGCGCATCGGCAATCGCCTTCAGTTCCGGCGGCGGCGTGCGATACGCCGTTTGCGCGTGGCCGGCAAACGGCGCGAATGCCAGCACGAGGGTGGCGATCAGGGTCAGGCGCATCGTCCGGGTGTCCTCGGTATTCGTCGATTCCAGACTGCCATGCACCGGCCGCGAATGCGGGGGCCACAAGTCATGGCACGGCGGCTGCCCGCGGGTGGGCGAAGCAATGGCATCGTCCGGGCACGCGATTCATCCTTTCATCCGCATCCCGCGATATCATGGGTGGCTGCCGAGGGGCGCTGCGACGGGGTGGAGACCACCCGGCCAGGCTCGGCGAATTCCCGCAACGGCGCCCGGTTTGCATTCACCACCGCCCTGTCCCCTCCGGGCAGGCGCGCCGAAACCGGAGCTTTGCCATGAACGCACAAGTCAAGACGTTTTCGCAGGAAGGCGACTACAAGATCGCCGACATCACCCTGGCCGACTGGGGTCGCAAGGAAATCGACATCGCCGAGCACGAGATGCCCGGCCTGATGTCGATCCGTCGCAAGTACGCACCCGACGCACCGTTGCAGGGCGTGCGCGTGACCGGCTCGCTGCACATGACCATCCAGACCGCGGTCCTCATCGAAACCCTGAAGGACATCGGTGCCGACGTGCGCTGGGCCTCGTGCAACATCTTTTCCACCCAGGACCATGCCGCCGCGGCCATCGCCGCCACCGGCACGCCGGTCTTCGCCTGGAAGGGCGAGACGCTGGAGGAATACTGGGACTGCACCCTGGCGGCACTGAGCTTTCCCGACGGCAAGGGCGGCTTCGTCGGCCCGCAACTGGTGGTCGATGACGGTGGTGACGTGACCCTGCTGATCCACAAGGGATACGAGCTGGAACAAGGCGACGAGAGCTGGGTCGACAGTGCCTCGTCCAGCCACGAGGAGCAGGTCATCAAGAACCTGCTCAAGCGCGTCGCCAAGGAGCGTCCGGGCTTCTGGAGCACCGTGGTCAAGGACTGGAAGGGTGTCTCCGAAGAGACGACCACCGGCGTGCTGCGCTTGTACCAGCTGGGGCAGGAAGACAAGCTGCTGGTGCCGGCGATCAACGTCAACGACTCGGTCACCAAGAGCAAGTTCGACAACCTCTACGGCTGCCGTGAATCGCTGGCCGATGGCCTGAAGCGCGCGATGGACGTGATGCTGGCCGGCAAGGTGGCGGTGGTCTGCGGCTACGGCGACGTGGGCAAGGGTTCGGCGCACAGCCTGCGTGCCTACGGTGCGCGCGTGATCGTCACCGAGATCGATCCGATCTGCGCACTGCAGGCGGCGATGGAAGGCTTCGAGGTCAAGACCGTCGAGGACACCCTGGGCACCGGCGACATCTACGTCACCACCACCGGCAACAAGGACGTCATCACCGCCGCCCACATGCAGGCGATGAAGGACCAGGCCATCGTCTGCAACATCGGCCACTTCGACAACGAGATCCAGGTGGACGCGCTGAAGGCGCTGCCGGGCGTGGGTCATGTCAACATCAAGCCGCAGGTGGACAAGTTCACCTTCGGCAACGGCAACAGCATCTTCCTGCTGGCCGAAGGCCGTCTGGTCAACCTCGGTTGCGCCACCGGCCATCCCAGCTTCGTGATGTCGAACTCGTTCTCCAACCAGACCCTGGCGCAGATCGACCTGTGGGCCAACAAGGACAGCTACGCCAACAAGGTCTACATCCTGCCGAAGAAGCTGGACGAGGAAGTCGCCCGCCTGCACCTGGAGAAGATCGGCGTCAAGCTGACCCGCCTGACCCCGGAACAGGCCGCCTATCTCGGCGTACCGGTGGACGGGCCGTACAAGGCCGAACATTACCGCTACTGATCGGCGCAACGTCACTGGACACGCAAAACGGGCACCGCGAGGTGCCCGTTTGCGTTGCCGACGGCCGCAACACGCCTTGGCTGGAACGAGGCATCACGCCGGATGACGCGCGTTCCGGCTGGTAGCGACGCCTCGATCAGACTGACAACACCGCCGAGGGCATTCTCCACGCAACAATGTCGCGAGCGGGCCGGGCAACTCAGACCACGACGACACCGACGTCACCATCGACGGCCTGCACCGATCCGACCACCGCCGCCTCTGCGAAGCCCTGCCCGTGGAAACACGCCAGCACCTCGTCGACCGCATCCGCGGCACAGGCGACCAGCAACCCGCCGCTGGTCTGCGGGTCGGTGAGCAGCGGCTGCCAATACCTGGCAACGGCAGGTTCCATCCGCACCTGATCCCCGTACGACTCCCAGTTGCGGCCGGAAGCGCCGGTCACGCAGCCACTGTCGAGCAGCGCCCGGACCTGCGGCAGCAGCGGCAGCGCACCGGTGTCGATGCGGGCGTCGACAGTGCTGGCGCGGCACATTTCCAGCAGGTGACCGAGCAGGCCGAAGCCGGTCACATCGGTCATGGTGTGCACGCCGTCCAGTGCCGCCAGTTCGATGCCGACCTTGTTCAGGCGCGTGGTCGCGGCAATGAATTCGCCATGGCCGGCGGCATCCAGCAGACCTTTCTTGATGGCCGAGGCATACACGCCGACGCCCAACGGCTTGCCAAGCACCAGCACGTCGCCCGCGCGCGCGCCGGCATTGCGCTTGAGGCGCGCCGGGTCGACCACGCCGATCGCCGCCAGCCCGTAGATGGGTTCCACCGAGTCGATGCTGTGGCCGCCGGCAACCGGCACGCCGGCCTCGGCGCAGATCGCTTCGCCGCCGCGCAGGATCTCGCGGATGCTCTCCGGCGGCAGCACGTTGACCGGCATGCCGACGATCGCCAGCGCGAACAGCGGCGTGGCGCCCATGGCGTACAGGTCGGACAGGGCATTGGTGGCGGCGATGCGACCGAAGTCGAACGGATCATCGACGATCGGCATGAAGAAATCGGTCGTGGCGACCACTGCCTGACGGTCATTGAGCCGGTAGACGGCGGCGTCGTCACTGGCTTCGCGACCGACCAGCAGGTCCGCCGGCAGCGGCAGCGCCGGTGCACCGCGGAGCAGTTCCGACAGCACGCCCGGCGCGATCTTGCAACCGCAACCGCCGCCGTGCGCAAGGCTGGTGAGGCGGACGGGATCGTTGCGGTCAGGCTCGCGCATGCCGGGTCTCCGGAGACAGGTGGCGGATGTGGCGGAAGGCAACAGGAGTCGAACCTGCCAGGGAGCGGTCGACGCCCCCTACCGGGTTTGAAGCCCGGCCGCATGCCCGGATGCGTCTGCCTTCCATTGTGCGGCGGGGCGGCACGGCACCAAGGCCATCACCCGGCTGCTTGCGTCGCCGGGAGGGTGTCCCAGCGCATTTCCTGGCGCGGTTTGTGGCCGGCGCCCACGCGACGAGTGTAGCCAACGCGATCGAAGAACTCCAAGATCTGGATGCTGCGTTTGCGGCCGATGCCAATGGCATCACGGAACGGTGCCGCCTCGGCGCTGCCGTGCTCGTCCGCAAGCGCGGCGACGACGGCCGCCAGTTCGGCGATGCGTTGCGGGTGGTAGAACAGGTCAGGGACCACTTGGTACACCCGCCCCTGGGCAGCGGCCTTGCACAGCAGCTTGCGCACCTGATCCTCGTCCAGGGTCATCTGCGTCGCCAGGGTTCGCACCCACGGCGGATCGAAGCCGCCGGCCAGCAACTCGGCCATGAGCGCCTGCAGGCGTGCCAGTTCGGCATCGGACAGACGCGGATCATGGCCGGGCAGGTGCCACCACGGACCCTTGCGCGCGGCGCGGCCGTCGGCGCGCATCGCCTCCAGCCGTGCGCGCCACACGCCGGCGTCGAGATTCGGGACGATGATCCGCATCAGACGCGGAGCGTCCACGCCCGGCTCGTCGGGACGGCGTTCGTGCCACTGCGCGAGGCCGGCCTCGGCGCGCTCGGCCAGCGCCTGCCAATGGCCGGAGTCGATCACGTGCGCGCCATCGCCGTCACCGACGCGCACGACGTCAGCCGGCAAGGCCAGCATCGCTTCCGGCAGCCGGCAGCGACGCGCCAGGGTCGCCAGCGGAAGACCCAGCGGCGCCTGCTGCAACAACGGCGCGATGCCGCCGCCGTCAAGCATGGCTTCCAGCGCGCGCAGCCAGGCCTGGCGCGCGGCACTGCGCCGCCGCCGTTGAGGCGCTTCCGGGTCCAGCAACACGCCGCCACCGATGGTGCGCGTGGCCGACGCGTCGCGCAGGATGAAGCGGTCGCCGGTCATCGCACACACCGGCGCATCGAACACCAGTTGCACCAGCACGCCGCGCCTGGGGTCGGCGTCTTCCAGCAGCAGGACGCGGGCCAGGCGGTGACTGCTGCCCCAGTGCACATGCAGCTCAGCGCCGTCGCGCAGGATCGTGCCGTGGTCAAGCAGGCGCAGCCGTGCGTCGATGCGCGGGCCCGGCTCGAAGGCGCGCGGATCGGCCACCCAGTCACCGCGGCTGATGGGCTCGCGCGCGAGGCCGGCGAGGTTGAGCGCAGCACGCTGTCCGGCCACGGCCACCTGCACCGGACGGTTTTGTGCATGCAGGCCACGGACCCGCACGGGAATGCCCAGCGGCATCAGCCGCGCCTCACTGCCTGCTTCGACCCGGCCACCGGCCACCGGCCCGGCGACCATGGTGCCGTGCCCCGGCAGCGAAAAGATCCGGTCGACCGGCATGCGGAACAGCTCATCGGCTGCCGGCGTGGCGGTGCCCTGCTCCGCGGCAGCGGCAAAGAGATGGTCACGCAATGCCGCGACACCGCCATCGTCGGCCGCGAGGGCGTTGCAGGCGAACATCGGCGCTTCCGCCAGCGGCGTGTCGCCGAGCAAGGCGGCAAGGTCATCGCGCACTTGCTCCAGCCGCGCGGCATCGACGCGATCGACCTTGGTGATGGCCACTGCACCGCGGCGAACGCCGGTCAGTTCGAGGATGGCCAGGTGTTCGCGGGTCTGCGGCATCACCCCGTCATCGGCCGCGACCACCAGCAACGCGAAGTCGATGCCGGTGGCACCGGCCACCATGGTGTGGACGAACCGTTCGTGACCGGGGACGTCGACGAAGCCGAGCACGCGCGCCGCATCAGTGGCGTCGTTGCCCGGCAGGGGAACATAGGCGTAGCCCAGTTCGATCGAGATGCCGCGACTCTTCTCTTCCTTGAGTCGATCGGTGTCCACGCCGGTGAGCGCCCGCACCAGCGAGGTTTTCCCGTGGTCGACATGCCCGGCGGTGCCGACGATCATCCCGCCAGTCCGTCCAGCTGCATGATGAATTCGGCCTCATCCTCGACCGGCAGCGCGCGCGTATCCAACCACAACGCCCCGTCGGTGATGCTGCCGAGCACCGGTCGCGGCAGTTCGCGAAGCTGTGCGGCCAGGCGGTCCAGTCCGCCGCGCCCCGTCGCCGGTCGGATCCGCAGGCCGGCGCTGGGAAGGTCGGCCTGTGGCTGCGCGCCACTGCCGACCTGGGCACGGGTCGCCTGCACGTCGACCACGAAGCCCTCGCCAAGTGCGTGCCGCAAGGGGCCGACGAGTCGCTGCGCCTGCTGCTGCACATCCTGCAATGGCCGGGTCAGCAGGCGCAGGGTCGGCAGGCGGGAGGCGAGCAATTCCGGCTCCCGGTACAACTCGAGGACCGCTTCCAACGCCGCCAGGCCGAGTTTGTCCATTCGCAGCGCGCGTTTCAGGGGGTTGCGGTCGATGCCGGCAATCAGATCTGCACGACCGGCGATGATGCCGGCCTGCGGGCCTCCCAGCAGCTTGTCGCCGCTGAAGCAGACCAGGTCGGCGCCTTCGGCCAGCACTTCACGCACGGTCGGCTCGTGCGGCAGGCCCCAGTCACGCAAGTCCACCAGCGTGCCACTGCCCAGGTCGACCACCAGCGGCAGCGCATGTTCGCCGGCGATGCGGGCCAGTTCCGGTGTCTCGACCCGGGCGGTGAAGCCGGTGATGGCGTAGTTGCTGGTGTGCACCTGCATCAGCAGAGCGGTGCGCGGGCCGATGGCCTCGCGGTAGTCCTGCGGATGCGTGCGATTGGTGGTGCCGACCTCGACCAGTCGGGTGCCGGCACTGCGCATGACGTCGGGAATGCGGAAGCTGCCACCGATCTCGACCAACTCGCCGCGCGACAGCACCACTTCCCGCCGCCGCGCCAGCGTGTTCAACAACAGCAGCACGGCGGCGGCGTTGTTGTTGACGACCGTCGCTGCCTCGGCACCGGTCAACTCACGCAGCAGGCCGGCGATGCGGCCATCGCGCCGGCCGCGCCGGCCACGCTGCAGGTCGTATTCCAGGTCCACCGGCGTGGCCATGACGCGATTGACCGCTTCCACGGCTGCGTCCGGCAGCAGCGCGCGACCGAGGTTGGTATGCACCAGCGTGCCCGTCAGGTTGAACACCGCGCGCAGGCCGCGACCGGCGTCCTCGGCGATGCTCCGGTTGAGCTGGCGCGCCAGCGCCTCGCCTTGCAGTGAAGCGGCCAGCGCTTCCGGACTCAGGGCCGAGGCGGTCACCTGCTGGCGCAGTCCGGCCAACTGCGCGCGCAGCAGCGTGGTGATGCGGGTGTGACCGTGGGTGTCGATCAGCGGTCGCAACGCCGGCTCGCGCAGCAGACGATCGAGCGAAGGCAATGCCGCTGCCTGCGCAGGCGTGTCGGCAGCGGCCATGCTCAGTCTCCGGCGAGCTGCCACAACAGCGGATTCTGGCTGGCGCGGGCGTAGCCCAGCTCACCCAGCAGCAGATCCAGCGCCAGCGAAGCGAGGTCATCGGCCACCGGCTCCACGCCATGGTCCTTTTCCTCGTAGAGGATCTTGCGATAGCCGTGGCAGGCCTCGCAGGTCTCGGCGCGCACGCCGGCTTCGCGTGCCGCGCTGTTGTCTTCGCTCTCGGCGTCGGTCAGGGTCTGGTAGGCGATGTCCTTGCCCATCGCACCGCAACGGCTGCACTGCACGCGGACGAAGTGCCACTGGCAGCTGCACAATGCACACGCCAGATAGCGATGGCCGGCATGGGGCGCCCGTGCATGCACCTGGCTGGCGACCGGGGCGCTGCCGCAGGCCGGACACAAGCCCGGCGCGTCGGCCATCGGGTGGAGCGCGTGGATGCGTTCATCGCCGGCCAGCGCGGTCCAGTAGACCTGCAGCGCGGCCATCACGAACGGCGCGCTGGCGGCATTCCGCGGTTCGGCACCGGCGCTGTCCAGCAGCGCATCGGCCTGCGCCTCGAGTTCGACGTCTTCGGTGCCGACCAGTTCGCCGACAATGGCGGCGACCGGTTCCGGAAATCCCGTCGCATCGCCCAACTTGCGACACAGCGTGCGCAGGATCTCGCGCCAGATCGGATCACGCTGCAGGTCACCGGCCAGCAATGGCGGCATGCCGGCCTCGGCCGCGGCGGCCGGCCGCTGGCCGAACGCCTGCTCGCGCAGATCGGCCAGCACTGCGGGCGACAATCCGTCCAGCGCCTGCTGCTGCGCCTCGCACAGCCGCGCCATCAGCTGCAGGTACCCTTCGATCGCATGGCCGGGTGCCAGCGCCTGGAGGCGTCGGGCGCGGATGCCGAAGACCTGCGCGGCCGGCGGGATCAGTCGCGGGATCTCGCGCCGTTCGAGGGTTTCGATCTGTCCGGATTCCAGGATGCGCTGGGCCATGGGATTGTTTCGCGACAAGCAATCCCTATCGTCACCGCTGGCTGGCGCCAAGTCCAGCGGACGGTGGCGGCGTTCAGTCCGGGTCGCGGCGGCCGCTGACGACGTCGCGGAACCACAGGCGGTGGTGGCGCCAGGCCCAGCCGTAGCTGACCTTGCCCTCGGTCATCGCCCCGAACGCGCCCTTGATCCAGAACGCGGCGTAGATGTGGACGATGATCCCGCACACCAGCACCAGCGCGAACACCGCGTGCACCACCGTGGACAGCCGCAGCATGCCGATCGGGAACAGGTGGCTGAAGTACGCCCGCCACATCACCACGCCGGTGAGCAGCAGCAACGCCAGGCAGACCACGATCACCCAGAACAGGACCTTCTGCCCGGCATTGAAGCGCCCCGCCGGCGGCAAGCCCTCGTCGTCGTTGTCGATGACTTGCCTGGTGTTGCGCAGCCAGATGCGATCGTTTGCGGTGAGGACGTTGTCGCGCCACATGCGCATGGCCAGCAGCACGAACGCCAGCACCATGACCACGCCGAGGAACGGATGCAGGATGCGCGTCCAGGTGCCACCGCCGAACAGCGATGACAGGCCGAACAACGAGGGGTGGAACAGGCTCAGGCCGGACAACGCCGCGGCCAGGAAGCTCAGCGCGGTGATCCAGTGGTTGATGCGCGTGGCTGGACGGTAGCGCTCGATGGTGTTGGGTTCCAGCGCATGGACATCGGCCGCGGCCGGCGGCTGGCGGCGATCGTGCACGGGACGTGATGACTCGGTCATGGCCGCGGCTCCTCGTGGTTGACGGGTTCGCGACCGTCGGCGATGCGCTCGGCCTCTTCCTCGGCCAGCACCTCGTCGCGAGCATCGATCCGGTTGCGCCCGGTGCGGACGTAGTGCAGGAAGCCGAACAGCCCCGTCAGTGCCATCGCGGCCACGCCCAGCGGCTTGGCCGCCCCCTTCCACAAGCGCACCGCGGGACTGACGACGGGATCCTTCGGAAGGCCGCTGTAGCGCTGCGGGTCATCGGCATGGTGCAGCACGTACATGACGTGGGTGCCACCGACGCCGGCCGGATCGTACAGGCCGGCATTGTCGAAGCCGCGGGACTTCAAGTCGGCGATACGCCCTTCGGCATGGGTGACCATGTCCTCCTTGGAACCGAACACGATCGCGCCGGTCGGGCAGGTGGTCACGCACGCCGGCTGCTGGCCCACCGCGACCCGGTCGGAGCACAGCGTGCACTTGTAGGCCTTGCGGTCGGTCTTGGAAATGCGCGGGATATCGAACGGGCAACCGGTGATGCAGTATCCGCAGCCGATGCAGTGTTCTTCCTTGAAGTCGACGATGCCGTTGGCGTACTGCACGATCGCGCCGGGTGCCGGACAGGCCTTGAGGCAGCCAGGGTCTTCGCAGTGCATGCAGCCGTCCTTGCGGATCAGCCACTCCAGGTCGCCCTGTTCGTCCTCGTACTCGGCGAAGCGCATCAGCGTCCAGGTCTGCGCGGTCAGGTCGGCCGGGTTGTCGTAGACGCCGACGCAGTTGCCGACCTCGTCACGCAGGTCGTTCCATTCCGCACACGCCACCTGGCAGGCCTTGCAGCCGATGCACTTGCTGGCGTCGATCAGCTTGGCGACGCCTCCGCCGTTGTGCGTGGAGCGCGCCTGCGGCGGCGTGGTGGTGGTCGCCGAGATGCGGAGGATGTCCAGTGATTGCAGTGCCATCGTCCGTCTCCTATGCCTTCTCGACCTTGACCAGGAACGACTTGAATTCCGGCGTGTTGGTGTTGCCGTCGCCGACCGACGGGGTCAGGGTATTGGCCAGGTAACCGGGCTTGGCGGCACCGATGAAGCCCCAGTGGATCGGCACGCCGACCTGGTGCACGGTGCGGCCGTCGATCTGCAAGGCCTTCAGGCGCTTGGTGACCACCGCCACGGCCTCGATGTGGCCGCGCTTGGAACTGACCCGCACCCGGCTGCCGTTGTCGATGCCGATTTCGTCCGCCAGCGAGGCACCGATCTCGACGAACTGCTCCGGCTGGGTGATGGCGTTGAGCCGGCTGTTCTTGGTCCAGTAGTGGAAGTGCTCGGTGAGTCGGTAGGTAGTGGCGACGTGCGGGAACTCGTCGACCTTGCCGAAATCGGCGCGGTCGTTGTCGAACACGCGCGCCACCGGGCTGCTCAGTGTCACCGCCTGGTCCGGGCTCAGCGGGTTGCTGGCCAACGGGGTTTCCAGTGGCTCGTAGTGCTCGGGGAACGGGCCTTCGGCCATCGCCCCGCGGGCGAAGAACCGGGCCACGCCCTCCGGATTCATGATGAACGGGCCCATGCCGGTGCCGGGTGCTTCGTCGGCCTTGTAGTCGGCCACGTCGGCACCACCGCCCCAGTTGCGGCCGTTCCACTTGACCAGCTGGCGCTCCGGGTTGAACGGGGTGCCGTCCGGCGCACAGGACGCACGGTTGTACAGCACCCGGCGATTGGCTGGCCACGCCCATGCCCAGTTCGGACTGGTGCCCAGCCCGGTCGGGTCCGCGTTGTCGCGACGCGCCATCAGGTTGCCGGTCGGTCCCCACGCACCGGCGAAGATCCAGCAACCGCAGGCGGTGGAACCGTCGTCACGCAGCTCGCCGAACCCGGCGATCTGCTCGCCGGCACGACGCAACGGTGCGGCCGGGTTGGCCGCATTGGGCAGGTCGACAAGCGCCTTGCCGTTGTATTCCTTGGCCAGCTCCTCCGGGCTTGGCTCGTGCGCCTGGGCGTAGTTCCACGTCAGGTTGACGATCGGATCCGGGAACGCGCCGCCCTCTTGCTCGTACAACGCCTTCATCCGCGCATGCAGCTCGGACATGATGCCGATGTCCGAGCGCGCCTCGCCCGGCGGATTGGCGCCCTTCCAGTGCCATTGCAGCCAGCGCGAGGAATTGACCAGCGCGCCTTCGTCCTCGGCGAAGCACACCGTCGGCAGGCGGAAGACCTCGGTCTGGATGCTGCCGCTGTCGACGTCGTTGTGGGGGCCGTAGTTCTTCCAGAACTCGCTGGTCTCGGTGGCCAGCGGATCCATGACGACCATGAACTTCAGCTTGGAGAACGCGCGCGTCAGCTTGGCCTTGTTCGGCGCCGCCGCCAGCGGGTTGAAGCCCTGGCAGATATAGCCGCTCATCTTGCCCTGGTCCATCAGCTCGTAGGCCTGCAGCATGTCGTAGGTCTTGTCGAGCTTGGGCAGGTAGTCGAAGGCCCAGTTGTTCTCCGCGGTCGCGGCATCGCCCCACCAGGCTTTCATCAGGCTGACGAAGAACTTGGGGTAGTGCTGCCAGTAGCTCATCTGGTTCGGGCGCATCGGCTGGTGCGTGCGCACGTCCAGATAGGTCTGCAGGTCCTGCTCGGACTCGCGTGGCAGCGCCAGGTAGCCTGGCAGCAAATCGGACATCAGCCCCAGGTCGGTCAGCCCCTGGATGTTGGAGTGCCCGCGCAGCGCGTTCATGCCGCCACCGGCCACGCCGATGTTGCCCAGCAGCAGCTGCACCATCGCGCCGGTGCGGATGATCTGCGAGCCGACCGAATGCTGGGTCCAGCCCAGCGCGTACATGATGGTCATCGCGCGGTCGGGGACCGCGGTGCTGGCGATCATGTCCCAGATCCGCCGGACCTTTTCCTTTGGCGTGCCGCACACGCGCTCGACCATGTCGATGGTGTAGCGCGAATAGTGCTGCTTCATCAGCTGGTACACGCAGCGCGGGTGCTGCAGGGTCGGGTCGGTCTGCACGTAGCCGTCGGCACCGCGCGCGTAGTCCCAGCTGGAGCGGTCGTACAGCCGGTTCTCCGCGTCGTAGCCGGAATACAGGCCGTTGGAGAACGCGAACTCGTCCTTCACGATGAAGGACAGGTCGGTGTAATTGCGCACGTATTCGTGCTGGATGCGATTGGTCTGCAGCAGGTCGTTGATCAACCCGCCCAGGAACACGATGTCGGTGCCGGTGCGGATCGGCGCATACACGTCCGCCACCGACGCGGTGCGGTTGAAGCGCGGGTCGACCACGATCAGGCGCGCGTCGTTGTGCGCCTTGGCTTCGGTCACCCATTTGAACCCGCAGGGATGCGCCTCGGCGGCGTTCCCGCCCATCACCAGCACCAGGTCGGCATTCTTGATGTCGACCCAGTGGTTGGTCATCGCACCTCGGCCAAACGTCGGGGCAAGACCTGCCACCGTCGGGCCGTGTCAGACACGGGCCTGATTGTCGAAGACCAGTAATCCGAAGGAACGCACCACCTTGTGGGTCAGGTAGGCGGTTTCATTGCTGGTGGCACTGGCCGCGAGCATGCCCGTGGTCAGCCAGCGATTGACCGTCTGCCCGGACTCGTTGGCGGCGATGAAGTTGTTGTCCCGGTCGTCCTTCATCAGCCGGGCGATGCGGGTCATCGCGTCGTCCCAGCTGATCCGCTCCCATTTGTCGGAACCCGGGGCGCGGTACTCCGGGTACTTCAGCCGCTGATCGCTGTGGATCATGTCCACCAGGCCGGCACCCTTCGGGCACAGGGTGCCACGGTTGACCGGGTGGTCCGGGTCGCCCTCGATGTGGAAGATGTGCGGCTCGGCGTTCATGGCGCCGTTGCCCATCGCATACATCAGGATGCCGCAGGCCACCGAGCAGTAGGTGCAGGTTTGCCGCACCTCGGTGGACCGGGACAGTTTGTAGGCACGCACCGAGGCCACCGCCGCGCCGGGGGCGAAGCCCATCAGCGCAAGGCTGGAACCGGCGACGCCGGTGCCGGTGACCTTCAGGAACTGTCGTCTCGCAAGATCGACCATCGAGCTTCTCCAGCAATGGCCTGGCGCTGATCACGCCGATGGCCGTTTGTCACGGCGATGCGGCCAGACACGTCCGGAAATACCGGCGGCGGCGTGGCGCGTCGCAGTCTGGCCAAGTTATAGCACACGCGGCCGGACGAACCGTTGTCGCGGCGCCCCGCAGTGCCCCCTCGCGATGGCGGGCCAGGGCCGCGCCGATCAGGGCCGCCAGTTGGCATTGGCCTCCCAGAACGCCACGCTGCGGCGATACGCCTGCGGATCCAGCGCCACGCCGGAGCCACCCTCGGCCACGCCCAAGGCGTTGCGCATCATGGTGATCGGGGCCATCGGAATTTCCTCCGGCTCGGCCGTGTACAGGCACCCGACAACGCCCCAGTCGGCGTCGATCGGATTGCCTTCCACCGCCATCTGTTCGGCGCTGTAGAGGATCGGGATCAGATAAGTGGCCACGGGCGGCTGCACCCGTTCGAACCAGCGCACCAGCACCGGCAACTCTTCGCGGCTGCGGGCCTCGTAGGCGCTGCGCAGCAGGTGGCGATTGGCGTCGGTGACCGCAACCGTCAGGCAGCGGGTCGATGTCCAGTTGCGGTGCACGTGCAGCTTGCAGAATGGTGCATAGCCATCGATCACCTTCAGCGGCGGCTGCTCGTTGAGGTGGCGCTCGAACTGGGCGGCGGTGCAGTCGAGGATCGTGTTGCCGCGGGGTTCGCGCGGGAACAGGCGGGTACGTGCGAAGTCGGTGAGGACGATGGTCATGGCGAGCCGGAACGAGGGGCGAGGGACCGGCCTGCAGAGATGCGGGCCGTGACGGCCATGATGCCGCACGCCACCGGCGCCACATCTGCACCTTCATCGCGATAAAGCGATACAATGCGCGCGGTTTCCTCACGATGTGGCTGCGATGACCTGCCTGAGCTTCGAGTTCTACCCGCCAAAGACCGACCAGCAGCGCAGCCAGCTGGACCGCACGGTGGAACGGCTCAAGCCGCATCGGCCGGAGTACGTGTCCTGCACGTTCGGTGCCGGTGGCTCCACCCTGAACTACACGTCGGAAACCGTTCGGCACCTGCACCAGCACCACGGCCTGGACGCGGCGCCGCATATCTCCTGCGTTGGTGGCAGTCGTGAAGAGCTGCGCGATTTGCTGCGGCTGTACCGCGCGCTTGGCTGCCGCCGACTGGTGGCGTTGCGCGGCGACCTGCCCTCGGGCATGGGCCAGGTCGGCGAGTTGCGCTATGCCAGCGAACTGGTGGCCTTCATCCGCGAGGAGCACGGCGATCATTTCCACATCGACGTCGGTGCCTACCCGGAAACACACCCGCAGGCGACCGACGCGCTGGTCGACCTGCATCACTTCAAGGCCAAGGTGGATGCCGGCGCGAATGCGGCGATCACCCAGTACTTCTTCAATGCCGACGCCTACTTCCGATTCGTTGACGATGCCCGCGCGCTCGGGGTAAGCGCGCCGATCGTGCCGGGCATCATGCCGATTGCCAACTTCACCCAGCTGCGCCGCTTTTCCGACGCCTGCGGTGCCGAGATCCCGCGCTGGGTCAGTCAACGCATGCGTGCCTTCGGCGACGACGCCGATGCCATCCGCGAGTTCGCCAGTGACCTGGTCGCGGGGCTGTGCCGTCGCCTGGTCGACGGCGGCGCGCCGGCGCTGCACTTCTACACGCTCAACCTCGCCAACCCGACCCTGCACGTGTTGCGCCGCCTGCAGTGAATGCCGGCGCCGTCACGTGTCGAGGACATCGCTGAGCCTTCGCCAAGCACGCGCGAAACCCGTGCTGAACGGTGCGCGCATGTCAGCACGGGTTCAGCGAAAACACACAAAAACCGCCTTGTTTCCGACGTCCTGTTGACGAGGACGGGCACAGGCTTGTACGCAACCCGACACTGGTTGCGCCCTCATGAAACTCCGGACCCCCGCCACCGCCATCGCCGCGACACTGCTGCTGTCGGCGTTGCCCGGGATCGGCAACCTCGAGGCCAGCACCGCCATACAGCGCTGCCAAGCCGGCGACGGCAGCGTCATCTACACCGACAAGCCCTGCGGCCAACTGGGCGCGGCGCCGTTGCCGGTCGAGGCGGCCTTGCTTGATCGCATCGCCCGCGATGAAGCGCGCGAACAGCGCGACGCCACCACTGCCACGGCTTCGCCCGCCACGCTGGCCGGGCTGGATCCCGTCCCGACCGCCACCTCCACCGCCCCGGCCCGGCGCCCGGTGAGCGCCGGCTGCGCACGCACGCCGGGGCAGTTGACGCAGGACCTGCATGCCGCGCTGGCGTTGGGTGACGTGAACCGCGTCGCCGAAAGCTATGCATGGATGGGCCTGGACAACGGCCAAGGCCAGCGCATCCTCGACCGGCTGCAAGCGTTGACTCGACAGCCGGTCGTCAACGCCCGGTATTTCGGTGCCCCGCTGGCGAGCCTGTCCTCGGGCACGGCGATGCAGTTCGACGAAGCCACCGGTCAATGGGTCGAAACCGCGCCGGCACCACGCCGCGCGGTGACGGGTGGTGACGGGTTGTTGCAGTTGACCGTTGCCGGCAATGGCGGCATCCGGCAGACCGTCGACTTCCGGGTGCGCAGGTTCAACGGCTGCTGGTTCGTGCAGTACTGAGGCCGGCCCTGTCCACCACCTGACCTCACCGATGCACAACGGGTGTTTTCACGGGTTTTCCGGGCGCCGTCTGCCCCCCACGGCGCTAGACTGGATGGATGCCATTCGCTCGATTCCGTCGCCACCGCCAGCAGCCGGCCTTGCCCGCGAGCCTCGCCGCCTGTGCACTGTTCGGCCTGTGGGCCGGAATGCCGGCCATGGCCCAGGACAGTGCCTCGTCCGTGCGCCGGTGCACGGCCGCCGACGGCAGCACGGTGTTCACCGATCGCGCCTGTGCCGACATCGGTGCCACCGAGCGCCTGCCGGCCAACCGCGGTACGGCGGCGGCCCACGCCGGCAGTTTGCGCCGACCCGGGTGTGCCCGCTCGGTCCAGGACCTGGTGTTCGAGATGACCTTCGCCATCGATGCCGGGGACGTGAACCGGCTTGCCGGCGTCTACCACTGGGTGGGCATGTCCAGTGGTGGCGGCATCGCCACCATGAATCGGTTGCAGGCCATCGTGCAGCGACCGCTGGTGGACATCGCGCCGGTGTTTCCTGCACCGCCAGCGAGCGAAGACGTGACGTTGAGCAGTTTCGAGCAGGCACTGGACGCGGCCTACCGCAGCGCCTCGCGACCCCGCCGGCCGACCGCGCTGCGGGTGGAGCAGACCCTCGGCAACACGTCCACGCCGTCGCGGACCGTGTTCGGCCTGCGGCGCCACATGGACTGCTGGTGGGTGACGCTGTGACGTCGCCGAAAGGATCCGGGCACCGCTAGAATCACGCCATCACCCGTCCAGGAGAGTGCCCGTGTCCAATGCCTACCCCGAATGGATCTGGCACAACGGCACGATCAAACCCTGGGCCGAGGCCACCACCCACGTGATGGCACACGCGATCCACTACGGTTCCTCGGTGTTCGAAGGCATCCGCAGCTACGACACGCCCAGCGGACCGGCGATCTTCCGCCTGACCGACCACAACCGGCGCCTGTTCGCCTCGGCGCGCATTCACGAACTGCCGATTCCCTACACGCTGGAACAGATCAATGCCGCCTGCCGGGAGGTGCTGCAGGCCAATGCACTGGGCACCGCCTACCTGCGGCCGTTCGCGTTCCGCGGACTCGGCGGCTTCGGCCTGTCGGCCGATACCCCGGTCGAGGTCTCTGTGGCGGCATGGCGCATGGGCCCGTACCTGGGCGAAGGCGCGCTGGAGCGTGGCATCGATGCCTGCGTGTCGAGCTGGCAGCGGTTCGCGCCGAACACCATTCCCGCCGGGGCCAAGGCCGGCGGCAACTACCTGTCCGGACAACTGGTCGCGCGCGAGGCGCGTCGGCTGGGGTTCGGCGAAGGCATCGCCCTGGCATCGACCGGGCTGCTCAGTGAAGGGGCCGGCGAAAACCTGTTCCTGGTGTTCAACGGCGAGTTGCACACCACCCCGGTCAGCGCCGCCCTGCTCAACGGCATCACCCGCCATTCGATCATCACCCTGGCCCGACGCGAGGGCATCCCGGTGATCGAGCGCGACCTGCCGCGTGAATACCTGTACCTGTGCGACGAGCTGTTCATGTGCGGGACCGCTGCGGAAATCACCCCGATCCGTTCGGTCGACGGGCGCGTCATCGGCGAGGGCGTGGCCGGTCCCGTCACCCGACGGCTGCAGGCGCTGTTCTTCGGCCTGTTCGACGGCCGCACGAGCGACGACTGGGGCTGGCTGGAGCCGCTGTAGCGTCACCCTGCTCGCCCGTTGGCGGGGGTCACCCGGTTCGCGGCGATGGGATCGTGGAGATGATCGCGCGGGAGGCGACCGATGGTCGACGCCACTACGATCACGCCGTCATGGAAACGAAGGAGCCTGCCGGTGCATCGGGGGAGTCTGGCGATGCCCGTTCCCCTGTCCGGCCTTCGGCAGGCTCGAAGCAGATCCAACAGCACCTGACGCGCCCGATCAAGACCCCGCCGCTGGGGGGGTTCTGCTTTCAGGGAGTCTGACCATCGCGCACGAGGGCTCTTTGCCATGCGCTCGTGAACGGTCCGCTCCTGCATGGCCGCTCCGACATGCCGGTCTGATCCGGGTTCAGGCCCGGTCGAAGTACAGCGTCGCCACCACGCCACGCTCGGTGCCAGGCACGACGCGCACGCTCCAGTCGTAGAGCGCACACAACCGTCGCACGATCGACAGGCCGATGCCGCCGCCCTGGGTGTGCTCGGCATGGCTGCCACGGTAGCCGCGCTGGAACAGTTTGGCGGCGTCTTCGGCGCTCAGGCCCGGGCCGGAGTCGATCACCTCGACCGCGCCCTCGCGCAGGCGCACGACCACGGCACCACGGGTGGTGTACTTCACCGCATTGCCGATGAGGTTGCCCAGCGCCACGCTGACCGCAGCTTCGGGCGCGTCGACCATCAGGCCCGGCTCGCCTTCCAGGCGCAGCTCCAGATCCTTGCTGCCCACCTGGCTACGGTGCGCGTCCAGCAGCTGTTCGGCCACCTTGGCGACATCCGTTCTGCCCTGGCCACGCTCGTTGCGGGAGAGCAGCAGCAGGGCGCTGATCAGGTCGGTGCCCTGCTGTTCGGCGCGCTGGATGCGCTGCAGCCGGGCGATGGTCTTCTCGTCCAGGTCCGGCCGCGACAGCAGCAACTCGACCGCGCCCTTGATCACCGCCAGCGGGGTGCGCAGTTCGTGGCTGACGTCGGCGTTGAACTCGCGGTCGCGCTTGACCACTTCGGTCAGGCGGTCGGAATAGTCGTCCAGCGCCTTGGCCAGCTCGCCGACCTCGTCATCGGCGAAGTGCGGGGCCAACGGCGTCCGATGCAGGCCCTCGCCACTGTCACGCAACCGCTGGGCGAGGTCGGTGACGGGGCTCATCACCCTTGAGGCCGCCCACCAGCCGATCAGCGCGGACGCGATGATGAACAGCAGCACCAAGCCGGTGAGCACGTTGAGGTACTGGCGCTCGACCTGCAGCGACGGATTCATGTCATAGGCCAGGTAGAACCAGTCCTCATCGGTCTTGCGCACGGCCAGCTTGTAGAAGAACGGCACGCCATCCTCGTCGACGCCACGCATCCCGTAGATGCCGTCGCCCAGCGTCACCCATTCCGGGTACAGCTCGTTCAGGCGGCCAAGATTGGCGGTGCTGTAGCGATACGCGCGCAGTTGCTCGAACGGCACCGCCGGCGAACGCGACGGGTCCGCGTAGTAGCGCCGCGCGTACTCGTCGATGTTCTGGTTCATCACGTCTTCGATCAACTGGTTTTCCACGCGCGAGCGGGTCCAGTTGGTCGCCAGGGTCAGGGCCAGGATCAGGCCGACACCCAGCAGCAGGAAGGACAGGATGATGCGCGAACGCAGCCGTCGCCGGCTGCGTCTGGGGGTACGCCCGGCGTTGGCCGGCAATTCAGCTGTCGCCATCGGGGGCCGCGATGCGATAGCCGATGCCGTGGCGGGTCTGGATCAGCGGCGTGTCGAACGGCTTGTCCAGCACCGCGCGCAGGCCGTGGATGTGCACGCGCAGGCTGTCGGAGTCGGGCAGCTCCTCGCCCCACACCCGGGTTTCCAGTTCCTGCCGGGTGACCACCGCGGGCGAGGCCTCCATCAACGCCTGCAGGATCTTCAGCGCGGTCGGGTTCAGCTGCAGCAGCTTGCCGCCGCGGCGCACTTCCAGTGTGTCGAGGTTGTATTCGACGTCGGCCACGTCCAGCACGCGGGTCTGCACGCCCTTGCCGCGGCGGGCCAGCGCGTTCAAACGCACTTCGACTTCCTGCAACGCGAACGGTTTGATCAGGTAGTCGTCGGCGCCGGAGTCGAACCCGGCCAGCTTGTTGTCCAGCGAGTCCCGGGCGGTCAGCATCAGCACCGGGGTCTGCTTGCGCGCGTCGTTGCGGAGCTTGCGGCAGACCTCCAGGCCGTCCATGCCGGGCAGGTTGAGGTCGAGGACGATGGCATCGAAGTCGTTGACCACCGCCAGGTGCAGGCCGGTCACGCCGTCGGCGGCGAAATCCACGGTATGGCCACGGTCCTCCAGATAGTCACCGAGGTTGGCGGCGATGTCCTGATTGTCTTCGATCACGAGGATGCGCATGGGGGGCCTTTGGCGGCGAAAGGTATCCGCCCGATTCTGGCACAGCGCGTTGTTAGCGGGCCGTCAGCGACGCGGCGGAACGCCCGCGCCGTGCGCTCACCGCGGCCTGGCACGGCCCATCGTGTAGTCGATGATCGCGGCAGCCACGTCCACGCCGCTCGCCATCTCGATGCCTTCCAGTCCCGGCGAGGCGTTGACCTCCAGCACCAGCGGACCGCGATCGGAACGGATCATGTCCACGCCGGCCACGCCCAATCCGACCACCTGCGCGGCACGCACCGCGACTGCGCGTTCGGCCTTGCTCGGGCGCGCCGCACGCGCACTGCCACCGCGATGCAGGTTGGAACGGAAGTCGCCCTCGGGTGCACTGCGGCGCATGGCGGCAATGACGTGGTCACCAACCACGAAACAGCGCAGGTCCGCGCCCCTGGCCTCGGCGATGAACTCCTGCACCAGGAATTGCGCGTAAAGCCCGCGCAATGCCTCGATCACGCCACGCGAAGCCGACGGTTTTTCGGTCAGCATCACCCCGGCACCCTGGGTGCCTTCATTGAGCTTGATGACGTGCGGCGGTGGCCCGAGCATCGCCAGCAGGTCGCCGGTGTCGTCGGGGTTGTCGCCGAACACGGTGTGCGGCAGGCCGATGCCGTGCGCCGCCAGCAACTGGTGGGTACGCAGCTTGTCGCGGGCGATGAGGATCGCATCGGACGGGTTGGGCGTGGCACATCCCATCAGTTCGAATTGCCGAAGCACCGCGCTGCCGTAGCGGGTGACGGAGGCACCGATCCGCGGGATCACCGCCGCATACCCGGACAGCGGGCGGCCGCGGCAATGCATGGCAAAGCCGTCGTTGCTGATGCGCATGTAGCAGCGCAGCGGGTCCAGCACCCGCACGGTGTGGCCGCGCTCGCGCCCGGCCTCCACCAGCCGGCGGGTCGAGTACAGCTTGGTGTTGCGCGAGAGGATGCACAGTTTCATGCGGTGTCCGGAACGGCGGGGAGACGGCCGGCGTCAGTATGACCGGCGCCGATGACGGTCCGGAAAACACGAAGGCGCCGCCAGTGTGGGGCGACGCCTTCGAGGATGTGGAGCGGGTGAAGGGAATCGAACCCTCGTCGTAAGCTTGGGAAGCTTCTGCTCTACCATTGAGCTACACCCGCACGGGCATGAGTCTAGGGTGCGGCCGGCGCGCTGGCAATGTGCGCGGGCCGTGGCGACGTCGCGGCTGCTGGCTGGGGCCGCCGATGGCGTGGTTCTGCCCGACGCTGATGCCGTTGGTGGCATTCGGACCGTGATCGCGCGAGGGCAACGCGGCCCTTGGCATCCCCGGATCGGAGGTGTGCCGCGCGCGCACGAAACGCGTGATCAACCGCCGTTAACATTCCCGGGGTGCACCGCGCGATTGGCGGGGTACCCTGATGTCCATGCATATCCAGTTCAACGGCCAATCCCTGCCGCTGGCCCCGGCCACCAGCATCGAAGCCCTGCTCCAATCCCAAGGGCTGGGCGAGCGCCGCGTTGCCGTGGAAGTCAATGGCGAGATCGTGCCGCGTTCGCGACACGCGGCGCACGTGCTTGCCGACGGCGACAAGGTCGAGGTGGTCCACGCCCTCGGCGGCGGTTGAGCGGGCACTGCGTATGGCCGCGTCCCGAAGGCGTTCCGGCGGGACGGCCATCGTCACGATGGGCCGAACCGTCCGCGGCAAGGTCAGTGCGATAATCGAAGGATGAGCCCCGCCAATGCACCGAATGCCGCCCCTGACGATGCCCTGATCATCGCCGGGAAGTCCTATGCCTCGCGCCTGCTGACGGGCACCGGCAAGTTCAAGGACCTGGACGAGACCCGCGCCGCCACCGAAGCGGCCGGTGCCCGGATCGTCACCGTGGCCATCCGTCGCACCAACATCGGCCAGGATCCGGACGAGCCGAGCCTGCTCGACGTGCTGCCGCCGGATCGCTACACCATCCTGCCCAATACCGCCGGCTGCTACACCGCCGCCGAGGCGGTGCGCACCTGCCGGTTGGCACGCGAACTGTTGGACGGCCACAACCTGGTCAAGCTGGAAGTGCTGGGCGATACCCGCACCCTGTATCCGGACGTGATCGCGACGCTGGAAGCGGCCGAAACGCTGGTCGCCGACGGCTTCGAAGTAATGGTCTACACCAGCGACGATCCGCTGCTGTGCAAGCGACTGGAAGAGATCGGCTGCGTGGCGGTGATGCCGCTGGCCGCGCCGATCGGCTCCGGGCTGGGGGTGCAGAACCGGTACAACCTGCTGGAGATCGTCGACAACGCCACGGTGCCGATCATCGTCGATGCCGGCGTCGGCACCGCCTCGGATGCCGCCATCGCCATGGAGCTGGGCTGCGACGGCGTGCTGATGAACACCGCCATCGCCGGTGCCCGCGAGCCGGTGCGCATGGCCCGGGCGATGAAGTTCGCGGTGCAGGCCGGCCGTGACGCGTTCCTTGCCGGGCGCATCCCGCGCAAGCGTTACGCCAGCGCCTCCTCGCCGGTGGACGGGCTGATCGGATGAGCGCCGCCGTCTCCGACGCTGCATGCACGCGAACCCTTGCCGGGGCGACGCGGCGGTGACCGATCCGTTCGGCAGTCCCGGCGCGAAGGCGCCGCCCAAGCCGTACACCGATGACGGCCAACGCCGCATCCGCAGTTTCGTGCTGCGCCAGGGCCGGTTCACGGAAGCCCAGCAGCGCGCCTTCGATGCCCAGTGGCCACGCTTCGGCCTGGACTACAGTGGCAGCGCGCGCGACTTAGATGCCGCCTTCGGGCGCAAGGCACCGCGCATCCTCGAGATCGGCTTCGGCAACGGCGAGGCGCTGCGCCACTCCGCGGCAATCGACCCGGACCGCGACCACATCGGCATCGAAGTCCATGCGCCCGGCGTCGGCCGCCTGTTGAACGCACTGGCCGAGGACGATGCCGGCAACGTGCGCTTGTACCATCACGACGCCGTGGAAGTGCTGGAGAACGAGATCGCCGACGGCAGCCTCGACGAGGTACGCATCTACTTCCCCGACCCGTGGCACAAGAAGCGCCACAACAAGCGTCGATTGGTGAATCCCGGCTTCGCCGCGCTGCTGGTACGCAAGCTCGCGGCGGACGGGCGCTTGCACCTTGCCACCGATTGGCAGGACTATGCCGAGCAGATGTGGGATGTCCTGGATGCCACCACGGGTCTGGCCAACCGGGCCGGAGAGCGCGGCCATGTGCCGCGGCCACACTGGCGCCCGCAGACCCATTTCGAGACCCGCGGCCAGCGACTGGGGCATGGCGTGTGGGACCTGCTGTATGACCGGACCGGAAGCTGACCCGCCACCGGACCGGAAGAAGGACGTCGATGTTCGAGGCAGTGCCAACCGGAAGTACCGAGCAGATCGCGCGCGCCGCATCGGGTGACGCGCGCGCGCAGCCGGGATCCCCAGCGAGGGCCGTCTGCTGATGGACGCCGCCGCGGCGCTGCCGCTGACCACCGACATGCAACTGGTGCTGGGCCTGGTCGTGCTGACCATGGTCCTGTTCCTGTTCGAACGCATCCGCGCGGACCTGGTGGCACTGGTCGTCCTGGTGCTGCTCGGCCTGAGCGGGCTGGTGCCGGGCGAAGAGCTGTTCAGCGGGTTTTCCGGCAACGCGGTCATCAGCGTGATCGCGACGATGATCCTCGGTGCCGGGCTGGACCGCACCGGTGCCCTGAACCGGTTGGCGGCATGGCTGCTGCGGCGCTCCAAGGGCATGGAGGAACGGCTGCTGCTGTACGCCTCTGCGGTTGCCGGCGTCAACTCCTCGTTCATGCAGAACCCGGCGGTGATGGCCCTGTACATGCCGGTGGCCTCGCGCATGGCCTCGCGCACCGGCCTGCCGCTGTCGCGCTTCCTGCTGCCGCTGGCCGCGGCGATCACCATGGGCGGCGGATTGACGATGGTCGGCAACTCGCCGCTGATCCTGCTCAACGACCTGATGGTCGCCGCGAATGCCAACCTGCCCTCCGGCGCTGCCACGCTGCGGCCGCTGTCGATGTTCGCGCCGCTGCCCATCGGCCTGGCGCTGCTGGGCGCGTCGCTGGCCTACTTCCATTTTTCCGGCAGCCGGCGACTGGAAGGCGAACACGACCAGGGCGTGACGCCAGCGCGAACGCAAAGCTACTTCTCCAAGGCCTACGGCATCGAGGGCGAGGTCTTCGAACTGACCGTCACCGCCGACAGCCCGATGGTCGGCATGAGCCTGGGCGAGGCCGAGCAGTTGCATGGCGTCCCGTTGTTGCTGGCGCTGAAGACCGGCAACGAGTCTCGACTGGCGCCGCCGGCCGAAAGCCGGATCTGGGTCGGCAGCGTGATCGGCGCGATGGGCCCGCGCCAGCAGGTGGCCGACTTCGCCCAAAACAACTTCCTGCGGCTGTCCACCCGCCTGCGCCAGTTCGGCGACCTGTTCAACCCCAGCCGCGCCGGCATCAGCGAGGCGGTGGTGCCGCCCAACTCGCGCTTCATCGGCAAGACCTCGCGCGACGTGGAATTGCGCAAGCAGCACGGCGTCAGCCTGCTGGCGATCAACCGCGACAAGGACGTGATCCGCAAGGAAGCGCGCAACACGCCATTGCGCGCCGGTGACATGCTGGTGCTGCACAGCATCTGGCAGGACCTCGCCGGCGCCGGCGCCGGACGCGACTTCGTGGTGGTCACCGACTACCCCAAGGCCGAGCAGCGCCCGCACAAGTTCAAGATCGCCATGGGCATCTTCGCGCTGACCATGACCTTGGCGCTGTTCTCCGGCGTGCCGACCTCCATCGCGCTGATGACCGGCGTCGCCGGCATGCTGCTGGCCGGCGTGCTGAAGATGGACGAGGCCTACGCGGCGATCAACTGGAAGACTGTGTTCCTGATGGCCTGCCTGATCCCGCTGGGCTGGGCGATGGACTCCTCCGGTGCGGCCGCCTGGATCGCCGGCCACACCATCGAACGGCTGCCCGACTGGGTGCCGATGTGGCTGCTGCAGACCCTTACCGGGCTGTTGACCACCGCGTTCTCGCTGGTGATCAGCCACGTCGGCGCGACCATCGTGATGGTGCCGCTGGCGATCAATCTGGCGCTGGCCACCGACGGCAGCCCGGCCGCCTTCGCCCTGATCGTGGCGCTCTCGGCATCCAACAACCTGATCACCCATTCCAACCCGGTGATCTCGATGATCGCCGGACCGGCCAACTACACCAGCCGCGAGCTGTGGCGGGTCGGTGGACCGTTCGCCCTGCTGTACACCATGATCGTGGTGGTGATGGTCAACCTGCTGTTCTGACCGCGCCCGCCGCAACCCGGCGCGTCACCGCTTTCCATGGATGTCCCCCACCGATGAACCGGACCTCGCTGCACAACTGGACGTTCCTCGGTGCGCTGGTGCTGATCACGCTGGCGTTCGCCGCGCTGATGCGCCCGTTCCACCAGCCGATCTTCTGGGCAGCGACGCTGGTGATCCTGTTCTGGCCGGTTCATCGCCGTCTGCTGGAACGCATGCCGCGACACCCGTCGCTGGCCGCGCTGGCCTCGCTGCTGGCCTGCCTCTTGGTGGTGGTGCTGCCGCTGACCCTGATCGTGATGTCACTGATCGCCGAGGTCGCGCGCCTCTACCAGGTGTTCGTCGAAGCCGGTGGCGTGGCGCCGCTGCTGGATCGACTGCTCGCGGCCGTGCCGCCGCAGCTGCGGGCCTGGCTGGACCGGCTGCAAGGCAGCGAAGTGGCGGCATTGCAGCAGCGCGTGTCGGACATTGCCGGGCAAGGGTTCCAGTTCCTTGCCTCGCGCATGCTCAGCATCGGCCAGAACACGCTGCAGCTGGCGATCGGTGTGGTGCTGATGCTGTACCTGATGTTCTTCTTTTTCCTTGATGGTCCGCGCATCGTCCGTGGCGCGCGTGCGGCAATCCCGATGGATCCGGCCAACCTGCAGGAGCTGGCCGACAAGTTCGTCACCGTGCTCAAGGCCACCATCAAGGGCAGCGTCACCGTGGCGCTGGTGCAGGGCGCGCTGGGCGGGCTGATGTTCTGGATCGTCGGCATCGAGGGCGTGGTGCTGTGGGCAGTGGTGATGGCGGTACTGTCGCTGCTGCCTGCCGTGGGCACGTGGCTGGTCTGGGGTCCGGCCGCGCTGTGGCTGCTGGCCAGTGGCGAAGTCCTCGAGGGCCTGTTCGTGATCGGCTTCGGGCTGGGCGTGATCAGCATCGTCGACAACATCCTGCGGCCGATCCTGATCGGCAAGGAAACCCGGATGCCGGACTATCTGGTGCTGTTGTCGACGCTGGGTGGCCTGGCGGTGTTCGGCCTCACCGGCTTCGTGGTCGGGCCGGTGGTCGCGGCCTTGTTCGTCGCCATCTGGCAGATGTTCATCGCCCGGCGCGAAGCGCTGCCGGAAAGCGGCCCGGAGCAGCCGGGCACCTCCGGCATTGCCCATGACGGGGTGACGACGAGCGGCCAGGTCGCGCACCGGGGCGCGGACCATCGGACGGAAGACGCGCACCGTTGAGCGCGACGCGCCGGCCGCGCATCAATTGCCGGCAGCCATCCGCTTGAGTTCTGCCAGCGCCGCATCGATCGGGCCCTGACCCGGCAACGCCTCGCCGTCGCTGCCGTCGGCATCGCTGGCATCGTCCGCTTCCAGGTGGCCGGGCAGGCTGGCCTCGCTGACGCGCGGCAGGCGGGTAGTGCTGTCAGCCTGCGCCTTCAACAGCACGTCCGGCTCGATCCCCCGCGCCTGGATGGAGGTGCCGCGCGGGGTGTAGTAGCGCGCCGTGGTCAACTTGACCGAGTCGCCGTTGTCCAGCGGCAGCACGGTCTGGACCGAGCCCTTGCCGAAGCTGCGACTGCCCACCACGCGGGCGCGTCCATTGTCGCGCAACGCGCCAGCCAGAACTTCCGACGCGCTGGCGGAACCGGCATCGACCAGCACCACCACCGGCGCGCCGTCCAGCACGTCACCGGGCGTCGCGGTGAACCGGGCATCGCTGATCGGCAGGCGGCCACGCGTGGTGACGATGGTGCCGCTTTCCAGCAGGTCGTCGGCAATCTGCACCGCCGAAGTCAGCAGCCCGCCCGGGTTGCTTCGCAGGTCGATCACCAGCCCGCGCAGGCGCTGGCCCTGTCCGCTGTCGAGGCTTGACACTGCCTTGTTGAAGTCGGCGGCGGTATCGGCCTGGAACTGGCTCAGGCGGACGTAGCCGTAGCCGGGTTCCAGCATGCGGCTGCGCACGCTGGTGATGCGGATGACTTCGCGCACCATCTGCAATTCCAGCGGCGCGGGCGCCTGCTCCCGCAGCACGGTGACGCTGACCGTCGTGCCCGGTTCGCCGCGCAGCGGGTTGCGACTGTCGTCTCCGGCCAGCACCGGCTTGCCGTCGATGGCGGTGATCACGTCACCCGGGCGCAGCCCGGCGCGTTCGGCGGGCGTGCCGTCGAACGGCGCCACCACGCGCATGCCGCCTTCGGGCAGCGGCACGATTTCCAGACCGACACCGCCGTAGGCACCACTGGCGCCCTCGGCAAACGCCTCGGCATCGTCGCGCTCCATGTAGACGCTGTGCGGATCCAGATCCCACAGCAGGCCGCGGATTGCCGCTTGCATCAGTTCATGGTCGCTGACCGGCTCGACGTAGGCGGATCGCACCGCATTGAACACCGCGACATAGCGGCGGATTTCCTCCAGCGGCAGGCGGCTGAGGGTGGTTTCCAGCGACTCCGGGCTGGAGGGCTCGCCTGCAGGTTCGCCGTTGGTGCTGGTGTCCGGCTCGGCGCCAGGGGGTGTCGCTTCTGCAGGAGCAGGCGTTGGCGGCTCCGGCGCTTCGGGCGC
>JAUNRQ010000013.1:0-28972 GCA_030535605.1 Pseudoxanthomonas suwonensis
CTTCGATCGGCTTGACCACGACGCGGTCATAAAGCGGCTTGATGTTCATGCGTGACCCTCTGCAAGTAATTGATTGGTGGTGGAAAACTGCGAGATTTTAGCAGTCGGCACCGGACAGTGCCAAAGTCCGGGCATGGCAACGCCAAGCCCGGGATGCCCGCTAGATGGGGCTCTCGGGAGCGCTTTCAAGGGGTGGCGGGGGCGGCGCGCGAAAATGCTGCGTCGATGACTGTTCACCGATCCAGTGCATGCTGCCGTCTGCCTGGACCGCGATGCCATGGAGCCGGGCCGCGGCGGCGGGTTGATGGAACCGTGCGGACGCCGGCTCGCCGGTCATCGTTTCCACATGTTCCACGAAACAGGTCGACACCATGCAGCGGCAGCCGTGCCGCGCCGGGGCTGCGTTACCCTATGCGCCATGGCTATCCCCACCGACACCCCGTACCTGTGCCTGTGCACCTGCCCCAACACCGACACCGACGCCGCCAACAGCATCGCCGAGACGCTGGTGACGGAAGGACGCGCGGCCTGCGTCAACATCCTGCCGGGCGTGCGCTCGGTATATCGCTGGGAAGGCAGGATCCAGCGCGATGACGAGTGGCTGCTGCTGATCAAGACCACCGCCGACCAGCTGCAGCAGCTCAAGTTGCGGGTCAACGAGTTGCATCCGTATTCCACGCCGGAATTGATCTCGGTGCAGATCGACGACGGCCTGCCGGCCTACCTGCAATGGATGGCCGACGCCACAACGGCCGACGCTTCGGCACGATGAACGCGCGCCGTGCCTCGCGCGCGGCCGGCCTGTTGTGGCTGCTGCTGGCCATGGCGCTGCTTCCGCGTTGGGTGCTGGCATCCGACCCGACGGACCTGCCACCGGTCGACCAGGTGTTCGTGCTGTCGGCCAGCGCCGAATCACGCGAGCGCATCGCCCTGCAATGGCGGGTCGCACCGGGCTACTACCTGTATCGGCACCGGACGAAGGCCGGCTCGCCGGACGGCAGCTTCGCCGACGCCCGCCTGGCGTTGCCGGCAGGCACCCCGCACCGCGACGAGTTTTTCGGTGACGTCGAGATGTACCGCGAGCGGCTCGTGGCCAGTGTCACTGGCCGGCCGACGCGCGACCGGGTGCGGCTGAAAGTCGAATACCAGGGCTGTGCCGACATCGGCATCTGCTATCCGCCGCAGACACGCGTGCTGGATGTCACGTTGCCGGTGGCGAACGGGACCGCCACGTCGGCCCCGGGTGGACTGGCGCTTGGCGCGCCAACGTCGGCCGGGGGTGTGCTGCGCGGGATGGCACCGGCCAATGCCGCGCTGCCACTGCCGGAAGAGCGCGCCTTCGGCTTCGAGGCGATCGTCGGCGACGGCAATACCCTGCTGCTGCGCTTCTCCTCGGCGCCGGGCTATTACGTCTACCGCGACCGCAGCCGTTTCGTGCTGGAGGGGGCGTCCGGCATCCGCGCGCAGGCACCGCGCTGGCCGCGTGGCCGCTTGCACCAGGACGAGTATTTCGGCGAGCAGATGGTGTACTTCGACCAGGTCGACGTGCCGCTGCCCCTGCAGCGCAGGACCGCCGAGGCGCGCACCGTCACCTTGGCGGCGACGTTCCAGGGCTGTCAGGACAACGGCATCTGCTATCCGCCGATGACGCGCCGGGTGCAGGTGTCGCTGCCGGAAGGAAGCATCACTGCAGCGGCAGCAGACGCCGACGGCACGGCCGAGGCACCGGCCCCGATGGCCGAGCCGCTGGCGGAAGCACCGCCGATTGCCGGCGTCGTGGACAACGATGCCGCCAGCGACCGCGGTCCCGAGGGTCCGGGAGCCGGCGCGGCCGGCCTGCCGATCATCGCCAACCCGCCCGCGAACGCTCCCATCGACGCACCTGCCACTGCAGGCGGCGCGATCAATGACGCCATCTCCACGGGCGGTCGCGGCCTGCTGCTGACGTTGCTGACCGCACTGCTGGGTGGGCTGATCCTGAACCTGATGCCGTGCGTGCTGCCGGTGCTGTCGCTGAAGGCGTTCTCGCTGGCCAACACCGCCGGCGAGCCGCAGCGCGCGCGTCGGGGCGCACTGGTCTACACCGCCGGCGTGCTGGTCAGCTTCGCGGTGCTGGGCGCGTTGGCGCTGGCTCTGCGCCAGGCAGGGCTACTGCTGGGCTGGGGCTTCCAGATGCAGCAACCGGCCGTGGTTGGTGCGTTGGCACTGGTGATGTTCGGCCTCGGCCTTGGCCTGTCCGGGCTATGGCACATCGGCGGCGGCTGGACCGGACTGGGCGATGGCCTGACCCGGCGCGGCGGGGACAGTGGTGATTTCTTCACCGGCGTGCTGGCGGTGGTGGTGGCCACGCCCTGCATCGCCCCGCTGATGGGCGCCGCGCTGGCCTATGCCTTCGCCGGGCCGGCATTCGCCGGGATGCTGGTGTTCTTGATGCTCGGTCTGGGACTGGCCCTGCCGTTCCTGGCGATCGGCTTCATCCCGGCATTGGCCACGCGCCTGCCCCGGCCGGGCGCGTGGATGGCGTCGGTCAAGCAGCTGCTGGCCTTCCCCATGTACCTGACCGCGGCGTGGCTGCTGTGGGTGTTGGCCAAGCAGCGCGGTGCCGACGCCGTTGGCCTGTGGGCGCTGGCGGCGATCACCCTGGCCTTCGTGCTGTGGGCACTGGGACAGTTGCGCAGCCATGGCCGAGCCATGCGCTGGGCGTTTGCCGCGCTGTCCGTCGTCGCGCTGGCCATGCCGCTGGTGCGGATCCACGGCCTGCCGCTGGCCGGTGGCGGCACGATCACGCCGGCGGCACCGTCGCTGCAAGTCGCCGCCGGGCAGCCAGTACCGTACTCCGCCGACACGCTGGCGGCATTGCGCGCGCAGGGCATGCCGGTGTTCGTCAACATCACCGCCGACTGGTGCGTGACCTGCAAGGCCAACGAACGCGCCGTGCTCGCGCGCGATGGCTTCCGCCAGTCGCTGCAGGACGCCGGTGCCGCCTACATGGTAGGCGACTACACCGATGCGGACCCGGCGATCACCGCCTTCCTGCAGGAGTGGAAGGCCGTCGGCATTCCGCTGTACGTGGTCTATCCGGCAGGCGGCGGTGCCGGCCAGGTGCTGCCGACGGTGCTGACGCCGGACATCGCGCGGGACGCCGTACTGGCGGCGAAACCGTGAACGACAACACCCGCATCGTCATCGCGGCACTGGGCGCGGGCGTGCTCGGGGTGCTGGCCAGCCTGCTGCTGACCGACCGCGTCGGCCCCATCTGGCGGACCGAAACCGGCCAGCGCGTGCTGCAGGACGGCATGCGCGCCAGCGCACCGCCACCGCCCGAAGGCCTGGCCATCGCCCGGCGCGGCGAGCGCATTCCCGAATTGACGTTGCCGCGCCTGGATGGCGGCGGCATGACCCTGCCCGGCGACACCCTCGGCCGCCCGCTGCTGGTCAACTTCTGGGCCAGCTGGTGCGCACCGTGCATCAAGGAAATGCCGGAGCTGCAACGCTTCGCCCGATCACAGGACGCCAGCGGCGTACAGGTGCTGGGAATTGCCCTCGACGAAGAAGCCGCGGTGCGCGACTTCCTGCAGCGCGTACCGGTGGACTACCCGATCCTGATGGACACGCCCGGCCCGCGCGACGCCTCCGTGCAACTGGGCAACCCCCGCGGCGCCCTGCCCTTCACGGTGCTGCTGGATGCCGAAGGCCGCCTGCTGAAGCAGCGGTTGGGGCCGTTCGCCGATGGCGAGATCGACGGCTGGGTCGCGGACCACTGACGGGCGGTGGCTTGTCTGGCGCAAGCCATGTGTCGTTCCCCCGTGGTGGCCCCATCGGCGTATGAACGCGCCACGCATTCCAGTACAATTCGAAGTTGATTGGTCGATTCGCCGCTCGCCCTCGCGGCACCCGCTCGCCCCGCCACAGGACGTGGAGCACGCTGGTGACGCGGGAGCGTCTGGGCGCTTCCCCAAGGAACTCACGCATGGACACCGGCTCTCGTTTGCGCAAGCGTCCGGAAATCCAGATTGCCGTTGGCCAGTTGCCGTCGCACGAACGCTCCCATGTGCGGATCTGCCTGCGGGTCATGGGGTCGCGACTGAGTGCCGTGTGCTCCGCCTCCGACGCCGCGGAGGCGGAAATCACCCTGCGCCCTGCGCCGGGCAACCCAGCCCGCGTGGAAGCATCATCCTGCGGGCGGCAGGTGGAACTGGAATTGCCGTTGCGGATGCAACCGCTGGCTGACGCGATCAACGAACTGATCGACTCGCAGGTGACCGACCCGGACCCCATGCAGGATGTCAGCGCCGCCCAGGGCACGAGCGTCGCGCTTCCCGCACCGACGGTGAGAGTCCTTTCGCGCCTGCCGCAGCGTTCGGCAACCTGGCTCTCCATCGAGGGAGGCGCCGAACTGCTCGTTGATGCCGAGCATCACAATGCATGGCTCGCACCGGAGAACGGCCGGTTTCCCGCCACCCTGGGATCGGACATCGTGACCGGGATGCGCCCGGCCACGGGTGACGAGGCCGATCCCGGACGGCTGTGGGCCGCAGGCATGCGACCGATCCTGGTCGAACAGCTGTACTGGATGGCCCCGGAGGCGGATGGCACGCTGCCGCTCGACCACTGGTTGAAGGACCCGTCCCTGCGCATCCGCCTGACCTCCTGGCCCAACCTCTCGTTGCAGCCGGACGCCCAGCAATGGCTCCAGGTGCTGCCGGCGCTGTGGGAAGGTTCGTTGGAAATTTCCGAGCTGCTGCGTCGACTGCAATCCGCGGGCATCGCGCCACGGCGGGCCCGTGCCGGCGTTGCGCTGCTTGGCATGTTCCGCCACGCTTGGCGTTCCCCGGCACGGATCGAACCGCAAGCACCGTCGCCGGCGGCCCTGCCGCCAGCGCAATCCGCGCCACGCGGGTTGCTGGCACGGCTCAAGCACCACCTCCGCAGGCACCTCTCATGACGACCGGCGCTCCCCGACACCTGCATGGACATGACGCACATGAATGACTTGAAGCTCGTATTCGCCGGATCGCCGGGAGCTGGCAAGTCGACCGCCATCCGCACGATCAGCGACCAGCCGCCGGTGAGCACGGAAGTGCCCGCCTCGGACGAAGACCGGACGACCACGGTTGCCCTGGATTTCGGCGAGATCGAACTGGACGACGAGTGCGTGGTGCGCCTGTATGGCGTCCCCGGCCAGGGTCGGTTCGACTTCATCTGGCCTCTCATCGCCGACGGCGCGATCGGCGTGCTGTTTTTCCTGGACATGCGTGACCCGGAACCGCTGAAGACGCTGGATGCGTATCTGGACAGTTTTTCCGGATTCCTTCCCGGTCGCCACAGCTTCCTCGCGCTGACCCATGCCGACGAGGCACCGCGTCGGCCACGGCTGGAACGTGTCGTCGAGCATCTGCGCGAACGCGGAACGCCAATGCCGGTGATGGAGATGGATCCGCGGCAGAAGCACGAAGTGCTCTACCTGCTCAACGCAATGATCGCTATGCTGGAACACCAAGGGGAAGCCGCACATGCCAATTGAAAGCCAAGTCGATCGCAAGCGTTTCCAGCGCTACTTTCCCCTGGACCGCGAAAACGACGTGCAAACGGCGATCAGCAAGGCACTCGACGACCTTGAAGACGGCCACGCGCTTGTGCTTTCCACCATGGACGGCCAACGCATTGCATATGCCGCACCGGAGGAGATGAACACATCGCGGCTCGCGGCCATCACCGGCTCGCTCTGCGCGCTGGGCGAAACACTGGGCCGGGAGCTGGGCATGAGCGGATTCAACGATGTCATGGTGCAGATGGGCACCGGACTGGCGGTCGTGCAGAAGATCAATGGGCAGCGCCTGGTCCTGATGAGCGCCGCCGGAACAGGCGCAAACCTCGGGCTGGCTTCCAGCCACACGCGCTACTGCGCGGAGACGCTGGGGGGGATGTGCTTCACCAGCCGCGACCGGATTTGACGGACACCATGCACATCGGGGGCACCAACGATGTGCATCGGATCATCCAGCAGGTGCCACCACTTCAAGACCCCAGGGGAATACCAATGGCAAATATCACAGACACCCTCAACGAGATCATGAGCATCGACGGCTGCATCGCTGCAGCGCTTGTCGATTACAACAGCGGCCTGGTACTTGGCAAGGCCGGTTCGGGGATCAACCTGGACCTGGCCGGCGCCGGCAACACCGAAGTGGTCCGCGCCAAGATGAAGACCATGAAGTCGCTCAAGCTGGAGGAACAGATCGAGGACATCCTCATCACCCTCGACAGCCAGTACCACATCATCCGTCCGCTCGAGAAGAAGCAGGGCCTGTTCCTGTACGTCGTTCTCCAGAAGGAACGTGCGAACCTGGCCTTGGCGCGCATGAAGACGGCCGACACGGAAGGCGAACTGCAGATCTGACCGGACCATCAAGCCGCAACGGCGGTCTGCGGTATCCAACCGCAGGCCGTCGACGGTCGGCCTTGCACCTGCCGACCCGTCACCGACACCCCGCCCTGGCCACTGTCATCGGCCGCGCGGAAGAACAGTCGTATAGCCAAGCTCGGCCATGCGCCGAAGCAACAAGGCGATCGTCTCCACATTGCCGCCGTGGGCGGCACCTTCGTGCAGCAGCACGATCGCGCCGGGCGCGAGGTCGCGTTCGATGCGGCGGACTGCCCGCCTGGCATCGCCGCGTACCCCGTCGAACCCGCGCGCGCTCCAGCCGACCCGTGCCAGGCCATGGCGTTTCAGCGGTCCGTGCACGAACGGATTGGCATGTCCGACCACCGCCCGGAACCAGCGCGGCGGATCACCGCTGATCTCGGTCAGCACGGCCTGGGCCGTGTCGATCTCCCGCGCCATGCGGCGCGGTCCCAATGCCCAGAACCACGCCTGCGGATGGCCGTGACTGTGGTTGCCGATGGCATGGCCGCGGCGCAGGATCTCGCGCACCAGTTCCGGGCGCTGCCGTGCACGTTCACCGACGAGGAAGAAGCTGGCGCGCGCACCGTGGCTGTCCAGCAGGTCGAGGATCGGCAAGGTGTCATCGGACGGTCCGTCATCGATGGTCAGCCAGACCCGGCGGTCGCCAGCGGCCAGTGGCAGGCGCCGCAGCACTGGCCCGTAGAGCGCCGAACCCGGTGCCAGCACGCCCCACCACAGCAGCGCATGGCTGGCCAGCATCAGCGGCAGCCCCCACTGCCAGCCCAGCCGCCACCACAGCAACGCGACCAGCGCCTGCGACAACAGCAGGCCCAGCCACCAGGCGTGGGGATGTGGGGAAGGTCGATCCATGCAGGCGCGCCAGTGCAGCCGTTTCCGGCAGGAAGTCCGGCCACCCTGGCCGGCCCTCCATTCTGCCTTCTCCGGCCTGTCCCGGATCAAGGCCGGTCACCGGCAGGCGGGTACCATTGGCGTTCCCCCGCACTTCGGTAACCGCTCATGTCCCTGGACCCTGCCCTGCGCCAACGCATCGACACGCTGCTCGGCGAGAATCGCGTCGTGCTGTTCATGAAAGGCCAGCCGCAGGCACCGCAGTGCGGCTTCTCGGCCAAGGCCTCCGGCCTGCTGCGCGAACTGGCGGTGGACTTCGCCCACGTCGACGTGCTCTCCGACCCGGATATCCGCGAAGGCATCAAGCTGTACGGCCAGTGGCCGACCATCCCGCAGCTGTACATCGGCGGCGAGCTGGTCGGCGGCAGCGACATCATCGAGCAGATGTTCGCCAGCGGCGAGTTGCAGTCCGCGCTCGGCCTGCCGCCACCGGACCGCACCCCGCCCAACGTCAGCCTGAGCCCCGCGGCCGCGCAGATGCTGCGCAAGGCAATCGATGATGCCGGCGGCGAGGTGGTGGTCGAACTGGGCATCGATCCGACCTACCGTACCCGCCTGCAGTTGGCCCAGCCCAACAGCAGCGCCATCGCCACCACCGTCGACGGCATTCCGCTGCAGTTCGCACTGTCCGGCGCGCGCCGGGCCGAGGGATTGAAAATCGACTATGCCGATGACGAACGTGGCCGCGGCCTGCTGATCGACAACCCCAACGCGCCGAAGCCGGTCCGCCCGCTCAGCCCCGCCGACACCGCCGCACGCGTCGCCGCCGGCACACTGACCCTGGTGGACGTGCGCCCCGCCGAGGAGCGTGCAATGGCTGCGGCCCCGGTCGCCTGCATCACGCTCGACAACGGCATCGACCCCATCGGCGACCTGCCGCCGGAACAGCCGCTGGCCTTCCTGTGCCACCACGGCGGCCGCAGCCAGCAGGCGGCCGAACACTTCCGCCAGCAGGGCCACCGCGAGGTCTACAACGTCGACGGAGGCATCGATGCGTGGGCCGACATCGACGAGCGCGTGGCGCGGTACTGAATGGCCAAGTTGGCGAAAGGAGTCATGGATGCGTGCCTTTGTGCTGATGTCGTGTTGCCTCGTGCTTCTGGCCGGATGCTCCAGCTTGCCGACCGAGGGACGGGGATGGATCGAACCCGCCGCCGCGGTGCGGGCGGCCAATGAACAGCCCGAAAGCGGCATTGACGGCACGTTCGTGATGACGGTGCGAGCCATCGGGCATGAACGCGGCAAGACCTACCTCAATTCCGAAACCGACTTCCGCAGCCAGATCTGCCTGACGGTCGCCGTGCCGGACGAGGTGATGGCACAGGTGGAGAAACGGCTCGGGCTGCAGTCAGGTGGTCTGGGGGGCCGCCGCATCCTCGTGGATGGACATGCGAAGCGCGTACCCATCGACTACCTTCGCGACGGTGTGCCCACCGGCCTTTTCTACTACCAGACCCACGTCCGCGTGCTGGACCCTGCTCAGGTGCGCCTGGCCGACTGAGCGACGCCGACCTTGCGGCAGGGCTGCCAACCGCGCATGGAGCCGTCGCGCGGGACCCGACCGGAGCGTGCGATGACCCGCCCCGGGTAATCGCGGCAACTTGGGCAGGCGACCCCGGTGGCTGGCGGATGCCGAACGTTGGCGTGGAACGGGGCTTGCACCGGTCCCCGCTGACCGGATGCGTCAGAAGCCGCCGCCGGCGTCGAGATAGGCCTGCTCCGCCGGGGTGGTGCGGCGGCCGAGCATGAAATTGCGGTGCGGAAAGCGGCCGAAACGCTCGATGACCTCGCGGTGGAGTTCGGCGTAGCGGGCGAACCGGGCGTTGCCCAAGGCGGTGATCTTCTCGACTGCAAGGTTCTGGTCGGCCATGTCTTCGGCATGCTCGAAGGTCATGTACATGAACATGCGCAGGGCCGGCTCCACCTGCTGGTCCAGGCCCGCGGCCAGCGCCTGGCGCGCGTAGTGACGGGCCAGCGGATCGGTGGCGAAGCCGTGGCCGCTGCCGCGGAAGATGTTGCGGGGGATCTGGTCCAGCAGGATCTGCAGCGCCAGCGCACCTTCGGCATCACTGTTCCAGTGTTCCAGTTCGCGACGCGCGGCAACCATGTGCAGCTCGCCAAGGCGTTCGCGGCAGCGTTGGTCGAACGCTTCGCCACCCTTGAACCACAGCGACGGCCCGGCCTCGCGCCAGAAATCGACGACATCGGTACTGCTCTGGCCCATGCGCTGCTCCCGTGTTTGCTGCGGTCGAGGATAGCCGGGCAGCGGCCAGTGTGCCGCCCGTCCCGTGCCATGACCTTTGCCACGTGGCAAGGTTCGGCACAGCCGCTAGCGTGCAGTCAATACCGGGAGGACGCACATGATCAGACCCTTGTCAGCCGCGATCGCGGCGCTGTTGCTGGCCGCCTGCGCCAGTACGCCGGACAAGCCGGCCACCGTCGGTGGCAGCGATGCCCGTCCGTCGATCACCGCCGACCCGTACGGCAGTACCTACCAGCGGATCGCCGCACCGCCGGTGCTGATCAGTGGCGCCACCGTGCTCACCGGTGACGGTCGCCGGCTGGAAAACACCGACGTGCTGATGCAGGACGGGCGGATCGTCGATGTCGGCAGCGGCCTGACCGCGCCGGCCGATGCGACCCGCGTCGACGGCAGCGGCAAGTGGGTGACCCCGGGCCTGATCGACGTCCACTCGCATCTGGGCGTCTACCCCAGCCCCGGCACCCAGTCCCACAGTGACGGCAACGAAGCCACGGCACCGGTGACCGCGCATGTCTGGGCCGAACATTCGGTCTGGCCGCAGGATCCGGGCTTCGGCACCGCGCTGGCCGGCGGCGTGACCACGCTGCAGATCCTGCCCGGGTCGGCCAACCTCATCGGCGGCCGCGGCGTGACCCTGAAGAACGTCGCCGCCACCACTTACCAGGCAATGAAGTTCCCCGGCGCACCCTGGGGCCTGAAGATGGCCTGCGGCGAAAACCCGAAGCGCGTCTACGGCCAGCGCGGCGGCCCGGCCACGCGCATGGGCAACATCGCCGGCTACCGCGCCGCGTTCATCGACGCCACCGAATACCGCCGCAAGCAGCAGGGCGAGAATCCCGGCAAGCGCGAACTGCGCAACGACACGCTGGCGGCGGCACTGGACGGCGACATCAGGGTGCACATCCACTGCTACCGCGCCGACGAGATGGCGATCATGATGGACCTGGCGGAAGAGTTCGACTTCCCGATCGCCGCCTTCCACCATGGCGTGGAGGCCTACAAGCTGTCCGACGAACTGGCCGAGCGCGGCATCTGCGGCGCGCTGTGGGCCGACTGGTGGGGCTTCAAGATGGAGGCCTTCGACGGCATCCAAGAAAACCTGGCGCTGGTCGACCGCCCGGAGGGCAGCTGCGCGATCCTGCATTCGGATTCGCCGGAAGGCATCCAGCGGCTCAATCAGGAAGCGGCCAAGGTGATCGCCGCCGCGCGCCGCGCCGGCGTGGAGATCGCGCCGGAGCGGGCCATCCGCTGGCTGACCGAAAACGCCGCCCGCTCGCTGGGCGTGCTGGAGCAGACCGGCACCCTCGCCCCCGGCAAGATGGCCGACGTGGTGCTGTGGAACGGCAACCCGTTCAGCGTGTACGCCCATGCCGAGCAAGTGTGGATCGACGGCGCCCGCATGTACGACCGTGCCGATGCCCGTCGTCGGCCGGTATCGGACTTCATCCTCGGTCAGGGCGCGCTGCGCCAGGAGGGCGTGGAATGAACCGCATGGCCAACACCCCTCGCCGTCGCCTCGCCAGCCTGGCACTGGCCATCGCCGGCCTCGCGCTGAGCACCACGGCGCTGGCCCAGGACCTGCTGATCCGTGGTGCCACCGTGCACACCGCCACCGCACAGGGCACCTTGCAAGGTGCCGACGTGCTGGTCCGCAACGGCCGCATCGCCGCGGTCGGCAACGGTCTGTCCGCTGCCGGCGTGCAGGTGGTGGAAGCCCGGGGCCGGCCATTGACGCCGGCGCTGTTCGGCGGGATCACCGGCATCGGCATCGAGGAAGTCTCCGGCGAATCGGCCACGGTCGATACGGCGCTGGCGCTGGGCAGCGGCAGCAAGGACATGGTGGTGCGTCCCGAGTTCGACGTCACCCTGGCCTACAACCCGGACTCGATCATCGTGCCGATCACGCGCATGGAAGGCTTCGGCTGGACCCTGCTGTCGGCCGGCGCCCGCCCGGGCGGCTCGATCATCGCCGGCCAGGGCGGCAGCGTGCGCCTGGACGGCAGCGCCGACCCGATCGGCCCGCGCGTGCTCTACGTCAACATCGGTGGCGGTGGCGCGGCCAACCTCAGCGGCGGCTCCCGGGCGGGCCAGTGGATGCTGCTGGACCAGTTGATCGACGAAGTCCGCGGCCGCATCCCGGTCGGCTCGCACGTCGCGCAACTGACCCCTGCCGGACGCACCGCGCTGGCGCGCTACCTCGACGGCGGCGGCCGCATGATCTTCAGCGTCGACCGCGCCGCCGACATCCGCCAGATGCTGCGCTGGGCACGCCAGCGCAACGTGCGGGTCGCGGTCAATGGCGGTGCCGAGGCATGGAAGCTGGCCCGCGAACTGGCTGCCGCCGACGTGCCGGTGTTCGTCGATGCGCTGGTCAACCTGCCCGGCAACTTCGACCAGATCGACGCCACCCTGGAAAACGCCGCGCGGCTGCACGCCGCCGGCGTGAAGGTCGGCTTCAGCCAGTCCGGCGATGCCACCCACCATGCGCGCAAGGTGCGGCAACTGGCCGGCAACGCCGTCGCCAATGGCCTGCCGTGGGAAGCGGGACTGGCCGGCCTGACCCGTGTGCCTGCCGACGCCGCCGGCGTGGCGGGTGAGGTCGGAGGCATTGCCGTGGGCCGACGCGCCGACCTGGCGCTATGGACCGGCGATCCGCTGGACGTGGCCAACACCGCGGTGCAGCTGTGGCTGGATGGACGCGTCGTGCCGATGCGCTCGCGCCAGACCGAACTGCGGGATCGCTACCTGCGTCCCCGCAACGAGTTGCCGCGAGCCTACCCCGCCGGCGGTCGCTGAGCAACGCCGGCGCGACGGCCGGCGCATCGGGTCGAGCAGGCCGCCGTGTCGCGATGCGCACGGCGGCCTCTTTCGTTTGCCGACCGCCGTCGCGCACGGCACGGCGTCAACCGGAAACGGCCGGCGCCGCAGTCGACATCCCCGGCAGACGCAATCGATAATCGATCCACGGTGCAGCAGGGAGGGCTGCGACCGGCTGTCCCCATGCCCTCGGAGCCACCCATGCGCATCGGTTTCCTGGTGGATGCCACCTGCGACCTTCCGGACCATTACTACAGCTCCGGCCAGGTACTGGTCATGCCAATCGGCATTCGCATCGGCGAGCAGATGCTCACCGACGAACGCAACGCCGAAGTCACCACCGGCTTTCTGGACAGCGATGCCACAGGCGACGCCTCGCAGGCCGAGACCAGCGCTTTCGATGCCGAACAGATCCGTGCCCTGTTCCTGGAGCGGCTGGTGCTGGAATACGACTACGTGTTCTGCCTGACCGTCACCCGCGAACGCAGCCAGATCCACGAAAACGCGACCCAGGCCAGTTTCGGCATCCTCAACGACTACCACTCCGTCCGCGAAGCCGCCGGCATGACCACGCCTTTCTCGCTGCGGGTAATCGACACCGGGTCGGTGTTTGCCGGCCAGGGGATTCCGGTGCTCGCCGGCCTGGCCATGCGTGAGGCCGGCGAACAGCCACCATTGATCCGCGCCCGCGTGGCCGACGTCGCCAACCGGACCCACGCCTACGCCGTTCTGCCCGACCTGTATTACCTGCGCAACCGTGCCCGCAAGAAGGGCGAGAAGAGCGTCGGGCTGGTCGGTGCGATGCTGGGATCGGCGCTGGACCTCAAGCCGATCCTGCATGCCAACCAGGGGCAGACCCGTCCGGTGGCGAAGGTGCGTGGTTTCGAGGCGGCCATCGGCAAGTTGTTTGCGGAAACCGCGCGCGCCATCCGCGAGGGCGGCTTGCTGGTGCCGGCGGTGAACCTCAGCTACGGCGGCCCGCTGCAGCGGGTCCACGACTTTCCCGGTTACGCCGAGCTGGCGCAGGCCTGCCAGGACAATGGCATCGAACTGCTGGAATCGCTGATGAGCCTGACGGGCATCATCAATCTAGGTCCCGGGGCCCTGACGCTTGCCTACGCGCGCGCCGATGCGCCGCGGCTGTCGTGAACCGGACACGCACGAAGCCATTTCACGCCCGCCTGCGCGGCCGCTGCGCACACTACATCCAGTCCACATGGAGGAGGCGCCCATGAGCGCGACCCGTTATTTCATCAGCCTGCCCGAACCGGCCAAGGCCGCGATCGGCGGCGACTTCGGTTTCCGCTCCCACAGTGCCGGCGGCTTCGCCGGGGAACTGCAGGACGCACTGCGCAGTGACGGCCTGTTCGAACGCTGGCGCCAGTCGCAGGACGAGCCGGACGAGGTCGACCCGAAGCTGGGTCTGGTGGACCCGCAGGCGGAAGTGACCGGTGCGCACGACGACCTGCACGTGGACCTGATCGTCACCACCACGCTTCCCGGCGACATCCTGCGCCACCGCATGCGCCTGCTGGCCGGCAACGCCTGGCAGCTGCGCGACGTCCGCGCCGCCTGAGCCCAACGTGCCAACAGCGACGCTGCTGGCCTGGAGCGGCGGCAAGGACGCGGCGTGGGCACTGCACGTGCTGCGCCAAGGCGGCCGTCACGACGTGGTCGGCCTGCTGAGCACGGTCACCCGCGACCATGGTCGATCCTTGATGCAGGGCGTGCGCCGCGAGGTGCTGCAGGCGCAGGCCGATGCCGGCGGGCTGCCGATGCTGGAAAGCCTCATTGACGCCGGCGCCGACAACCGCGCCTACGAAGAGGCGTTCGCGGCCACGCTGGCGCAGGCACGTTCGCGCTGGCCGGACATTCGCCACATCGCGTTCGGCGACCTGCTGCTGGCCGACATCCGCGACTGGCGCGCGGCATTGTGCGCGCGGCTTGGCTGGCAGGCGCTGTTCCCGCTGTTCGGCGAGGACACCGCCCGCTTGGCGCGACGGATGGTCGAGGGCGGCCTGCAGGCGTGGCTGTGCTGCATCGACACGACGCTGCTGGATGCGCGCCATGCCGGCCAACCCTTCGACACCGCCCTGCTGGACGCCCTGCCCGCCAGCGTCGATCCCTGCGGCGAGAACGGCGAATTGCACACCTGCGTCGGCGCGGGGCCGATGTTCCGCGAGTCCCTGGCGCTGCGACAGGGCCAGACCGCGTTGCGCGACGGACGCTTCGCCTATACCGATTTCTGCCTTGCCGGCTAGAAGCTCAGCGCAGCACGCCACGCGCGGCCATGCGGCGCGCGAACCCCCACAACAGCGTGGCGATCACCAGCAGCACGACCGGGAAGGCCAGCGACGTCACGCCGCCGGTCTCCAGCATCGGGGTCACCAGCAACCCGCTGACGACCTGAAAAGCGAGCGCGACCAGCGCGATCAGCAGCACGGGAGCCGCCCAGCGCCGTCGAAGCAAAAGACCCAACGCCCCGAGCGCGCCACCGATGGTGGCGATGCCGTAGAACACGTAGATCCAGGCCGGCGTCGCCTCGTACACCGCACGCTGCTCCAGCGGCATGGCCGCAAGCGCCTGCTCGCCCATGCCCACTTGCATGATGAAGAAGCCCACGCCGATCAGGTTCCAGATCAGCCCGAATACCCCTACCCCCCACAGCGACGTCGGCACCTTGCCTGTCTGCGCTTGCATGGACGCTCCCCTTGTCTTGGACCGCGGAAAGAGTACGCCGTGCGTCCAGCCGCGTCAGCCGTACCCGCCGGACCTCAGTCGCGGAGCGCCTTCGCATGCCAGGCGACATGCTCGCCCATGAAGCTGGCGATGAAGTAGTAGCTGTGGTCGTAGCCGGGTTGCAGGCGCAGGGTCAGCGGATGGCCCGCGGCTTCGGCCGCGTCGCGCAGCAGTTCCGGACGCAGTTGTTCGGCAAGGAACTCGTCGGCATCGCCCTGGTCGATCAGCAGTGGCAGACGCTCGGACAAGTCGCCGGCGACCAGCGCGATGGCGTCGTGGCGCGCCCACGCCTCGCGGTCCTCGCCGAGGTAGGCGGCGAACACCTTCCGCCCCCACGGCACCTGCGACGGCGCGACGATCGGCGCGAACGCCGACACGCTGCGGTAGCGGCCGGGATTGCGCAGCGCGATGGTCAGGGCGCCGTGGCCACCCATGGAATGACCGAAGATGCCGCGCCGCTCGTCGGCCGGGAACTGCGCTTCGATGATCGCCGGCAACTCGGTCGCGACGTAGTCGTACATCCGGTAATGCGGTGCCCACGGCGCCTGGGTGGCGTTGACGTAGAAGCCGGCGCCAAGGCCGATGTCGTAGCCCTCGCCATCGGCCACACCCTCGCCGCGCGGACTGGTATCCGGCGCGACGATGATCACGCCATGCTCGGCGGCGAACTGTTGCGCGCCGGCCTTGCTGATGAAATTCTGCTCGGTGCAGGTCAGGCCCGAGAGCCAGTACAACACGGGGCACCTGCCCTCGGCGGCCTGCGGCGGCAGGTAGATGCCGAAGCGCGCCGGCACGCCCAACGAAGTGGAATCGTGCTGCCAGACCTGCTGGCGGCCCCCGAAACAGGCATGGTCTTCGATTTTCTTCATTGTCGCCTCCTCAATAGTGGATGACACTGCGGATCGACTTGCCTTCGTGCATGAGGTCGAAGGCGGTATTGATCTCGTCCAGCCCCATGGTGTGGGTCACGAACGGTGCCAGCTCGATGTCGCCGCGCATGGCGTCCTCGACCATGCCCGGCAGCTGGGTGCGGCCCTTGACCCCACCGAAGGCGGTGCCCATCCACTTGCGCCCGGTCACCAGCTGGAACGGACGCGTGGAAATTTCCTGCCCGGCGCCGGCCACGCCGATGATCACGCTCTGGCCCCAACCGCGGTGCGCGCATTCCAGTGCCGCGCGCATCACGTTGACGTTGCCGATGCACTCGAAGGAGTGGTCGACGCCCCAGCCGGTCATCTCCACGATCACCTGCTGGATCGGCTTGTCGTGGTCCTTCGGGTTCACGCAATCGGTCGCGCCGAACTCGCGCGCGAGGTCGAACTTGGCCGGGTTGGTGTCGATGGCGATGATGCGCCCGGCCTTCGCCTGTCGCGCGCCCTGGATCACCGCCAGACCGATGCCGCCGAGGCCGAACACCGCGACGGTATCGCCTTCCTGAACTTTCGCCGTGTTGTGCACCGCGCCGATGCCGGTGGTCACGCCGCAGCCGAGCAGGCAGACGTGCTCGGGATTCGCCTCCGGGTTGATCTTCGCCAGCGAGACCTCGGCCACCACGGTGTATTCGCTGAACGTGCTGCAGCCCATGTAGTGGAACACCGGCTGGCCTTCGAACGAGAACCGCGTGCTGCCATCGGGCATCACGCCCTGCCCCTGCGTCGCACGCACCGACGTGCACAGGTTGGTCTTGCCGCTCATGCAGAACAGACACTCGCCGCACTCGGCGGTGTACAGCGGGATCACGTTGTCGCCGGGCTTCACCGAGGTCACGCCCTCGCCCACGTCCACCACGATGCCCGCGCCTTCATGGCCGAGCACCGCCGGGAACAGGCCTTCCGGATCGTCACCCGAGAGGGTGAAGGCATCGGTATGGCAGACGCCGGTATGGGTGATGCGGATGCGCACCTCGCCGGCCTTCGGCGGCGCGACGTCGATCTCGACGATCTTCAGTGGCTCGCCGGCGGCGAAGGCGACGGCGGCGCGGGATTTCAAGGTCTTGCCGGCGGTATCGGTCATGGTCGGGTCCTCGGGCATGGGGTCGGGGCATGGTGTCGGGCGACGGCGGACTGGCGACGTGGCATCACTTCAGGTAGGAGCGCATCAGCTGCGCCACCTCGTCGATCTGCGCATGCAGGTGGCTCGGGTCGTCGCAGGCGGCGCCACAATCGGCGTGGCCGAAGGTCTCGCGCACATGGCCTTCCAGCACCGTGGCCATGAGGCCGTTGATGCCACCGCGCATGGCCGCCAGCTGCTGCAGAACGTCGCCGCAGCTGGTGCCGGCGGCGATCGCCTTTTCCAGCGCATCGGCCTGCCCGCGGATGCGCCGCAAGCGGGTGATGGCGCGCTTCTTTTCGGCAGGATCGTGGGGCACGGACGAACTCCCGGATACTCGGGGGGAGTATAGGCCACGCCCGGTGCCGCCGCACTCAACCGGTGTTCTGGATGCCCGCGGAAATGCCGTTGACGGTCGCCACCAGTGCCTGGAACAGCTGCTCGTCCTCGCGCCCGCCCTCGCGCCAGCGCTGCAGCAGCTCGACCTGCAGCAGGCTGATCGGATCGACGTAGGGATTGCGCAGGCGGATCGACAGCCGCAGCCGATAGTCATCCGCCAGCAACGTGTCGCGCTGCTTCAGTTGCAGCAGGGTGTCCACGGTCCGCTGGAATTCGGCGTGCACGCGGGACCAGAAATGCATGTGCAGGCCCGCATCCAGCCACGAGTAGCGTTCGAAAATCGCGATGTCGCTCTTGGCCAGCAGCATTTCCACATCGTCGACGGTCGCCGCGAAGAACGGCCAGTCGTGCGCCATCTCGCGCATCGCTTCCAGACCGTAGCGTTCGATCCCGTGCGCCAGGCCGGCGCCGACGCCGTACCAGCCGGTCAGGGCGGAGCGGTTCTGCGCCCAGGCGAAAACCCACGGGATGGCACGCAGGTTGTCGATGCCGCCGTCGCGCCGACGCGACGGCCGCGAGCCCAGGTGCAGCCGTTCGATCACGTCCACCGGGGTCGCGCTGCGGAAGTAGTCGGGGAAGCGGGGATCACCGTGCACCAGCGCGCGATAACGGGCGCGCGAGGCGTCGGCGATCGCCGCCATCATTTCTCGCCAATGCGCGTCCCTCGGTTCCGGTGGACGCGGGCGCAGGCTGGCACGCAGCACCGCGGCGGCAGCCTGTTCGAGGTTGCGCAACGCCAGCTGGCGGATGCCGTACTTGCGGTGGATCACCTCGCCCTGTTCGGTCACCCGCAGCACGCCGTTCACCGAGCCGCGTGGCGCGGCGATGATCGCGCGTTCGGTCTTGCCGCCACCGCGACTGACCGAGCCACCGCGGCCATGGAAGAACTCGATGACAACACCGGCGTCCCGCGCCAGCGTGGTCAGGTCCACCTGGGTGCGCTGCAAGGCCCATCGCGATGCCAGCAGGCCACCGTCCTTGGCACTGTCGGAATACCCCAGCATCACCGTCTGCCGGTTGCCGCGCGCGTGAAGATGCGCCCGGTAAACCGGATCGCCGAACAGTCCTCGCAACACCGACGGTGCCGCCGCGAGGTCATCGACGGTTTCGAACAGCGGGGCGACGTCAAGCGGCACCTGTCCGTCCTCGACACACCCGGCGACGCGCGCCAGCGCCAGCACCGCCAGCACATCGGCGCCGCTGCGGCTCATGCTGACGATGTACGGGCCGAAGGCAGTGCCGCCGTAACGCTCGCGGCTGCGGGCGACTTCGCCCATCACCGCAAGGCTGCGCGCGGCGGGACCATCGGCCGGCAACGCAGCGGCACAAGTGATCGCGCTCGAGGGATCACCGAGCAGCCCATGCAACGCGGCGATGCGATCGTCGGATGTGTGCCCGGCGTAGTCCGCATCATCCAGCAGTTCGGCCAGCGCGGCGTCGTGCACCGCCGAGTCCTGGCGCAGGTCCAGCGCCGCCAGGTGAAAGCCGAAGCAGCGCGCCCGCAGCAGCACCCGCGCCAGGGCACCACGACCGGCGTGATCGCCACGATGCGCGGCAAGGCTGGCATCCATCAGCGACAGGTCCTCGATGAATGCCGCTGCGTCCGGATAGGCACGGTCATCCCCGCTGTCCTCGTCAAGCCGGGCGTGCATCAGTTCGAGCAGTTGCCGATACGGCATGTCCGACTGGCGCTCGCGCAGGCGCCCGCCCGCCTGCGGCAGCAGTCGCGCATAGCGGGCGATGCGCTCGTCGATGGCCGGATCCACCGCGATCCGCGCCGGCGACTGGGTGAGGATGCGCATCAGCGCGCGCAGGTCGCGCCGGTACAGCGCCAGCACCTGCCGGCGCTGCGCCTGCAGCGTGCTGCGGATGGTGTCGGCGCCGACATTCGGGTTGCCGTCCATGTCGCCGCCGACCCAGGTTCCGAAGCGCAGCATGTCCGGCAGGGGCGGTGCCTCCCCATGCACCGCGCGCAAGGCTTCGGCGAGGTCGTGGTGGAAGGACGGCAGCATCCGGTAAAGGATTTCGCCAAGGTAGAAGCCCACGTGCGCCATTTCGTCGGCCACGGTCGGCCGCGTCGGCGGCGCCTCGGAGGTCTGCCACGAGGCAGTCAGTGCCTGGCGGATGCGCCGCAGATCCTGGGCACGCTCGGCAGGTGTGCGGGTACGGTCGATGTCGGCCTGCAGGCGCTGGACGATGGCGTGTTCCTTGTCCAGCAAGGCGCGGCGCATGGCTTCGGTCGGGTGCGCGGTGAACACCGGCTCGATCCGCAATCGCGGCAGCAGCGCGCGGACATCGTCCAGGGTCACGCCCTCGTCCGCCAGCGCCTGCAGCACCGCCTCGAACCCGCCGGGTTGCGCCGCCGCACCCGCACGCTGGTAATCACGGCGACGACGGATGCGATGCACGCGCTCGGCCAGGTTGATGGCACCAAACCAGGTCGCGAAGGCGCGCACCAGGTATTCACCCTCCTGCGGCCCGACCTGCGCCAGTTCGGCCGCCAGCGCCTCCAACGGTGCGCCCTGCTCGCGGCGGACGATGGACGCGCGACGCACTGCTTCGACCCGTTGCAGCAACGCCGGGGAGACCTGCTCGGCGAGCATCTCGCCGACCATCGCCCCGAGGGTGCGGACGTCGTCACGCAGCAGTGCGTCGGTTTCGGCAAAGCGCAGCGGCTCGCTGCGCGGCGAAGGGGAGATGGCGTGTCCGGACATGGCGCGGTGGTTGCAGATTGATCGACCAGTCTGCACCAGCGCATGCACCGATACGATGACGATGGCCCTTCATGACAAGGCGAGACGGCGCGTCCGCACGAGCGGAAATGCCGGGCCACGGGCATCCACGCCGTGATCGCCACGGAGCAAGCTCCGCGGCATGGCCTGGGTCAGCCCACTGCGTCGAACACGAAGAAGATCAACGCGGCAAGCAACGCAGAGACCGGTACCGTCACCACCCAGGCCGCGGCCACGGTGACGAAGTGCGAACGGCGCACCAGTTTGCGCCGCTTGCGTTCTTCCGCCGGCACCGGCTTGCCTTTGCGGATGTTCAGCAGCCGCGCCCGGCGCTCGGCATGCCATTCGCGGAAGAAGCCGACACCGAACACGGCTCCGACCGCGATATGGGTGGAGCTGACCGGCAGGCCCAGCCACGACGCGATGATCACCGTGATCGCCGCGGACAATGCCACGCAGTAGGCCCGCATCGGATTGAGCTTGGTGATCTGCGTGCCAACCAGGCGGATCAGCCGCGGGCCGAACAGCATCAGTCCGAAGGAAATCCCGAACGCGCCGATCAACAGCACCCAGAACGGGATCGATACCTGCGCGGCGACGTCGCCGGCACGCAGCGTGTGCACGATCGCGGCCAGCGGTCCGACCGCATTGGCCACGTCGTTGGCGCCGTGGGCGAATGACAAAAGTGCCGCCGAGCACACCAGCGGGACGGCGAACAACACGCGGATCGACTTCTTGCGGTTCTCCAGCCCCCGCGACTGGCGGCGGATCAACGGCACGGAAACCAGCCACGCCAGCACGCCGCCGCCCAGTCCGATCAGCAGCGCCATGCCCAGCTCGATGCGCAGCACGCGCGAAAGTCCCTTGAGCGCCAGGTACGCGGCGAAGGTGCCGGCCATCACCCCGATCAGCACCGGTACCCAGCGTCGCGCGGCGGCGAGTTTGTCGACCCGGTAAAGGATCCGCGCCTTGATGAAGGACAGGAACACCGCGGCGATCACCCCGCCCATCACCGGCGAGATCACCCAGCTGGCGGCAATGCGACCGACGCCGGGCCAGTTCACCGCACTCATGCCTGCGGCGACGATGCCGGCACCGACCACGCCGCCGACGATGGAATGGGTGGTCGAGACCGGCGCGCCCAGCCAGGTCGCCAGGTTCAGCCACAGCGCCGCGGCCAGCAACGCCGCCAGCATCGCCCACACGAACACCTTGGGCTCGGACACGGCTTCCGGGGCGACGATGCCCGAGGCGATGGTGTTGACCACGTCGCCGCCGGCAATCAGCGCGCCGGCGGTCTCGAACACCGCGGCGATCACCAGCGCCCCGCCCAGGCTCAGCGCATTGGCGCCGACCGCCGGGCCCATGTTGTTGGCGACGTCGTTGGCACCGATGTTCAGTGCCATGTACGCACCGACCACCGAGGCGATCACCACCAGCACGGTGCCCGATTGCCAGCCCATCATCGCGCTCACGGCAATCGCGACGACCACCATGAACGCCAGCGCGATGCTGGGGGCGATCAGCGGGCGGGTGGCGTAGGCCGTGGCTTGTTCAAGCAGGCCGAGTCGGCCCAGATCCTTGTCCAGGGTCTTCCACTGGTTGATCCTGGGCGGGTCGGTTGGCGGTGTCTGCATGCCATGATTTTGTCATCTTTCGGCAATGAGTCCACGTTTTTCGGCACCGGCCGGGCGCACGCGGGTCGCGACGACATCGAGTCAATGCGACCGAAGTCGCTCACTCACACCCGGCGCAGCAGGTCCGCCAAGCTGCCTTCCTCGACCATGCGCGCGGCTTCCGCCGGGGACACCCATTGGCGTTCGCGTTGCCCGGCCTCGGGAAACTCCGAGTGCATGCGCACGTCGTCGACCCGGAACACCAGTACCCGGACCGGTTCGTCCATCGCCCCACCCGGCGCGCGCTTGATGTCGTGGTAGCGGCCAACCGAGCGCGGCTGCACGGTGCCCCGCACCCCGGCCTCTTCCCAGGCTTCCTCCAGCGCCGAAGCTGCCAGGCCCTTGCCGCGCATCGGCCAGCCCTTCGGCAGCAGCCAGCGGCCGGTATCGCGACTGGTCACCAGCAGCACCTGGCGCGCGTCACCGGATCCGCGCAGGCACAGCGCCGCGACCTGCAACCGGATCGGTCGAAGGCCCACCAGATCGCGCAGGATCCGCTTCAGTCCCACTGTTCATCCATCGAAAAGGTATCCAACCGCAGAGCATACGCGCAGGCCACGCCCGCCCCGTTCAGCATTGCGGCTGGTCGGCCCCGGCTGCACACGTGGCGTCGGCGGCCGGCAACACCCTGCCGGCCATGGACAGGGCAGATCGCGCGGGCTACTCGGGCGCGTGCTGCCGCAAGGCGACATGCGCCTCCAGGCCATGCGCGGCGGCGGCCGGAAGCAGCTGGAGGCGAAGTGGACGATTCCCGTCGCGTGGCCGGTGCACGATGCCCGCGGTGGATGGTCGTCCGGCCCGGACCAGCAGTTCCACGGGTGCATCGCCATCCAGCACCCGTACCCGGACCTGCCCCGCGTCCAGCCGCAACACCATCTCGATACGGCAAGGGTGTCGGGAGGGCCGCAGGTCACCGTCGAAGATCGCCGTGGTCGGGCCTTCAAGCTGCTCCAGTCGCAACCGGCACACGGCGTCCGGGGCGCGGACGTTGCCGCGGGAGACGGTCAGGCACGGTACCTGGATCACAGGGTCCACCGCGGCGCAGGCAGCGAGGATGGTCAGCGCAAGCAGACCCGTTGCAAGCACCCTCGCGACAATGCTCGGCAACAACGGGGGCAAGGGACGAATCCGAAAGGGTCTTCTCCATGCAACGGATTGCGCCTGCCGAAACTGCCACTCTTTCTTCGCGCAGCCGGCCACGTGCCGCCGGCCCGCGGATCGCCGACGCCCGCCTCAGTACGCGAATTCGCCGAACACCCGATCGATGTCGCCAGCCCACTCGCCGTGGAACAGTTCCAGCTTGCGTTCGGCCGGCGTCTGCCCGGCTTCGGCGATTTCGATCAGGGGCTCCAGGAAACACAACTCGTCCATGCCGTCGCGGTTGTGCCGCGCCCGGCGTCGCAGGCCGGATGCGGAAATCTTCAACGCCTCGATGGCCAGTTCGCGCACGCTGGCACCGCGGAACGGCAGCTTCAGCGCGTGTTTCGGCACGCCATCGCGCAGGGCGTTGCGTTCGTCCATGTCGAAATCCTTGACCAGATCCCATGCGGCATCCAGCGCGGCATCGTCGTAGAGCAGGCCGACCCAGAACGCCGGCAGCGCGCAGATGCGGCCCCATGGACCGGAATCGGCACCGCGCATCTCCAGATACTTCTTCATGCGCACTTCCGGGAAGGCGGTGGTCATGTGGTCGTTCCAGTCCTGCATGGTCGGCAACTGACCCGGCAACTCGTCCAGCCGGCCCTCCAGGAAGCGGCGGAACGAACGGCCGGCCAGGTCGATGTAGCGACCATCGCGATAACTGAAATACATCGGCACGTCGAGCAGGTAGTCGACGTAGCGTTCGAAACCGAAGCCGTCCTCGAACACGAAGTCGAGCATGCCGGTGCGGTGCGGATCGGTATCGGTCCAGATGTGCGAGCGCCAGCTGAGGTAGCCGTTGGGCTTGCCTTCGGTGAACGGCGAATCCGCGAACAGCGCGGTGGCCACCGGCTGCAACGCCAGCGAGACGCGGAACTTCTTCACCATGTCCGCTTCATCGGCGTAATCGAGGTTGACCTGCACCGTGCAGGTGCGGGTCATCATGTCCAGCCCCAGGTCACCGACGGTGGGCATGTAGCGACGCATGATCCCGTAACGTCCCTTCGGCATCCACGGCATGTCCTCGCGCCGCCACTTGGGCTGGAACCCCATGCCCAGGAAGCCCAGCTTCAGGGCGTCGGCCACCTGGCGCACCTCGTTCAGGTGGGTGCCGACTTCGCGGCAGGTCTGGTGGATGTTGTCCAGCGGCGCACCGGACAGCTCCAGCTGGCCGGCCGGCTCCAACGTCACCGAGGCACCGTCCTTGGACAACGCGATCACGCGACCACCCTCGGATACCGCCTGCCAGCCGAAGCGGGTCAGGCCCGTGAGCAGCGCCTCGATCCCGCGCTCGCCATCGAAGGCGGGCGGACGCAGGTCGTCCAGGCGGAACCCGAACTTCTCGTGCTCGGTACCGATGCGCCAGTCAGCGCGCGGCTTCGACCCGGAGGCCAGCACCTCGACCATCTGCGCGCGGTCGGTGATCAGGGTGGCATTGCTGGCGGATGGACCGGACATGGCGGCTTCCAATGGAGAACTGCGAAGATGCGGGCGGGCTGTTCAGATGTCCAGCCAGTGCGCGATCACCTGCCGCGCCTGGTCGACGCCGGTGGGCGCCTGCGCCGAAAACACCTGCACGCCGACGCCGTCGCCGTACTGCCGCGACAGCTCCATGCGAACGGCCTGCATGGTGTTGCCGGCGGCCCCGCGCGAGAGCTTGTCGGCCTTGGTCAGCAGCGCGTGCGCGGGAATGCCGCGCTGCACCGCATACCCCAGCATCTGCCGGTCGTAGTCCTTCAGCGGGTGGCGGATGTCCATCACCACCACCAGCCCGCGCAGCGCCAGCCGGGTTTCGAAGTACTCGGAGATGAAGGCCTGCCAGTGCGCCTGCATCGGCTTGGGCACCTTGGCGTAGCCGTAGCCCGGCAGGTCGACCAGGTACTTGTCGGCATGCGGCGGCAGTTCGAAGTACACCAGCTGCTGGGTGCGTCCGGGCGTCTTGGACACCCGCGCCAATGCCTTCTGCTGGCAGATGGCGTTCAACGCCGAGGACTTGCCGGCGTTGGAGCGGCCGGCAAAGGCGACTTCGGCGCCGCCGTCGGCCGGCAACTGTTGCGGGACATGGGCCGCCAGCAGATAGCCGGCACGGGCGAAGGGGTTGGCGCTGCTCATGCCCATAGCTTCGCACGGCCGCACCTCCAAAGCCGGATCCGCCGCCATCAAGGGCACCTGCCATGGATAGCCCGGTTTGACCGCGGCACTGCGCCGCAGCGATAATTTCTGGTCACCGCGTCCGCCGCCCGGCGGGCGCCCCGTGCCTTGGAGCCCTTCGTCATGCGCCGTTCCCGCCTGCTTGGCATTGCCGGCCTGTCTGCCGCCGTGATCGCCGCCGTCGCCTTCGCCCAGACCTCGGTCGCCCCGGTGGCCGAAGACCCGGCCGTGGAAACCACGCCCCTGGAAGGCCAAGCACCGCTTCCGGTGGCCGGCATGGACAGCAACGCCGTTGCCGCGCTGGCCGACACCCACTGGGGTGATCCGGCCAACGGCGCGACCCTCGCCGGTGCCTGCGCCGCCTGCCACGGGCTGGACGGCAATGCCATGCAGCAGAACGCCCCGCGCATCGCCGGCCAGAACGAGATGTACGTCGCCCGCCAGCTGGCGCTGTTCAAGAGCGGCGAGCGCAACCAGAACCTGGCCGCGTTGATGGCCCCGTTCGCGATGCCGCTGAGCGCGCAGGACATGCGTGACCTGGGTGCCCATTACGCCACCCAGACCACCGGCGCCGGCGTGGCCGACGACACCGTGCTGGACGACAGCGCCGGCGACTACGCCGGCATGAAGTTCTACGAAGTCGGCCAGCAGCTGTACCGCCAGGGCGACTTCGAGCGCGGCCTGCCGGCCTGCATGGCCTGCCACGGTCCCTCCGGCGCCGGCAACCCCGGCCCCGGCTATCCGCACATCGGCGGCCAGGAAGCCAACTACACCGCGCAGCGCCTGCAGCTGTACCGCGAAGGCACCAGCAATCGCCAGGACACGGCCAAGTTTGACATCATGGCCGAGATCTCGCGCCAGCTGACCGATCTGGAAATCCAGTCGTTGTCTAGCTACCTGCAGGGCCTGCATGCCCGCCCCGACGCCGCCACCGCGCGCCAGATCGCACAGGCCGCGGCCGCCGCGCCGGCGCCCGCCCCGGCCCCCGCGGCGGCTCCTGCAGCCGGCGATGCCGAAGTGCCGGCAGAGGCCCCGGCGGAAGCGCCCGCCGATGCACCGGCCACCGATCCGGCGACCGCGCCGGGCACGGAACCGGCGGCTGCGACCGAAACGCCGAGCGAGAATGACTGAACTTTCGCGCCCCGGCGCGGTCCAAGCATTCACAGCTCCTGATCATCGCGCCGGCCAGACTCCCTCTGAGCCGGCGTCTTTTTATGCCCAACGAGTCCACCCCATGAAGATCGCGCACCGCTTCCCGTTGTACGCCCTGGCCCTGCTGCTGGCCCTGTTGCCGCTGGCCGCATTGGCGCAGGCTTCCGCCACGGTGCCGAAGGCCGGCGTGGACTACGTGCTGATCGAGAACGGCAAACCCTTCGCGCCGCTGGACGGCAAGATCGAGGTGGTCGAGGTGTTTTCCTACACCTGCGGCCACTGCGCGCAGTTCCAGCCGATGCTGGATGCGTGGAAGGCACGCCAGCGTGACGACGTGCGGGTGACCTATCTGCCGCTGGCCACCGGCCCCGGCGACCATCTCTCGCGCGCCTTCTTCGCGCTGCAGGACACGGGTGAACTGGACCGCGGCCACGCCGCCACCTTCCGCGCGATCCACGAGCGTGGCGCGCTCTCGCGCCGGCCGGAAGCCGCCGAACTGGCAGCGTTCTACACCGGCCTGGGGCTGGATGGCACCGCGCTGCAGCGGGCAATGGCCGAGGAATCGGTCACCACCCGCATGGCCGCCGCCTACCGCCACGCGCTGAACCAGGGCGTCGAAGGAACGCCGACGGTCATCGTCAACGGTCGCTACCGGGTGACCGCACGCACCCATGAGGACCGCTTGCGCATCGCCGACGCCCTGATCGCCCGTCTGCGCACGCAGCGCCGCTGATCCGACACCCTTCTTGAACGCTTCCATCGATTCCGCCGCCGTACCGGAGACCGCAATGAACAAGTCGCTGATGACCCTCGCCTCGCTGCTGCTGGCCGCCGCCCTCGCCGCCTGCAGCCCGTCCACGGACACCCCGGCACCGGCTGCGGTCGAACCGGCTCCGGCCGCGACCCCCGCCGCGCCGCCTGCGGCAGACGCCTCGGCCCCGGCCGCGGAACCGGCCGCCGAGCCGGCGGTGGATGCCGCCGCCGATGCCGCGGTCGCCGCTGCCGCCGCCGCGCCGGCCACGCCGCTGGTGGAAGGCACCGACTACCGCCGCATCACCGACGGCCAGCCGATCGCGCCGCAGGCCGGCAAGATCGAAGTCGCCGAGATCTTCGGCTACTCCTGCCCGGCCTGCGCCGCGTTCCAGCCGCTGGTCGGCGCGTGGAAGCGCCAGCTGCCGGCCGACGTCAACTTCGTCTACGTGCCGGCGGCCTTCGGCGGCCAGTGGGATGATTTCGCGCGCGCCTTCTACGCGGCCGAATCGCTGGACCTGGTCGATCGCACCCATGACGCGATGTACCAGGCGGTGCACGTGGAGCAGTCGATCCGCAACGCCGACGCGATCCCGGACTTCTACGTGCAGAAGGCTGGCGTTTCGCGCGATGCCTTCGCCAACGCGATGAAGAGCTTCGCCGTCAATGGCCGCATGAACCGCGCCAAGCAGTTCATCCAGCGCAGTGGCGTGGAAGGTACCCCGAGCCTGGTGGTCAACGGCAAGTACCTGGTGCTGGGCAGCAGCCGCGACGAGCAGCTGCGCATCGCCAACCAGCTGATCGCCCAGGAGCGCGCGGCGCGCTGATCCGCGCCGCACCGCCGCCGGCATGAACACCGCCGCGCAATCCACCAGGCGCAGGCTGCGCCTGCTCAGCGCCAACATCCAGGCCGGCTCCAGCACCCGCCGCTACAGCGACTACGTGACCCGCAGCTGGTCGCACGCGCTGCCGGCGGGGCGCAAGCACTTCGCACTGGACGCGATCGCGAGAATGGCCAGTGGCCATGACATCGTCGGCCTGCAGGAAGCCGACCCGGGCAGCCTGCGCTCGGGCTTCACCAACCAGACCCACTACCTGGCCGAGCGCGCCGGCTTCGACTACTGGAGCCACCAGCCCAACCGCAGCGTCGGTGGCGTCGCCTCCAGCGCCAACGGCCTGCTCAGCCGACTGCGCCCGGTCGATGTCACCGACCATCCGCTGCCCGGCCGCATTCCCGGCCGTGGCGTGTTGATGGCCCGCTTCGGCGCCGGCGACGACGGCCTCGTCGTGGCGGTCGCGCACCTGTCGCTGGGCACCAACTCGCGGCGCTCGCAGCTGGCCTTCATCGCCGAGCTTCTGCACGAGCATCCCAACGCCGTGCTCATGGGCGACTTCAATTGCCGCGCCGACATGCCGGAAATGGGCCTGCTGTACCAGCGCACGCGGCTGCAACCACCGAGCTGCGAGGTCCATACCTTCCCGGCGTGGAAGCCGGATCGGGCGATCGACCACATCCTGGTCACCGACGCCCTGCAATGCGACGGCATGTGCGCGCATCCGGCGGCCGCCTCCGACCACCTCGCGCTGTCAGTGCAGCTGGACGTGCCCGAGCAGGCGCTGCTCGCGGCCTGAGGGCAGCCCCCAGGCCGCCCCCACCCCGTTCGCTGGGATCAGAAGCGCAGATCGGCCATGCCGTGCCAACAGCGTCCGCCGAGGATGTCGCAGGCCGAGGCGTCGCAGCCGTCGCGCGAACACGACAGGCAGACGGCGGATCTTCCGTTGGTCATGG
>JAUNRQ010000013.1:28982-43743 GCA_030535605.1 Pseudoxanthomonas suwonensis
CGTCCCCTGTCACGCGACGTCCGCGTCACGCGGTCATGGCAACAATCTGATTCCCAACAGCAACAGGAACAGCGCGAACAAGCGTTTCAGCGTGGTGCCGCCGATGGCGTGCGCCAGTTGCGCTCCCAGTGGCGCAACAAGGATGGAAGCGACGGCCACGCCCAATGCCGCGGGCAGGTAGACGTAACCCATCGCCATCGCCGGCAAGGCGTCCGCCGGTGCCTTCAGGCCATAGCCCAGTGCGGTCGAGAGGCCGATCGCCACGCCGCACGCGGATGACGTACCCACCGCGCGCACCGGGGCCACGCCGCGCCACACCAGCAGCGGCACGGTCATGCTGCCGCCGCCGATGCCCACCAGGGCCGACACCGCCCCGATGCCGGCGCCTGCGGCGACATAGCCCGGGCCGCGTGGCACGAAGGTGGCCGCGTCCACGCCCGTGCGCTGGCCTCCGAACGCCATCTGCGCCGCGGCCAGCAAGCAGTAGCCTGCCACCAGCCAGCGCAACACGTCGCCGTCCAGCCGCACCGCCACGCCGCTGCCCAGCCAGCCACCCAGCAGCAGGCCGGGCACCATCCACGCCACCGTCGGCCACAACACGGAGCCACGCGCCGCATGCGCGCGCGCCGACGCCGCTGCCGTGAGCACGATGCTTGCCAGCGAGCTCGCCAGGGCAGCATGCATCGCCGCCTCCTCCGGCACGCCGTACAGCGGCAGCAGCCACGCCAGCGCCGCCACCAGCACCAGTCCGCCACCGATGCCGAGCAGCCCGGCCAACACGCCTGCCACCAGACCCAGCAGCGGAAACACCAGCAACGACAACAGCCAGGCAGCGGACATGAGCGATGGGCAAAGGATGGGCGGGCGATCCGGGGCGTCCAGCCTAATCGAGTCGTTCCGCGACAGCGAGAGCGTGCCGATGGCACGTGGCACGGGATGCGGCGTCGAGCGCCGTGGTGAGCATCATCGTCAGCGTGCATGAGCGGCACGCAGCCGGGACACGACCGGCCATCATCTTCCAGCAAGCCACCCGCCGGTATGCTCCCCTGATGAATCCGCGCCCACTGCTGCTCGCCTTTGCCGCCGCGCTGGCCGCGGCCTGTTCGCCCGCCTCCGATGCCCGCGTGCCACTGGCCTCGCCGACGCCACGCGCGATCCTCACCCAGGCCCAGACCGCCGCGATCCACGCACAGCGGGCGGATGACGCGCCCGCACGCGAGGCGTTGGCGGGGATCGCCCGTGGCGACACCTGGGACGCCAGCGCGCTGGCCGCGCATCCGCTGGCCGGCTGGGTCGAATTCGCCGAGCTCAACGCCCGCATCCGCGAGATCGACCCGGCGCGCGGTGACGGCTTCCTCCAGCGCCAACAGGGGCAACCAGTGGCCGAGGTGTTCCGCGGCGTCTGGTTGACGGAACTGGCACGCCGCGGCGACTGGGCAGCATTCCGCCGCAGTTGGTCCAGCGACGTCACCCGCCCGGCATTGCGCTGCGCCGAACTGCGGGCGCGGCTGGAAACCGGGGCCGACGACGAACTCTGGCGCAACGACGCGTTGGCACTGTGGCAGAGCGCCGGCAGCTCGCTGCCGGACGACTGCAACCCGGTGTTCAACGCCTTGGGCGAACGCCATGCCCTCACTGCCGATGCCGTGTGGACGCGCATCGAAGCAGCCGCCGCCGAACTGCAACCGGGTGTGATGCTGGCGGCCGCCCGTCGCCTGAGCGGCCACGACGCGGAACTGGCCCGCGACATGGCCGCCTTCATCGACAGCCCCCACGATCGTGCCGGCACTTGGCCGCGCGATGCCCGCAGCCGGCTGATCGCCTCGCATGGGCTGGCCCGTCTGGCGCGCACCGATCCGGACCAGGCCGAGCGCCGACTCGCACAACTCGACCGGCAGTTGGCGTTGAGCGAGGACGACCGCGGCCGGGTGCTCTATCAGATCGCGCTGTGGTCGGTGGCCTCGCTCGACGGCAACCCGGCAGCGACGCGGCGCTTCGCCGCGGTTCCCGCCAGCGCGTGGGACGCCAGCCTGCACGAATGGCAGGTGCGCGAGGCGCTGAGCCGTGGCGACTGGAACGGGACCCGCGCCGCCATCGCCCGGATGCCCGCCGAGCAACGTGACAGCGCACGATGGACCTGGTTCAACGCCCGTGCCCATGAGGCACTGGGCCAGCGCGAGCGCGCCGAGGCCCTGTACCGCGCTGCCGCGGGCCACCCCGAGTTCCACGGCTTCCTCGCCGCCGACAAGCTCGATGCGCCCTACGTGCTGTGCCCGTTGCAGTTGAACCCTTCGCCGGCGATGCAGGCCGAGGTCGCGGCCGACCCGGCCCTGCAACGCGCGTTGGCACTGCAGCGTCTGGATCGCGCCGGCTGGGCTGCACGCGAATGGGCCGACGCCGCGTCGCGGTTCACGCCCGCACAACGCCACGTCGCGGTGGCAATGGCGCAGGCCCAGGGCTGGTTCGACCGCGGCCTGTTCGGCCTGGTCAATGTCGGGGGCGTGCGCCTGCGGGAAGAACTGCGCCTGTACGAATTGCGCTTCCCCCTGCACCATGACGCCACCATCCGCCGCGAGGCGGCTCGCAACGGCCTGGACCCGGCTTGGGTGGCGGCTCAGACCCGTGCCGAAAGCATGTTCGACCCGAGCGCACGCTCGCCGGCCGACGCCCGCGGGTTGATGCAGATCCTGCCGGCGACAGGGGCCGCCGTGGCAGGCCGCATCGGCCAACCCTGGGGCGGCGCGCAGAGTCTGTACGATGCCGAGACCAACATCGTGCTCGGCACCGCTTACCTCAATCAGCTGATGGACCGCTACGCGCGCCAGCCTTACAAGGTCATCGCCGCCTACAACGCCGGGCCGACGCCGGTCGGGCGCTGGCAGGCCGCACGCGGGCACATGGACCCGGACGTCTGGATCGAGACCGTCACCTACCGCGAAACACGTGACTACGTCGCCCGGGTGCTGGCGTACAGTGCGATCTACGACTGGCGCCTGGACGGCGAAGCACGCCGCGTCAGCGACCGCCTTCTGGGCCGCATCGACGGCCCGCGCAAGGCCTTCGTCTGTCCGGCCGATGCGGATGCACCGGTGGAGTGAACACCGGCAGTCGCGAATTGAATTCGCTCCCACGAGGCGGGTGACGCTTCGAGGCTGGGGTCGCGAATTGAATTCGCTCCCACGGCTGGCACAATCGACCGATGTCCGAGTGGAAGACCTACCTTGTCGGCGGCGCGGTCCGCGATGCACTGCTGGGCCTGAGCGAAGGCGACCGCGACTGGGTCGTGGTCGGCGCCACCGTGGAGGCCATGCTGGCGCGTGGCTTCAAGCAGGTGGGCCGCGACTTCCCGGTGTTCCTGCATCCGGACACCGGCGAGGAACATGCCCTGGCCCGGACCGAGCGCAAATCTGGCAGCGGCCACGGTGGCTTCGTGGTCCACGCCGCGCCGCAGGTCACCCTGGAAGACGATCTGGCACGCCGCGACTTCACCATCAATGCCATCGCCAGGACCGAAGACGGACGCCTCATCGACCCGTTCGACGGTGCGGCCGACATCCGCAACCGCGTGCTCCGGCACGTGGGCGAGGCCTTCATCGAAGACCCGCTGCGGGTGCTTCGCGCCGCACGCTTCATGGCCCGACTGACGCCGCTGGGCTTCATCGTCGCCCCGGAGACGCTCGCGCTGATGCAGCAGATGGCCGCCAGTGGCGAACTGGACACGCTGACCCCCGAACGCGTATGGCAGGAACTGTCGCGCGCGCTCGCCAGCGCCCGGCCGTCCGCCTTCCTGCGCACCCTGCACGATGCCGGCGCCCTGCGCGCGGTGTTGCCGGAAGTCGATGCGCTGTACGGCGTGCCGCAGCGCCCGGAATACCACCCGGAAGTCGACACCGGCCGGCATGTCGAACTGGTCTGCGACCTGTGCGCGCAACTGAAGCCCGGCGATGCGCTGCTCGGTTTCATGGGTCTGACCCACGACCTCGGCAAGGCACTGACACCGGCCGGGGAGCTGCCCCGCCACGTGATGCACGAACAGCGCGGCCTCGCGCCGTTGCGCGCCGTGTGCGAACGCCTGCGGGTACCGGCCGAATACCGCGCACTGGCCGAAGCCGCCTGCCGCGATCACCTCAACGTACACCGCCTGTTCGAACTGAAGCCGGCCACGGTGCACGCACTGCTGCAGCGTGCCGATGCCTGGAGGCGACCCGACCGGGTCCGCTATCTGGCACTGGCCTGCGAGGCCGACAAGCGCGGCCGCACCGGGCTGCAGGACAAGCCCTACCCGCAAGGCCCGGCACTGGAAGCGGCCCACGCCGCGGCACTGCGACTGCGCGCCAGCGACGTTGCCCGCGACGGCCTGGACGGCCCCGCCATTGGCGAGGCCCTGCGCAAGGCGCGGATCGCCGCGATCGCGGAGGTGCTGACGGCTGCGAAGACGGGCTGAGAGGCGGCGCTAACGCGGTCCGTGCGTTGGCTCGGCGCAGCAGCCGCATTGTCGGCACCCCGCGACAGGCGCATTTCGAAAACGGCGCACTCTGGAACGAAGGCTACTGGTCCGACGCAGCGATGCCGCCGGTAGCGGAGCCGTGCACGACTCCGGGCGTGGCGCATGGACAGGCCCGCATCACAACCTGCCGTGCGCTGCCCTGCCCTTCGACCCGAACCGCCCCGCCACGGGACAGCCGGCTGTCGTTCTGCTTCAGCATCATCGCAAGCGACACCAGCGGAGCTTGGGGCAGGTGCGTTCGATCCGAAGGTGCTCCGGCACGGGACAGCCGGCTGTCGTGCTGCTCTCCCACGCCATCGCAAGCGGCCCCAACGCAGCGGCGGGCAGCGGCGAGCGGCCATCGGCCACGACAACAGAAACGCCTCGGCGAAAGCGCCAAAACGCTGACGGACGCCCCGTGGTATCGAACGCGGTCACGGCCGCAGGCACGCCACGCCGCCACGTTTGCCACCCGGAACCGCCGCAGGGGTGGCCGCGACTCAGTTCAGCCGTTGCAGGCGCAGGGCACGCAGGCGGTCGTTGGCGATGCGGGCAACATTGCTGCCGGGATAGTCGGCGATCACGGCCTGGTAGTCGGCTTCGGCGCGATCCAGTTCGCGCAGGCCCTGATGGGCCATGCCGATCTTCAGCAGCGCGCCGGAGGCCTTGTCATGGGTCGGGAACGACTGCCGCAGCGCCTGGAACTGCTCCAGCGCGAAAGCATAGTTCTGGGTGACGTAATAGCTTTCGCCCAGCCAGTAGATGGCGTTGGGCGCGTACACGCCGGCAGGCCAGCGTTCGAGAAACGTCGTGAAGGCACGAGAGGCCTCCAGGTACTTGCCGTTCTGCAACAGGGCGAAAGCGCTGCGATACGCGTCGGCTTCGTCGGCGCCGTTGGCCAGCAGCCCGGCGTCGCCGTGCACGCTGGGCGCCCGTTCTTCGATGCGCGCATCGCTGTCGCGGGCCGGGGCGGCGGGCACCGCGACAGGCAACCTGGCGTCCGCTGCCGGCGCGTTGCCGCCTTCCAGCCGCTCGAGCCGACCGTCAAGATCCAGGTACTGCACGCGCGAACTCTCGCGGGCCTGTTCCTGGGCATGCTGCATTTCTTCCAACTGGCCACGCAGGGTCCGCACTTCGGCCTGGAGCTGGTTGACCTGTTCCAGCAGTTGCAAGGTGGCAGAGTTGTCGCCTGCACGCGCCTCCAGCGCGGCCACGCGTTCACCCAGACTCACCCGCTGTCCCCAAGCAGGCGCGGCGACCCCGAGGGTCGCCGCGCACAGGATGGCGATGGATACCGCTCGCATCGCTTAGCGGGCCGAGTAGACGATCTCGACGCGACGGTTGCGGCTCCAGCAGCCTTCACCGGCGTCGGTGCAGGTCGGACGCTCTTCGCCGTAGCTGACGACGCTCATCTGCGTGCCCGAGCCACCGTTGGCCTGGATGGCGGAGGACACGCCATTGCCGCGACGCTCGCCCAGGCCCATGTTGTACTCGCGGCTGCCGCGCTCGTCCGCATGGCCTTCCAGGGTCATGCGCGAGGACGGGCGGTCACGCAGGTACTTGGCGTGGCAGGCGACGATGTTCTGGAACTCCGGACGCAGGGTGTCCTGGTCGAAGTCGAAGTACACCACGCGCTGGCGCAGGCAGGCGTCGGTGTCGAGGTCGCCCGGACCGTAGGCACCCGGGGTGGTCGCACCCGGCGGGGTGGTCGGTGCGGTGGTGGCCGGCGGCGGGGTGGTCTCGGTCGGCGGAACCTCACGGACCTTGCGGGAGCAGCCGACGGCCAAGACACAGATGGCGGCAGCGAACATCAAGCGATTTACGGTGTTCATCGGGGTCCTCGTCGAACGGTAAGGAAGGTGAAGGCGAACCTTAACAGACTGGTTTGTGATGCTGGCGACAAGATCAACGCGCTTCGCGGAACGGACCCCACGCCGGCTCGCGCACGTCTCCGCTGGCCAGCACCAGGCGCTGGCGCACGCGGCCGTCGGCGGAAACCGAATACAGCACCCCGCGCCCCCCCTCGCGCGCCGCGTACAACACCATGCTGGCATTCGGCGCGAAGCTGGGCGATTCGTCCAGCGAACCCGGCGAGAGCGTGCTCCAGCGCGCGCTGCCCAGTGAGCTGTCCATCATCGCGATGCGGAAATTGTTGCCGCCGCCCTGTGCCACGGCGATCTTCTGGCCATCGGCGGACACCGTGGCGCTGGCGTTGTAGCTGCCCTGGAAGGTCACCCGGCTGGCACCGCCGCCGCTGGCCGGGGCGCGGTAGATCTGCGGGCCGCCGCTGCGGTCGGAGGTGAAGTAGATCCACTGGCCGTCGGCGCTGAACTCCGGTTCGGTGTCGATGCCCAGCTGGTTGGTGATCTGGGTCAGCGCGCGGCTGCCCAGGTCCATCACGTAGATCTCGGGATTGCCGCTGCGCGACAGGGTCATCGCCAGACGACGGCCATCCGGCGAGAACGACGGTGCGCTGTTGATGCCGCGGAAGCCGGCGACCTTCTCGCGCGCGCCGGTGGTCAGATCCTGGATGTAGATGGCCGAATTGCCTTCCTCGAAGCTCACGTAGGCGAGGCGACGGCCGTCCGGCGAGAACGAGGGCGACAGCAGCGGCTGGTTGGAACGGACCACGGTCTGCGGGTTGTAGCCATCCGAATCGGCCACCATCAACGCGAAGCGCGCACCGTCGCCGACACCGCTGGCGGTGACGTAGGCGATCCGCGTCCAGAAGGCGCCACGCACGCCGAGGATCTTTTCGTAGATGGCGTCGGCGATCTGGTGGGCGACGTCACGCATCGCGCCACTGCGCGCGGTCAGGGCGAAGCCCAGCAGGCGCTCCTGGCGGGCGGCGTCGAACAACTCGTATTCCACCCGGAAGCTGCCACCGGCCGCCGGCAGGATGCGCCCGATCACCACGTAGTCCTGTCGCAGCGCGCGCCAGCTGCCGTAGTTCAACTCGGCGGCGGCGCTCGGGCGCTCGGGCTGTTGCTCCACCGGCAGGTTGCGGAACTGGCCGGACCGGTCCAGGTCCGCGCGGATCACCGCGGCAACGTCGGTTTCGCCGGCGCTGCCCGCGAACGGCACGACCGCGATCGGCAGTGCCGAGGCATTGCCGCCGATGATGTCGATTTCCAGGCCGCGCTCCTGCGCGGCGGCGGCCAGCGGCAGCAACAGGGCCAGCACGAAGGTGAACAGCGGAGCGAGGCTGCGCAGGCGTCGGGTCATCGGCACGTCTCGGTTCATGGGGGCGGACACAAGGTGACAGCTTGGCGGTGAATGATGGCTCAAGGATGAACGGAACGGGACTTGCGCCGCCCTGGCGGCAGGCGCCTGCTGCACGCAAGCCTCGCCCGCATGAGGGCGATCTTCGCAAGCATGCGAACCGGCCCGCACCGCCACGCGGTTTCGACCACTCCGCCGGGCGCGACGCATGTCGTCAGCGGTCGCGCGCTTCGAAGTTCAGGGTCAGATTGCGCTGGAAGACCGATTCGAACCCCTTGTACGGCAACGGCTGCGCGCGCAGGATCGCCGCCTCGACCGAGCGCTTGCCCTGCTCGTCGTAGGGACAGGACCCCTCGAAGGTCACGCCGTCATTGGGCACTTCGCCACCGGGCAACTGGCGGATGCGGATACGACAACGCTGCCCTTGGGGAATGTTGTCCGGCCGGCGCCACTGCCGCAGGATCGCCTCCTGGATGGCCGCGGCGTACTGCGCCCGGAGATTGGCATCTCCGCCACCCGCGCCTCCGGCGGTGCCACCGCCGCTGCCCGCGGCAGCACTGGCCGCGGCGCGCGCGGCTTCGCGGTCGGCGATCTGCTGCAGGCGCGCCTCGGCCTGCTCGGCTTCGCGACGGGCACGGGCACGCTCGGCCTGGATGCGACGCAGCTGCTCGGCGCGCTGGCGCTGTTCGCGCTCGGCCTTCTGCCGCTCTTCGGCTTCGCGCTGCGCAGCCAGGCGTCGCTGTTGCTCGGCTTCCTGCTGGCGCTGGCGCTCGGTCAGGTCGATCTGCTCCTGACGGCGGCGTGCCTCGGCCTCGCGCTCGGCGGTCAGCGGGTTGGTCGAATCGCGGCGCGCGGCTTCCTGCTGTTCGGGCGCCGGATCCGGAATGATGTCCTGCGCCTGCTGCTGGCGCGGCACCACGGCGTCCTGCGGGGCCGGTTCCGGCAAGGGCTGCGGCGGTGCGGCGACCGGCTCGGGTTCCGGCTCCGGCGGTGCGTCCGGCAACGGCTCGGCGATGGCGTCCGGCTCGACCGGCAGGGGCTCGCGCGCCAGCGCCGCGCGGGTGCTGGCCGACAGCGCCCCCAGTTCGACCATGTCCGCCTGCACCGCGGTGCCGGAACCGGCCGCCGTCGGCGCACGCGAGAACCACACGCCGATGATCGCCAGTCCGAACAGCAGCAGGTGCAGGCCGATCGCGGCCAGCAGCGCGAAGGTGTTGTCGCTGCCGCGCTTGCGCATGAATCAGGGATCCCCGGCCGGACGGCTGAGCAGACTGACCTTGCCCACCCCGGCAGCGGTGATGCGGTCGATGCCGCCCATGATGGTCTGATAGCTGGCCTCGGCATCGCCGTTGACCAGCACGGTCAGCTCGCCGTTGGTCTGCTGCAGCGCGGACAGCCGTTGCGCCAGTTGCTCGGCGGTGACCTCCTGGTTGGCGCCGTCATGCACCTTCAGCGCCAGCCGACCGTCCGCATAGATGCTGACGATCACCGGCTCCTTCGGGGTGCTCAGCGAACGCGCCTGCGACTCGGGCAACTGGATGTCGGTGCCGAGGTTCAGCAGGGGCGCGGTGACCATGAAGATGATCAGCAGCACCAGCATCACGTCGATGTAGGGCACCACGTTGATGTCGGCCTTGAGCCGGCGCTTGCGCAGGCGGCGGGTGGCGGTCAGCGACATGGCGTCAGTCCTCGAGCCCGGCCTGGCGCTGCAGGATCGAGGAGAACTCCTCGGAGAAGGCGTCGTAACGGTTGGCGATGCGCTCGGCACGGGTGGCGTAACGGTTGTAGGCCCACACCGCCGGGATGGCGGCAAACAGGCCCATCGCGGTGGCGATCAGCGCTTCGGAGATGCCCGGCGCGACCGTGGCGATCGTCGCCTCCTTGACGCTGGCCAGGCCCTGGAAGGAAATCATGATCCCCCACACGGTGCCGAACAGGCCGACGTACGGGCTGATCGAGCCGACGTTGGCGAGGAATTCCAGGTTGCCTTCCAGCTCGTCCAGTTCACGGGTCGCGGTGGCGCGCATCGCCCGCTGCGCACCCTCCAGTTGCAGCCGGCTGTCGACGCCGCGGCGACTGCGCATGCGGTTGAACTCGCGGAAACCCGCTTCGAAGATCGCCTCCAGCCCGGCCACCTCGCGGTTGCGCTCCGAGGCATTGGCGTAAAGCTTCGACAGGTCCACGCCGGACCAGAAGCGCTCTTCGAACTGCTCCAGTTCGGCGCGTGCGCGGTCCAGCTGGCGCTTCTTGCGGAAGATGATGAACCACGACGCCAGCGAGGCGATGATCAGCAGGATCATCACCGCCTGTACCGGCCAGGAGGCGTGCAACACCAGTTGCAGGATGTCCAGGTCCTGGCCAACCAGGGTCGGATGGGCGGCCGCGCTCGCGCCATCGGCCAGCGCTTCGGTGCTGGCGGCACCGGCGTCCGGGAGGGCTTGCACGTCCACGGCCTGCAGCGCGACGGTGTTGAAGGTCATTCGGGATGCTCCGGAAAAGGCGTTGGAATCAAGGGATTGGGGGATCAAGCCGGACCGGCCAGCCCGTGCAGCTGCGCGTGCAGCGCATCGGGGATGGCCCGCGGGCGGAAATCGTCCGCGCCGAGCGACGCGATTTTGACCTCCGCTTCCAGCAACAGTTCATCACCACGATGGATGGCCTGGTAAAACCGCAGACTGGCACGGCCCAGCTGGCGAAGTTCGACCGAGACCTGAAGCGCATCGTCCAGGCGCGCCGGCTTGCGGAAGTCCAGCGCCATCGCCCGCACCGCGAACACCACGCCCTGCTCCCGGCCCATGGCGCGCTGGCCATGGCCGAGGCTGCGCATCCATTCGCTGCGTGCGCGTTCGAGGAAGCCGACGTAGCGGGCGTGGTACACAACCCCGCCGGCGTCGGTGTCTTCCCAGTAGATGCGCACGGGCAAGCGGAAGGCGTCGGGGCGGTCGGAGGCAGCGGATGACACGGCGGCAGGCTCGCGTGGATGTGGGGGCATTATCGGAAATCGCCGACGCACCTGCGGTTCACTGCGCATCACCCTCGAACAGGTCCTCGCGCCGCGGCGCGCCACGCAGGCCGAGGTGTCGCCAGGCCCGCTCGCTGGCCATGCGCCCGCGCGCGGTGCGCACCAGGAAGCCCTGCTGGATCAGGTACGGCTCGATCACGTCTTCCAGCGTGCCACGTTCTTCGGACAGCGCCGCCGCCAGCGATTCGACACCGACCGGGCCACCGTCGAACTGCTCGATGATCAGCGCCAGCAGGCGCCGGTCGAGATCGTCGAAGCCCTCCGGATCCACTTTCAGCATCTTCATCGCCGCATCGGCCACGCCGCGGTCGATGCGGCCACCGGCCTTGACCTGGGCGTAGTCGCGCACCCGTCGCAGCAAGCGGTTGGCGATGCGCGGTGTGCCGCGCGAGCGTCGCGCGATCTCGCCCGCGCCGGCCGGTTCGCAGTCGATGCCGAGGATCTGCGCCGAGCGGCGGACGATGTGGGTCAGTTCGTCGGCGCTGTAGAACTCCAGCCGCTGGACGATGCCGAAGCGGTCGCGCAGCGGTGCAGTCAGCAGGCCGGCGCGAGTGGTGGCGCCGACCAGCGTGAATGGCGGCAGGTCCAGCTTGATCGAACGCGCCGCCGGACCTTCGCCGATCATGATGTCCAGCTGGAAGTCCTCCATCGCCGGGTACAGCACTTCCTCGACCGCTGGCGAGAGCCGGTGGATCTCGTCGATGAACAGCACGTCGTAGGGCTGCAGATTGGTCAGCAGCGCGGCCAGGTCGCCGGCCTTCTCGATCACCGGCCCGGAGGTGACCCGCAGGCCCACGCCCAGCTCGTTGGCGATGACGTGCGACAGCGTGGTCTTGCCCAGCCCCGGCGGCCCGAAGATCAGCACGTGATCCAGCGCTTCGCCGCGGCCCTTGGCAGCGTGGATGTAGATCTCCATCTGCTCCTTGACCGGCGTCTGGCCAAGGTAATCGGCCAGCCGCGCTGGCCGGATCCGCACCTCGGCGGCGGCATCCTCGCCGGTGGCGGCAGCATTGATGATGCGGGGTTCGCTCATGCGCCCATCTTCGCATGCAGCACCTGCCCTGTAGAGCGAGTCGTGTTCCAGCGGACGGCAGCAGTCCGGCGTGCCGCAGCGCGCGATGTCAGGGCAAGGCGGCGCAGGCGCGGGCGGCCATGGCGAACGATTCCAGTCGCGCGGCCTGGTCGTACAGGTTGCCGGTGAGGATCAGCTCGTCCGGGCGATGGCGGGCGACGAAGTCGGCGATGCCCTCGGCGACTTCGGCGGCGTCACCGACCACCGAGCAGGCCAGCGCCGCCTCCACGCCGGCTTTCTCGGCGGGTGTCCAGAAGGCCTCGATGTCGTCGATCGGTGGTGGCACCAGCCCGCTCTCGCCGCGACGCAGGCGCACGAAGCTCTGCTGCAGGGTGGTGAAGCGGCGCCGGGCTTCGGCGCTGTCGGCCGCGCCGACCACGTTCAAAGCCAGCATCGCGCGCGGCGCCTGCAGGTAGTTGGACGGTCGGAAGTCACGGCGGTACAGGGCAACGGCCTCGTCCAGCGCCGCCGGGGCGAAGTGCGAGGCGAAGGCATAGGGCAAACCCAGGTGCGCCGCCAGTTGCGCGCCGAACAGGCTGGAGCCGAGGATCCACACCGGCACCTTCAGACCGGCACCGGGCACCGCCTGCACCGCTTGGCCGGGACGCGCCGGCTCGAAATACCCCAGCAGTTCGACCACGTCCTGCGGGAAGGCGTCGGCGCTGGCGTGGTAACGGCGCAATGCCCGCACCGTGGCCTGGTCGGTCCCGGGCGCGCGTCCCAGGCCCAGGTCGATGCGGCCGGGGAACAGCGACTCCAGAGTCCCGAATTGCTCGGCCACCTGCAACGGCGCGGCATTGGGCAGCATCACCCCGCCGGCACCGACACGGATGGTCGAGGTGCCGGCGGCAATGTGGCCGATCAGCACCGCGGTCGCCGCGCTGGCGATGCCCGGCATGTTGTGGTGCTCGGCCAGCCAGAAGCGACGGTAGCCCAGCGCCTCCGCGTGCCGCGCCAGTTCCAGGCTGTTGGCGAAGGACTGCGCCGGGCTGCCGCCTTCGGTCACTGGCGCCAGATCGAGCAGGGAGTAGGGAATCATCGCGGCATCCACGGGGGCATCTGGACACGATGTCGGGTGGACGCGCCCGGAATTCAATACCGCCGCAGCTCTACGCGTGTCCCGCGCGGCAGGCACGCGAGCCGCACTGCGTCAGATTTCGACCTGGGCGCCCAGCTCGACCAGGCGATTGCCTGGAATGCGGAAGAATCCGGTCGCCGGTGCCGCGTTGCGGTGCATGAACGCGAACAGCTTGTCCCGCCACACCGGCATCCCGCGGTTGCGACGGGCCACGATCGACTCGCGGCTGGCGAAATAGGTGGTGTCCATGGGGTCGAAGGCCAGGTCCTCGCACTCGTCGCAGGCACCCATCAGCGCCTGTGGCACGTCCGGGGTTTCCATGAAGCCGAAGCGCACCACCACCCGATGGAAGCCATCGCCGATTTCCCGGATCGACAGCCGCCGCTCGCGCCCGGCGTAGGGCACCGCCAGTGTCTCCACGGTCAGCAGCACGTTGTGCTCGTGCAACACCTTGTTGTGCTTGAGGTTGTGCAGCAGCGCATGCGGCACCACGCCCTTGTCGGCGGTCAGGAACACCGCCGTGCCCGGCACCCGCACCGGCGGGGCCAGCATCAGCCCCGGCAGGAAGCTGTCCAGCTGGATGCCGTCGGCCTGCATCTCCGCACGCAGCAGTTCGCGCCCGCGCCGCCAGGTGCGCAGCATGGTGAACAACACGATGCCCAGCACCAGCGGGAACCACGCCCCCTGCAACACCTTGGCGCCATTGGCGATCACGAAGGCCAGCTCGACCACGATGAACACGCCACACAGGGGCAGCACCCAGCCACGCCAGTTCGGCCACAACGCGCGGGCGACGATGAACAGCAGCAAGGTGTCGATCAGCATGGTCAGCGACACCGAGATGCCGTAGGCCACCGCGAGGTTGGACGAGGTGCGGAAGCTCAGCACCAGGGCCAGCACCAGGATCGCCAGCATCCAGTTGATCGCCGGGATGTAGATCTGGCCGATGGTCTGGCGCGAGGTATGCACGATGCGCATGCGCGGGATGTAGCCCAGCTGCATGGCCTGGCGCGAGATCGAGAACGCGCCGGTGATCACCGCCTGCGAGGCGATCACCGTGGCGGCCGTGGCCAATGCCAGCATCGGCCAGCGCGCCCATTCGGGCACGCCGATGTAGAACGGATTGGCAATCGCGGCCGGATCTTCCAGCACCAGCGCGCCCTGCCCCAGATAGTTGATCATCAGCGACGGCAGCACGAAGAAGTACCAGGCGATGCGGATGGGACGGGCGCCGAAATGGCCCATGTCGGTGTACAGCGCTTCGCCACCGGTGACCGCCAGCACCACCGCGCCGAGGATGAAAATGCCGTGCCAGCCGTGGGAAAGGAAGAAGTCCACCGCCCATGCGGGGTTCATCGCCTTCAGCACTTCCGGCTCGTGCAGGATGTTGGCCACCCCGATCACCGCCAGCGCGGTGAACCACAGGATGGTGATCGGACCGAAGACGCGCCCGACCTTCTCGGTGCCGTAGCGCTGGCCCATGAACAACGCCAGCAGTACCAGCACCGTCAACGGCACCACCCAGTCGCGCAGGCGCGGCGCAACCACGTCCAGGCCCTCGATGGCCGAGAGCACCGAGATGGCCGGGGTGATGACCCCGTCGCCGAAGAACAGCGAGGCACCGAAGATGCCGAGGATGCCGACGATGTAGGCCGACTTCGAGCCCTTGCGCAGGGTGCGCTGGGCCAGCGCCATCAGCGCCATGATCCCGCCCTCGCCGTCGTTGTCGGCACGCATGATGATGGTCACGTACTTCAGCGTGACCACCAGCATCAGCGACCAGAACGCCAGCGACAGCACACCCAGCACGGTGTCGTGGTCGGCGGTGAGGCCGTAGTGCGGGCCGAAGGCTTCCTTCAGCGTGTACAGCGGGCTGGTGCC
>JAUNRQ010000013.1:43753-45429 GCA_030535605.1 Pseudoxanthomonas suwonensis
GAAGACCACCCCGATGGCCCCGACGACCAGCGCCGCGAGGCCGGCACGGGACTGCGGCGATGGCTGCGCCGCGCCCGCGCTGCCGGCCGTCTGCGGTGATGACCGGCCCTGGCTGAGCGCCTGCCGGCTGGAACGGTCGGAGGACATCGAATCGGGTGCCGTGCCTGCTCGGGCGTTGCGGACGGAGCCAGCCGGAGGGCTAGCGCAGCGCAGACTGTAGCGCTTTTCGGATGATGGCCTCGGCCCCGTCGCCCTCGGCGGCCGCGGCCTTCGCCATCCGCTGGGCTTCCGCCGGCTTGTAACCGAGCTGCTGCAACGCTTCGGCCGCCTCGGACTGCGGATCGGCGAGCACCGGTCGGACAAGGCCGCCCGGCATGCCGGTGCCGAGATCCGCAGCGCGGTCGCGCAGTTCCACCACCATGCGCTCGGCGGTCTTCTTGCCGATGCCGGGGATGCGGGTCAGTGCGGCGATGTCACCGGTCTGGATCCAGCGCACGAACTCACCCACCTCGGCCCCGGACAGCACGGCCAGCGCGATCTTCGCGCCGATGCCGCTGACCTTCTGCAGGTCACGGAACATCCGCCGTTCCGCCTCGCTGGCAAAGCCGTACAACAACGAGGCGTCCTCGCGCTGCACGTGGTGCGTCACCAGCACCACCTCGCTGCCCACGGCCGGCAGTTCGTAGAAGGTGCTCATCGGCGCTTCCACTTCGTAGCCGACACCCTGCACGTCGATCACCAGCCACGGTGGCTGCTTGTGGACGAGGATGCCTTTGAGACGACCGATCATGGAATGTGCGGACACCACGGAGGGAACACGTCGCCATTCTCGCCCAATCACCCTCGGCTCGCAGGGCCGCTCACCAACGCGTGGGGATGCCCGGCCTCGCCAGCGGTTTCTTGCGGACATCAACAGCCGCATTGCGTGCAAGCCGATCACCCCGGCAGGACCGGGGCGAGGACGGCTCGGCTGCTTGTGGCTCAGGCCGCCTTGACCTGGAACTGTTCTTCCTCGGTGCTGCCCTTCAGCGCCACCGTGGAGGACTGGCCGCCCTGGATGGTCTGGGTGACGGCATCGAAATAGCCGGTGCCCACTTCGCGCTGGTGCTTGACCGCGGTGAAGCCCTTCTCGGCGGCCGCGAACTCGGCTTCCTGCAGCTCGACGAACGCGCTCATCTGACGGCGGGCGTAGCCGTGCGCCAGGTTGAACATGCCGTAGTTGAGCGCATGGAACCCGGCGAGGGTGATGAACTGGAACTTGTAGCCCATCGCGCCGAGTTCGCGCTGGAACTTGGCGATGGTGGCGTCGTCCAGGTTCTTCTTCCAGTTGAAGCTCGGCGAGCAGTTGTAGGCCAGCATCTTGCCCGGGTACTTCGCGTGGATGGCCTCGGCGAACTTGCGCGCGAACTCCAGGTCCGGCTTGCCGGTCTCGCACCACACCAGGTCCGCGTAAGGGGCATAGGCGAGGCCGCGACTGATCGCCTGGTCCAAGCCGTTGCGGGTCTTGAAGAAGCCTTCCACGGTGCGTTCGCCGGTGCAGAACGGCTTGTCGTTGTCGTCGATGTCGCTGGTCAGCAGGTCGGCGGCTTCGGCGTCGGTACGCGCGACGATGATCGTCGGCACGCCCATCACGTCGGCGGCCAGGCGCGCGGCGGTCAGCTTCTCGACGGCCTCGC
>JAUNRQ010000014.1 GCA_030535605.1 Pseudoxanthomonas suwonensis
GCGCGCAAGTCCACGCCGGTGCTGATGCTGACCGCGCGCGACACGCTGGACGAGAAGCTGACCGGCCTGTCCGCCGGCGCCGACGACTATCTCACCAAGCCGTTCGCGATCCAGGAACTGGAAGCGCGTCTGCGTGCGCTGATCCGTCGCGAGCGTCGCCAGGTGGGATCGGAAGTGCTGAAGGTCGCCGACATGGTGCTGGACCCGGCCAGCCTGCGCGCCACGCGCGGCGGCAGCGAACTGCAGCTCTCGCCGATCGGCCTGAAGCTGCTGACCATCCTCATGCGCGAATCGCCGCGGGTGGTGTCGCGCCAGGAGATCGAACGCGAGATCTGGGGCAATTCGCTGCCGGATTCGGACACCCTGCGCAGCCATCTGTACAACCTGCGCAAGGTCATCGACAAGCCGTTCGACAAGCCATTGCTGCACACCGTGCAGAGCGCCGGCTACCGCATCGCCGACATCGAGCAGCCGCCGGCCTGACGCAGGGACGCGCAACATGCCGCAGTTGTCACGCAAGATCAGGCTGGTGTTCATCACCCAGGCATTGGTGGCTTCGCTGCTGGTGACCGCTGGCACGGTCATCGGTGGCGCGTGGCTGGCACAGAGCGTGCTTGGCTCGCGCGTCACCCAGGAGGCCACCGACCTGTGGGACGAGCTGGCGAAGGACCCAGGCCATCCATTGCCCCGCAACTCGATACTGGCCGGCTATTTCGTGCCGCGGGTCAATGGCGATGACCGGGGAGTCCCGGAGGCGGTGCGCGCGCTGCCGGCCGGCGTGCACACGGTGCGCGGGGCCTATCGCATGGCGTACGTGGGCGAGCGTGACGCCGGGCGGCTGTACCTGCTGATGGCACCCACGGCATCGGATCGAATCGTCAGCGGGTTGTCGCTGCTGGCTATCCTGCTGTCGTTGCTGGCCATCAGCCTGGTCAGCTGGTTGAGCTATCGACGCTGCAAGCGCGTGGTCGCGCCGGTATCGCGGCTGGCCCGGCAGGCGGCGCAATGGGACCCGCAAGCGCCGGATGCGGCGGTGTTCCGTGTTGCCGACGCAGCCGACAGCGATCGCAGCCGCGAGGTGGACGCGCTCAGCCGCGCCCTCGACGGCATGGCCACGCGCATGGCCGAACACATGCGCCGCGAAAGCAACTTCACCCGCGACGCCAGCCACGAGTTCCGCACGCCGCTGACGGTCATCCGCATGGCGGCCGACCTGCTGGGTGCCGAGGAGGGCCTCAGCGTGCGTGGCCAGCGTTCGGTGGAACGCGTCAGTGCCGCGTCGCGGGACATGGAGGAAGTGCTGGATGCACTGCTGATCCTGGCGCGCGATCCGCGACTGCCGGTCGAACAGGTCGAGGTGCCGGTACTGGACATCGTCCACGATCGCATCCAGATGGCCCGCGAGCAGGTGCGCAACAAACCGGTCGAAGTCGATCTTGCGGTGGAGGCGGTACCGGAACTGCATGCGCCGCTGCGCGTGCTGGGGGTGATGCTGGGGCAGTTGCTGCGCAACGCCGTCGAATTCACCGAAGCCGGTCGCATCTCGGTGCGGGTGACCAATGACCGCATCGACATCAGCGATACCGGCATCGGCATGGACGAGGGCACGTTGCAACGGGTGTTCGAGCCGTTCTTCCGTGCCGACATCAGCAAGCCGCAGGCCAAGGGCATGGGCCTGCCGGTGGTGCAACGTCTGGCCGATCGATTCGGCTGGCACCTGGATTTGTCCAGCCGGCCGGGCACCGGCACCCGCGCCAGTATCGTGTTCGCCCCGCGACAAGCCAGGGCACGCGCGGCCTGAGGGGTTTGTCGCGCGGGCGCTCGTTGCACGGGCGCATGTGGCTTTGGTCACGTCAACCGGGGGGCACGGCGTGCGTTAACCTCCGCAGTTGCCCGAATCGCCGCTCTCCATGACCACTGCACGCAAACCAAGGCCTGCCTACGCCGGCAAGCGCAAGTTCCCCCTCGTTCCCGTGCTGGTCGCCGCCGTGCTGATGCTCGGCGCCGGCGCGTGGTGGATGTCCAAGCGCGGGGCTGCCGATCCCGAGGAGCAGTGGCGCACGACCGCGGTCAGCCGTGGCGACATCCGCGTGACCATCTCTGCCACCGGCACCTTGTCCGCCTTGTCGACGGTGGACGTGGGCAGCCAGATTTCCGGTCAGGTGACGGACGTGCTGGTGGACTTCAATGACCGCGTCAGTCGTGGCCAGGTGATCGCGCGCATCGACCCCAGCACCTACGAGGCGCAGATTGCCCAGGGCAACGCCTCGATCAACGCGGCCCGCGCCAGCCTCGCCAGTGCCGAGGCCAGCCTGCGCAACGCCGAGGCCGATTACCAGCGCAAGGCGTCACTGGTCCAGCAGCAACTGATCGCCCGCGGCGACGTCGACCTGGCACGTGCCGCACGTGACCAGGCACGCGCGCAGGTCAACAGTGCCCGCGCCCAGATCGCGCAGCAGACCGCCAACACCCAGACCACCCGCCTGAACCTGCAGCGCACCGTCATCCGCTCGCCGGTGGACGGCGTGGTCCTGACCCGGACCATCGAGCCGGGTCAGACGGTGGCCGCTTCGTTGCAGGCCCCGGTGCTGTTCCAGATCGCCGAGGATCTGGTGCAGATGCAGATCGTGCTGGCGATCGACGAGTCGGACATCGGCCAGGTCGAGGTCGGGCAGGCGGTCGGATTCACCGTCGATGCCTTCCCTGACCGTCGCTTCCGCGGCAAGGTCGAGCAGGTGCGGCTGTCGGCGACCACCACCAGCAACGTCGTCACCTATCCGGTGGTGGTCGCGGTGGACAACGCCGACCAGACCCTGTTGCCTGGGATGACCGCCAATGCCCAGATCGAAGTCAGCAGCCGCGAGAACGTGCTGCTGGTTTCCAACGCCGCGCTGCGCTACCGACCGGCCGAAGGCAGTGCAGCCGCGGCGGTCACGCCGGAGCAGTCCAACGGTGGTGGCGCCGGCGGCGGCGTGAGCGAGGAGCTGCCCAGGCTCGCGGCCTCGCTGGAGCCGACCGCGGAGCAGCAGGCGGCGTTCGATGCCGCCTTGGCGCAGATGCGCGAGCGCGCCGCCGCGCGGCAGGCACCGCAGACCCAGCAGAACGGTGGCTCCAGCCTGTTCGGTGGCGGCGGCCAGCGCGGCATGGGCATGGGTGGACCGCGCGGTGGCCGTGGTCCGGCCAGTGGCCAGATGCGCGCCCGAATGATCGAACGATTCAACCAGCAGTTCGGCGCCTTCCGCGAGCTGTTGTCGGAAGAGCAGCAGCGGCAGTGGGATGTGGGCCTGGCCGGCTTCGCCACCGCCCGGCGCGCGCCGCTGTACCTGCTGGAGAACGGCCAGCCCGCGGCGGTGACGGTGCGCGTCGGCGTGACCGACGGCAGCAATACCGAAATCTCCGGCAATGGCGTCGAGGAAGGGGCGGTCGCGATCACCGGCGAACGTGCGCGGCAGGCCGGCCGGTGACCGCGACCGGTGACGCCCGTGTCCCGGTGATCCGTACCGAAGGGCTCGGCAAGGTCTATGCCGCCGGCACCGAGGCCGAGGTGGTGGCGTTGCGCGATGCCGACATGGTCGTGCATCGCGGCGAATTCGTCGCCATCGTCGGCGCGTCCGGCTCCGGCAAGTCCACCTTGATGAACCTCATCGGCTGCCTCGATTCGCCGACCAGCGGACGCTACCTGTGCGACGGGATCGATGTCGCCACCCTGGACGCGGAGCAACGGGCGCGACTGCGGCTGGACAAGATCGGCTTCGTCTTCCAGGGCTTCAACCTGTTGCCACGGATGAGTGCGCTGGACAACGTCGCCATGCCGATGGCCTACGCCAATGCGCCGCGCCACGAGCGCCACGAGCGGGCGGCCAAGGCCCTGAGCGATGTCGGTCTGGGCGAGCGCCTGCACCACCGGCCCAACGAGATGTCCGGAGGCCAGCAGCAGCGCGTGGCGATCGCGCGCGCGCTGATCAACCGCCCCCCGATCCTGCTTGCCGACGAACCCACCGGCGCCCTGGACAGCCGCACCGGCGAGGAGATCCTCGCGCTGTTCAAGCGTTTGCAGGACGAGGACCACACCATCGTGCTGATCACCCACGACCCGCAGGTGGCCGAAAGCGCCGATCGCGTCTTCGTCATGCATGACGGCCTGCTGCGCGAGCAGCAGCGCGGTGAAACGCCGGCCGACGCGCTGGGCCACGACGGAGCGCACTGTCGATGAACTTCATGGAAGTGATCCGCACCGCCTTGTTCGCCCTGCGCGGCAACTGGGTGCGCAGCGCGCTGACCTCGCTCGGCGTGATCATCGGCATCGCCGCGGTGATCGTGATGGTCTCGGTCGGGCAGGGCACGCAGGCGGAAATCGACAAGCTGGTCTCGGGCCTTGGCAGCAATCGCCTGGATATTTCCAGCGGCGGCGGCATGGGCGGTGGCGTGCGCCAGGCCGGGGGCAGCCGCTGGACGTTGACGCTGGGCGACATCGACGCGATCCGTGACGACATTCCCGAGATCCAGTACATCTCCGGCACCTTGCGCGGTGGCACGCAACTGGTGTTCGCCGAAAGCAACTGGCCGACCCAATGGCAGGGCGTACAGCCGGACTGGTTCGCGATCAACGAGTGGAACCTGTCCGATGGCGAGATGTTCGAGGCTGGTGACGGCGCGGCCAACAAGGTGATCCTTGGCGAAACGCCGCGCCGCGAACTGTTCGGCGAAGAATCGCCGGTCGGCCAGAGGCTGCGCATCGGTCGCGTCCAGTTCCAGGTGGCCGGCGTGCTGGAGGCGCGCGGCCAGGGCGGATTCGGCCAGGACCAGGACGACCTGGTGATCGTGCCGATCGAGACCGCGCGGCGGCGCTTGATGGGCAGCAGCAACATGCCGCCCGGTGCGGTCCAGCAGATCACCGTCGGCGTGGACGATGCCGACAACATCGAGTACGCGCAGGGCGAAATCGAGGCGCTGCTGCGCCAGCGGCATCGCATCCAGCCCGGCCAGGACGACGACTTCGTGGTCCGCAACATTGCCCAGATCATCGAGGCTCGCACCCAGACCACTCGGCTGATGTCCCTGCTGCTCGGTGCGGTGGCCGGCATCTCGCTTGTGGTCGGCGGCATCGGCATCATGAACATCATGCTGGTGTCGGTGACCGAGCGTATCCGCGAAATCGGGTTGCGCATGTCGGTCGGCGCCGGACCATCGGACATCCGCAAACAGTTCCTCGCCGAGGCCATCCTGATCTCGCTGATCGGGGGCATCATCGGCATCGCGCTGGGCGCCGGCGGCGCGATGCTGGTCAGCAGGATGGTCGAGTTGCCGGTGGCCCTGAACGGCCAGGTGATCGGCCTGGCGGCGGGCTTCTCCATCGCCACCGGCCTGTTCTTCGGCTACTACCCGGCACGCAAGGCGTCGTTGCTCGACCCCATCGAAGCGCTACGCTCGCAGTAAGGCGGCGCTTGCCGCGCTTCGGGGCAGCGAACTGCGGGGGCGAAGCCCCCTCCCTGACGGTCAGTGGGGCACGCGTTCAATTCGCCGGTCGTGCGACGATCAGCCAGTTGTTGAGCCCGAGTCGACCATGCAGCGGACGGATCTCCACGGCCAGGCGCAGCCTGCCCAGCACGTCCATGAACCAGTCGCGCGTCGGGAAGTGCCGGGGCGCAGCTTCCATCCAGCCGACGCGATGGGCGAAGAAGTCCGCGATGCGGGTGATGCGGCTGCGGGCATTGTCTTCGCGCAGGCCGCTGCGGATGATCAGCCGGTCATTGGCGCCCAGCATCGCCGCGCATTGCGCCAGCAGGGTTTCCTGCGCCGGGCGATCCAGGTACTGCAGCACATCGAGGATCGCCACGTTGCCGCGATGCTGCGGCGGGTCGATGCTGACATCCCGCACGGCGAAGCCTGCGTTGCCGTGGCCGCTGTTGGCCAGGCCCAGCTCGGCCATGCGGATCTTGTCCGGGTCCAGGTCCACGCCGGTGTAGGCCATGTCCAGACCGGCGTTGCGCATCGCGTGCAGCAACAGGCCGATGCCGCAGCCCAGGTCGAGGACCGGCGAGGGGCTGCCCGCCAGCGTGTTCAACGTGGCGGCGTACACCGGATCGGTGGCCAGCTTGGTGCGGGCGTAGTAGTAGTGATAGCGCACAGGCGAGTGCGGCGAACGCAGGAAGGCGCGGGCGAGGGCGGCTGGTTGGGCGTGGCAGCGGGTGGACATCGCTCGGTCCGTCGGCGTTCGGCATGCGCACGTTACCGGCTGCATCGGCCGCGGGCAAATGCCGGTGCAGGCCGGTGTCCGGGGCATCCCTGCCGTTGCCCGGCTCGGTGGGGCATGCGCGTTGCCATCGGCGTCAGCGCACGGCCGTGTTCGGCGCTTCAGTGCGTGGCGGCGCGCCCGGTCAGCAGCGGATACGGATTGACCGCTTCGCCCCCCCACCACTCGCGCTCCGGGCCGAGGCGATGCACCGCGAAGTGCAGGTGCGGCGCCTCCGGACTGGCGTTGCCGCTGTAGCCGACGTGGCCGATCAACTGCCCGCGCTTGACCGGCATGTCTTCGCGGATGCCCGAGGCGTAGGCGTCCAGGTGGGCGTAGTAGTAGCTCCAGGTGTCGGTGGTGTCGAACTGGTAGATCGTCAGCCCGCCGCGCTCGCTTTCGAACAGCCGAACGATGCGGCCATCGGCCACCGCGTGCACCGGCGTGCCGGTGGCGGCCATGATGTCGATGGCATCGTGGACCCGGCCCTCGCCGCGGGCGTCCTGGAAGGTGTCGTGCAGGTCCTTGGCGTCGACGCCGGCAACCGGAATCAACAGTGTCGCGCCCGCCACCTGCGCAGGCGGCGGGGCGAGGACGGGGGGTGTCGCCGGTGCAGGGGTGATGCTGTCGGAAGATGTGGCCGGCTGCGACGGCGTCGGCGCGGAGGCGGTGCGGCGGCGCCACCACGCGGCGCTGCCCGGCTCCGGTGGCGCTTCGGCTGTCCCGTCGGCGGCGGGTGCCCCGGTGGGTTGCGGCTGCGCCGGTGGTGACGGGGTCGCGGACTGGAGCGATGTCGAAGCGCGGCCGGCGATCCCCGGCACCCAGCCGCGCAATGCGGCGAAGTACAGCAGGTTGGCACCGGCCAGCAGACCGGCCAGGAAGACCAGCGCGGCGCGCGATGCGGGGCTCATCGATGCCGAGGCCTCAGTCGACCAGCGAAACGGCCATGTCGCGCCCGACCACCCCGGCAAGCGCCGCCGCCGCCCAATTGGTCATGCGGATGCAGCCGTTGGACGCGCTCTTGGCGATGTTGCGCGGATTGGGCGTGCCGTGGATGCCGTAATGCGGCTTGCTGATGCCGATCCAGGTGCTGCCGACCGGGTTGTTCGGACCGGGGGGGATCTCCGCCTTGCGATCACCGGCGCGGGTATTGGCAATCAGTGACGGATCGAAATGCCAGACCGGATCACGGGCGACGTTGGTGACCTTCCACTCGCCGATCGGCAACGGGAACTGCGCGCTGCCGGTGGTGACCGGGTACTGCCCCAGGACCTTGTCCTCGGCATCCAGCAGCTCCAGCACCGAGCGCGACTTGCTGACGCGGATGCTGGTGGGGCGTGGCATCCGCTTGGCCGCGGCCACGTTCGGCACGGTGATGCGGGTGCCGGCGGTCTTGAAATCGGCATCCGGGTTGAGCGTGGCCAGCAGGGTCGGACTGGCGTGGAACTTCTCCCCCAGCTTTTCCTCGACGCTTTCGTACGGCAATGCGTCGCGCTCGGCCATGTCCATGGTCCGCGCCGGGGTCGGCGCGAATGGTCCTTCCAGGTCGTCTTCGGTGATCGTGTAGTCGATCAGGATTGGCGCGCTGTCGCGATTGAGCGCTTCCCACGTTGCCGCGTCCAGCTCGCCGCTGTCGGTCAGGCCATTGGCCTTCTGGAATCCGCTGATGGCGCGGCGGGTGTTGCTGCCGGTTTCGCCGTCGATCTCGCCGGGCGAGAAGTGCGCGCGTTCCAGCAGCACATGGGCCCGCAGCAGGCTGTCGGCAGCGAGATCGGCGTCGCCAGCGGCGGCCACCACCCCTTCCTCGGCCTGCGGCGCCTGCACGTCGCCCTGTGGCGCGGAGGCATCCATGATGGTGAACCCATCGGCATCGATGGTCGCGGCCGGCAAGGTGGCCGGCGTTTCGCTTGGGCCGCTGCTGGTGCGGGCGTCGGCGCTTTCGGCGGTCGCGCTGATCGGTGTGTCGACATTGGCGTCGACCGGCTCGGCGGCCGGAGCGGGCACCTCGACAGTCTCCACCGTGGCCGGTGCCGGTGATTGGGTGCAGGCGGACAACGCGGCCGCGAGGGTCAGCGCGGGCAGCAACGTGGTGGCGGGGCGGAGGGTCATGGGGCATCCGTTGCGGTGGAGGATGCCGCCATCGTGGCCAAGCTCAGTTCGGCGCTGCGTGAATTCCGGGTGCTTTTGCGGTGCCGGCCATGGCATCGGTTGTTCCGCAATTCAGGTAACGGCCATCCGGCAGCCAGCGCGCGTCCGAATGCCAGGCGAACAGCAGGTGGCCTTGCTTGAGGTCGTCGATCAACGGCCGGGCGATGGCGTCGCGCACCGCCGGGCAGCCTTCGCTGCGGCCCAGTCGTCCCTGTCGTTGCGCCTGGTCCGGGTCCACGTACCAAGCGCCGTGCATCACGATCAGGCGCTCGCGGGCGCGGTCGTTGAGGCCGGCGTCCAGCCCGTCCATGCGCATCGAATAGCCGTTGCCGCCGACATAGGTCTCGGCCGTGCGGAACAGGCCCAGGCTGGTCTGCAGGCTGCCTTCGACGTTGGAGAAGCGCTGTGCCAGGTTCTCGCCGCTGCCGCGTCCGTGGGCGACGTGTTCGCGATAGAGCAGGCGTGGCGCGGCTTCGGCCATGTCGAACACCCACAGCCGCGGCTCGGTGGAGGGCCGTGCGTAGTCGATCACGGCAAGCCGGGCATCGGCATCGGCCTGGCCGTGGCCGACGGCGCAGGCGCGCGCCTGCAGGGCTGCGTCCAGCATCCGGGCATCGGCTTCGGGGGCCAGTGCCTGCAGGTGCTCGAGCAGGGTCGGCGCAGGAGCAGGCGGCGGCACGATGGCCGGCGCGGGCGGCGGCGCGCTCGCCACCTGCGGCGGGTTGCCATGGTGCGAGGTGCAGCCGGGCACGGCCAGCAGGGTCGCGACGAGCAGGGCGGGTGCAGGAAAACGCATGGACGAAGGATAAAACGTCGCGGCCTGCCCAGCCTGAACCCGAGTGATGTCAGCGTGAAGATGCCTGAATCGGTTCAGCAAAGCCTTCAGGACGGCAGCGCTTCCACCCAGGCGCGCATGCGCGCGCGCATGGCGGCATCCGGAAGGCGACCGCGACCGGCGCCGAGGTTGTCGAGCATGTGCTTGGCCTGGCTGGTGGCCGGTGTGGTCGCGGTGACGACCGGGTTGGCGATCACCCACTTCAGGAAGAACTGGCCCCAGGTCGCCGCATCGAACTCGGCCGCCCAATCGGGCAGCTCATGGCCGCGGACGGTCTGCCACAGCCGCGTGCGGCCGAACGGCGCATACGCCAGCACGCCGATGCCCTTGTCCGCCGCCAACGGGAAGATGCGCTGTTCCATCGTGCGGTTGTCGATGGCGTAGTCCACGCCGATGAAGTCCAGCGCCTGGGTCTTCATCACTCGTTCCAGGTGCTCGTACTGGTTGTCGAAGGTGGTGGTGATGCCGAGGTAGCGGATGCGGCCATCGGTCTTCAGTTCGCGCAGCAGGCCGAGCTGGGTGTCTGGATCGCCCATGTTGTGGACGTTGATCAGGTCGATCGGCGACTTGCCGATGCGCTGGAACGACGTCGCCAGCTGCTGGCGCGCGGCGGCCTCGTCGGCCTTGCCGCCGCCGCGGCCGGCGACGTTGAGCTTGGTTGCCCAGAACGTGCGTTCAGCCAGGCCCAACTCCTGCAGCAGCCGACCCGCGACCTGCTCGGATGCGCCGTAACTGGGCGCGGTATCGAAGATGCGACCGCCCCCTTCGATCAGCGTGCGCAGCACGTCCGCCAGCGCGCCGTGCTCCTCGCCACCGGCCAGCCGTGAGAACGTGGCGGAGCTGCCCAGTCCGATCACCGGCAATTCCTCGCCGCTGCCCGGAACCTTGCGGGTGATCAGCGGCAGTGGTGCATCGGCATTGGCGAAGGCCAGCTTCGGGTCCAGGGCAAGCGTGACGCCGGCGGCCAGTGCGGCCTTGAGGCAGGTGCGGCGGGTGATCATCGGCGTCTCCTGTGCGTTCGCGGCGCGGATGCTCGAATCTAACACGCAAGTGGTTGATTCGATTGAATGCCGGTGCGAATTCCGGGCTATTCGGCAGGCTCGGCCGTTCCGCTGCCATCGACAGTCGTCACTGCCATCCGTGCCTGCGTGCGCCCCAGCCACAGTCCCAGCCCCGCCCACAGCACGGCCAGCGGCACGGCGACCGCAGCCAGTCCGGCCAGGCCCATGCCGAGTTTGCCCAGCACGCCTTCGACCTGCGCGCCGAGCACGTCGCCGGCGCGGTACACGAACGTATCCGTCACCGCCTTGGCCTTGTACTTGTCCTCGCGCCCGAGGACCGTGTACAGCGTTTCGCGTGCCGGCCGGGTCAGGCCGCGCTGGATCGCGCGGGTGCCGGCATCGACCAGCACCAGCACCGCCAGCGAGCCGAACAGCGCCAGCCCGATGAAGCCGGCCGCCATCGCCAATGGCAGCAGCACCAGCGTGGCGCCGACGCCGATCCGCTTCATCAACTGCCCGGCAAGCAGCAACTGCAGCAGAAGGGTCGCGCTCTGGGTCCAGAAATCCAGCCGCGCGAACATCCCCGTACGCATGTCCACGTCATCGCCCAGCGCCGCCACCATCTGCAGCCGGGTGAAGTACAGGAAGGTCGCCATCACCGTCATCAGCAGGACGAAGCCGGCGATGCCCGCCAGGTAGCGCGAGGCGAACAGCGCCCTGATGCCCGCCCAGGCGCTGCCGCCGATCACCAGCGCATCCAGGGGATCGGGCACCCGTTCCCCGGTGATCGGCGTGCGCCGGCTGTGCGCCACGGCGGCCGCCAGCCCGATGGCCAGCAGCAGGAATCCGACGGCCACCGGCAGCAGCACCGGCGTGCCCAGCGGCTCGACCAGCCGTCCCGCCAGCCACGGTCCGAAGATCGCCCCCAGGCTGCCGCCGGCGGCGATCGGCGGGAACAGCCGCCGCGACTGCGCCAGCGAGAAACGGTCCGCCATCAACGCCCAGAACAGCATGGTCACGAACAGGTTGAACACGCTGAACCACACGTAGAACACCATCCCGCTGGTCTCGCCCACCGCCTGCGGTGCCGCCGTCAGCAGCCACCAGAAGGCCAGCAGGCTGACCGCGAAGAAGCCGTAGGTTGCGGCGATGAACGGCACGCGGCGAAAGCGGCTGACCAGCCAGCCGAACACCGGATTGGCCAGCAGCGTCACCACCGCCGTGCCCATGAACAGCCAGCGCACCGCATCCAGCCCGCGCTGCATGCCCAGCGCATCGCGCGCCGGGCGCAGCAGCATCAGCGCGGTGAGAATGCAGAAGAAGAACAGCCCGGCCAGGAGCGCAGGCACGAGCTCATCGCGGCGGATGTTGGTGAAGCGGGTGAGGGTCGAGGTCACGCCGGGGTCGATTCGCGGAGGCAGCGGTCCCCCGACCGTACCCATTGTCGCGGTTGCCGTCCACGGCAGCCTCGTCGCGACAGCACGTTGGAGCGCCAGACGAGCGACGGAGACCGGTCGCAAGGACGTCTAGGCACCCTTTGGATGCTGCGAAGACGGCAGCACGATCATGAATACATCGGACAGGGTTGGTCGCCCTCCGGCAAGGCCCGCAGTGGCTCACGCCAACGGGTGTGCCGCCGCCCCCGGTTCCAGCAGCAGGCGTGCCGCGGGTTCGGCGGCGTCCACCCAGGTCGCGTACATGGTCGCGGACGGGTGCAGTCCATCGTCGGCCAGCATCGGCCCGGCGTCGGCGTCCACGCGGCTGGCGGTGGTGATGTCGACGAATGCCACGCCACGGGCCTGGCACACTTCCAGCGCGGCGGCGTTGAAGGCGTCCAGTTCGGCAGCCACCTGCACCGGGTCGCGGCCGCTGTCGCGACCGAAGCGGGTCACGCCCCAGTCGGGGATTGACAGCACCAGCACGCGTGCCGGATTGCCGCCGGCGAAGGCGATCGCTCGTCGCAGCAGGCCGTCGAACTCGGCGTGGTAGTCGGCCACGCTGCGCCCGCGGTACTGGTTGTTGACGCCGATCAGCAGGCTGACGAAGTCCCAGTCACGCGGCAGCGGTTCGGCGGCGTCGATGCCGGCGGCCAGCTCGTCGGTGGTCCAGCCGGTGACGGCGATGGTCCGCGGGTCGGCGATGTCGATGCCGCCAGCACGCAGCCGCGCCGCCAACTGATGGCTCCAGCGGCCTTCCGGAGGCACTCCTTCGCCGATGGTGTAGCTGTCGCCGAGGGCCAGCCAGCGCAGGCTCATGCCGCCACCGTGCGTCGGCCAACGGCCGCATGCCGCGCCAGCACCCGGTCGATGCGTGCGAAGACTTCGGTCAGCAAAGGTGCTTCCGGCAGCAGGGTCACGCGGAAATGGTTGCGGTACGGCACGTTGAAACTGGAGCCGGGCACGATCAGGACGTCCTCGGTTTCCAGAAGTTGCAGGGCGAATGCGTGGTCGTCGAAGCCATCCGCGGCCGCGCCGATGACGCCGGGGAAGCCGTACAACGCGCCGGCGGGGGCGACCAGGTGCAGGTGTTCGCTGGCGGCACAGGCATCGATCAGCGCTTGCCGCGTGGCGTGCAGCCGCCCGCCGGGTGCCGTCAGTGCGGAGATGGTATCGGCACCGTGCAGCGCCTGTTCGATGGCGAACTGTCCCGGCACGTTCGCGCACAGCCGCAGCGCGCCCAGCAGGTCCATGGCGTGGTGGAAGTCGCCGACCGCGGTGGCATCACCGCTCAGCAGCGCCCAGCCCACGCGCCAGCCGCAGGCGCGGTGCACTTTCGACAGCCCGCCGAAGCTCAGGCATGGCACGTCGCCGGCCAGCGGCGCCAGTGGCTGGAACGTGGCGTCGTCGTAGAGGATGCCGTCATAGATCTCGTCGGCCATCAGCAGCAGTCCGTGGTCGCGGGCGATCTCGACGATCCGTTCCAGCAGGGCACGCGGGTAGCTGGCACCGGTCGGATTGTTCGGGTTGATCAGCACGATCGCACGGGTGCGCGGCGTGACCAGTGATGCGATGTCGTCGGGGTCGGGCAGGAAACCATCGTCCGCGCGGCAGCGGTAGTACACCGGGCGACCGTCGTTGAGGATGGTGGCGGCGCTCCACAGCGGGTAGTCCGGCGAGGGCAGCAGCACCTCGTCGCCCGGGTTCAGCAGTGCCCGCAGTGAGATGTCGATCAACTCGCTGACGCCGTTGCCCACGAACACCCGTTCCGGGCTGGCGTTGGGCGTGCCGCGCGCGCGATGGAATGCGGCGATCGCCTCGCGCGCCTCCGGCAAACCCTGCTGGTGGGTGTAGGGATCGGTGGCGTCGATGCGCTCGGCGATCGCCCGCTGCAGATGCGCCGGTGCGCGGAAGCCGAATGCGCCGGGGTTGCCGATGTTGAGCTTGATCAGCGTGCGCCCCTGGCTTTCCAGCTCGCGCGCCCGCCGCGCCAGTTCGCCGCGGATTTCGTAACGGACTTCGGACAGGCGGGTGCGGGTGGCAAGTCGGAGCGAAGGCATGGAAACGGGCTGCAGGGCGGGTTCACGCGCAGACTAGCGGAAAGCGGGCGCGGGCGCGTGCCCGGCCAGCATGACCGGCGTTCGCCCGCGTGAGCGCGTTCGATTCGCTCCCGCGACGCCGGGGTGAATACAATCCGCGCCATGCACTGGTGCGCCATCCCGTGAACAACCTGCCGTGAGCAACCTGCGCGCCATCGGCTGGCCGTGGCCCGATGCCGTGGGCGATGCCGCATGGCAGGCGTTGATCCAGGCGCATCCGCAGGCGCGGCCGGCGCGGGTGGTGGAGCAGCATCGCTCCGGCTACGTGGTCGCCGAATCGCCGGAAGACGGCTACAGCCCGGAGTCGCTTCCGCAGTGGCAGCGACCGCCGCGTTACGCCGATGGTGAAGCCAGCGCCGAGGAGCGTGCCGGGGTGGGGGACTGGGTGCTGGTGGAAGGCTCGCCGGCCAATGCGCGGATCGTGGCGTTGTTGCCGCGGCGCAGCGCGATCAAGCGGGCGGCGGCCGGCGAGCATTACCGGCAGCAGGTGATCGCGGCGAACGTCGATACCGTGTTCGTGGTCTGCGGGCTGGATGGCGACTTCAATCCGCGTCGGATCGAGCGCTACCTGCTGCTCATCGCCGGCAGTGGCGCGACGCCGGTGGTGGTGCTGAGCAAGGCCGATCATGCGGATGCCGATATCGATGCGGCCCGACAGGCGCTGGCCGACGTCGCATCGCAACAGGTGCCGATCATCCCCGTCAATGCGCGCAGCACCGACAGCGTCCGTGCGTTGGCACCGTGGCTGCAGCCGGGCATGACCGTGGTACTGGTCGGCAGCTCCGGGGCCGGCAAGTCGACCCTGACCAACAGCCTGCTGGGCATCGAGCGGATGCGCACGGCGGCGGTGCGTGCCAGCGATGCCCGCGGCCGGCACACCACCACCCATCGCGCCTTGCTGGCGCTGCCAAGCGGCGCCTGCCTGATCGACACGCCGGGCATGCGCGAGCTCAAGCCCACCGGCGAGGAAGCGATCGCCGACAGCTTCGCCGACATCGACGCGCTGGCCGCGCAGTGCCGCTTCCGCGACTGTCGCCACCAGCGCGAGCCCGGCTGTGCGGTGCGTGAGGCGATCGATGCCGGTGATCTGGATGCCGAGCGCTTTGCCAATTACGGCAAGCTGCGCGAGGAAGTCGGGGGTGCTGCCGGACGCCTGGAACAACGCCTGGCGGCGCAGGGCCAAGGGCGTGGCGCAGCCAGAGCGCCGGGACGCTGGTCGAAGGGCGGTCACGACGAAGATTGAGCGCCGGGCGAAGTGCGCGGACACCGCGTCGATCGCTGCGGCAGTCCGCCGTCGCCGTGCTGATCGGACCGGGTGGTCCAGGGTGGGAACGGCGGGGCGGCGGAGCCCGCTCAAGGCACGGGGACTGTCGGCACCGGCCGCAAGGTTCGGGTTCGCGCCTGCAGCAGTACCTCGCGTGCGCGTTCAGCACCGGATCGCGGCCGGCGCGCAGTGCCGCCCAGTCACGCGGCACATGGTGGTCGGGGGACACGCCGGTCTTGTCCAGCACCCGCCCTTCAGGACTGGTCATGTGCATGGCGCCGACGCGCAGCAGGCCACCGTCGGGCAGGTTGAAGCCGACACTGGCGATCACCGCGCCGGCGCTGGTTTCGCCGACCAGTGGCGCACGTCCGCTCTCCTGCAGGCTGGCCGCCAGCAGTTCCGAGGCGCTGCCGCTGCCGGGTCCGACCAGCAGCACCAGCGGCCCGAGCCAGGCGTGGGCACTGCGCCGGGCGCGTGGATTCCAGCGCAGCCAGCGGCCCTGCATGCGGCCAAGCAGCGGGCGATCGGCGGTGACCATCCCCAGCACGCTGGTGGCGATGCCGAGGTTGCCGCCGCCGTTGTGGCGCAGGTCGAGGATCACGCCGCGTGGCGGATCAGCCGCGAACTCGCCAAGGCGCTCGCGCAGCCAGTCGCGGCTGGCGCGGTCGAAGTCGTCGAAGCGCAGCCAGGCGATGCCATCGTCCAGCCGGCGGGACTGCCGTCGCGGCAGTGGTGGCATCTCGCGCGGGGTGATGCTCAGCGCGTGGCGCTTGCCCGCGTCGTCCACAAACAGCAATCGCCGCGGCTGGCCGGCGATCGGTGGCGGCGCGTCACGCATGCGCACGCCGTCGATGGCGAGCAACTGCCAGCCGACCTGCACGCCGGCGGCGGCCGCCGGTCCATCGCCCCGCACATGCAATACCAGCGTCCGGCGGTCACCGTGCTTAGGGCTATCGTGCACGGCGGCGTCGGGTGCCGTCTCGCCAACGTGGTCACGCACCTCGACGAACAGCAGGCCGTAGGTGGCACTGCTGCGGCCGTGTCGTCGTGCCTCGAGGCGCGCACGTGCCGCCGGGCTGAGCGCGTAGGTATGGCCGTCATCCATCGTTCGCAGCAGGCCACCGAGCGCGGCGTACAGGGTGGCCTCGTCATCCGCGGCGATGGCGATGTCGCGGCGTGCGGCGGCCTCTGCGCGGAAGTCGGAAGAAACGGCGTCGCGGCGGTAGAAGGTCGCGGCCGTGTGGCGTACCGCTGCATCGTAGACCTTGCCGTTGAGCACATGGCGCTCGGCCGAGCCCGCCTGCGGTTGCAGCGCTGGCGGCAGCACGCCGGTGCGTTCGGTGGGAAACGAGGCGCAGCCGGCCAAGGCCAGCAGCAACGTCAGCAGCAGGGTCCGCATCGGCGCATGGTGTCGGGCAGCGCCGGGACGGTCAACGTCGGGGTGACCGCCGGCAGCAGCCGCTCACCACCTCCGCCGACGCGGCCTGCAATCCGACTAGACTGCGTTGCAGTTGCCCACGCGAGGCTGCCATGCCGCTGACCGCTCCGGAGATCGTCCATCACGCCGCCCTGGACGCGCGCCTGGTGAGAGTGGCACGCGGGCTGCGGCTGCTGCACCATGCAAGCTGGCCGGCGGCTGTCCAGGCGCGGTTCCTTTCCGATTGGCGGCGTGGCCAGCCACGCCTGCCGCGCCACGACTATCCCCGACACGACTTCTCCGAATCCCGCCGCGAGCTGGCGGCGATCAGCGCCGCGGCCGATCCGGCGCACCCGCTTGGCATCTACCTGCGTGAATCCGCACACAGCTGGGACACGACCGCACAATTGCTGGAAAGCTTGGGCACGGCAGCGGTCACCACCCATTCCATCGCACTGTACGGCGAGCCGGACGCGCCGCTTCCGGGCAACGGCCCGAGCACCTGCGAGGCGGCACGGCACTTCATCACGATTGCCGATGAACTGGATCCGGCCCTGCTGGCGCCGGAAGAGCAGATCGATATTTCGGCGACCTCCTTGCAGCTGCAGTTGCAGGGCGATCTGGATGCGTTTTTCGGCGAGCGGCTGGTCGAGGTGGTGCTGGATCCGGAACTGATCGCCAAGGCCGCAGCCGGCGCGTCGCGGATTCGACTGCGCTCCGGCGCGGCGTATTCGGACTACGACCGCCATCAACTGCTGCATCACGAGGCGCTGGTGCATTCGCTGACGGCCATCAACGGGCGCGCGCAACCGGTGCTTGCCAGCATGGGGTTGTCGTCCCCACGCGCGACAGCCACCCAGGAAGGGCTGGCGGTGCTGGCCGAACAGATCACCGGCAGCATCGACATCGAGCGGATGAAGCGGGTGTCGCTGCGTATCGAAGCGGTGGCGATGGCTCTGGATGGTGCCGACTTCCTGCAGGTGTTCGAGTGGTTCCTGGCGGCCGGACAGAGTCCGGAGGAAAGCTTCTCCTCGGCCCAGCGCATCTTCCGTGGCGTGCCCACGGATGGCGGCCATGCCTTCACCAAGGACACCGTTTACCTGCGCGGATTGATCAGCGTGCATACCTTCTTCCGCTGGGCGCTGCGCGAGCGGCGGTTGCCGCTGTGTCGCCATCTGTTCGCCGGCAAGATGACGCTGGGCGATGCGTTGCGGCTGGAGCCTCTGTACGCGGATGGCGTGATGGCTGCTCCACGCTGGTTGCCGCGCTGGGTGCGCCGCGCCAACGGACTTGCCGGCGCGCTGGCGTTTTCCCTGTTCGCCAATCGCATTCGCCTGGATGCGATCTCCGACGTGTTCCAAGCCGCTTCATTGCCCGTGGATGACCCGCGCGGCTGAGCTTCCGGATTGCGTGGCGGCCGGCGAGACGCCGAGAGCGGCAGGTCCATGGCGCTTGACCCGTGCCCTTGGACCCATGGCGGGCCTGCGCCTGCGTGCTAGTTTCAGATTCGACGCCCGACCGCCGGAGACTCCGCCATGCCTCGATCCGCCCCGTCCATCACGGTTGCTGCCGGAACGCCCGCCGTCGGTGCCGCAGCGCTGTCGCTGCTGCTGGCCCTGACTGGCTGCGCCAGCGTGCCGCAGCCGCCGCCGTCGGTGGTTTCGCCGGCGACAACATTGGCCGAAACCGGCATGGTCGACCTGCGTGCCGTGGTGCCGGACATCTCGCAGGCGATCGCGTATGCCGGCAACGACAACTTCGTCGGTGCGCCGGTCGACGGCTATGCGGCACCGCGCTGCTGGCTCAAGCGCGAGGCGGCCCAGGCGCTGGCGCGAGTGGAAGCCGGCCTGCGCGAACGCAATCTTCGCCTGCGCGTGTTCGACTGCTACCGCCCGGCCCGGGCGGTGGCGCATTTCATGCGCTGGGTCGACGACGCGGACGATGTTCGCACCAAGCCCGACTACTACCCGGACCTGGACAAGCCACGGCTGATCGCCGACGGCTACATCGCTCCGGTGTCCGGCCACAGCCGCGGCACCACCGTGGACCTGACGGTGCTGCAGTGCGACGCCGCCGGTGTCGACTGCCAGCCGCTGGACATGGGGACCGGCTTCGACTTCTTCGGCACCGCTTCGCATACCGACTCGCCGCAGGTCGATGCCGCCCGGCTTGCCAATCGCCACCTGCTGCGCCGGGCGATGCAGGCCGAGGGCTTCCGCAACTACGACAAGGAATGGTGGCACTATACCTTCCAGGACGAGCCCACGCCCGGACTGCGCTACGACGTGCCGGTGGACCTGTCCGGGGTCGATGCCCGCGACGCGGAGATCGACCGCCTGATGCAGGCCTACGATGGCGAAGTCCCCGGCGCATCGCTGCTGGTTCTCAGGGACGGGCAGCCAGTTGTCCGCCGCGGCTACGGTCGCAGCGACCTGCAACGCAGCATCGATGCATCGCCGGCCACCCATTACCGCCTGGCCTCGGTGACCAAGCCGTTCACCGCCGCGGCGGTGCTGCTGCTGGCACAGGACGGCACCCTGGCCATCGACGATCCGCTGAAGCGCTGGCTGCCCTCGCTGCCGGCCTATGCCGATGGCATCACCCTGCGCCATGTGCTCATGCATACCTCCGGATTGCCGGATTACGAACCGCTGGTGCCGGAGGATCGACCCGACCAGATCATGGACGCCGGGGTGCTGGCGCTGCTGGAGCGCGAGGACCACAAGTTGTATTTCGCGCCCGGCAGCATGTACCGCTACAGCAACAGCGGTTACGCGCTGCTGTCGCTGGTGGTGGAGCGGGCCTCGGGCTTGGCGTTCCCGGACTTCCTGCGCCAGCGCATCTTCACGCCACTGGGGATGCAGGGCAGCGTCGCCCGCGTGGACGGTGGCCCCGCGGTGCCGCATCGGGCCTGGGGTTACAGCGCCGCAGGCGAGGGCTGGGAACGCACCGACCAGAGCCGTTGGAGCGCAGTGCTGGGCGATGGCGGGATCTACGCCAGCATCGACGACCTCGCCCGCTGGGATGCCGCCTGGTACGACGACCGCCTGTTCAGCGATGCCACGCGCGCGCTGGCGTTCGGCAAGCATGCGCACGTGCCTGGTGAGCCGGAGCCGAGCTGGTACGGTCTGGGCTGGCGGATCAGCGCAGATGGCACGCGGCAGTGGCACAACGGCGAAAGCATCGGCTTCCGCAACGTCATGGTCCGCTGGCCCCAGGAGCGCCTGACCGTGATCCTGCTGAGCAACCGCAACGCGCCGACGCCGTATCGCACCGCGTTGCGGATCGGCGCGTTGTTCCGCGAGGGCGGTGGCGGGCAGGAGGCGGTTCGTGGCGACTGAGCCGGCCGGAATGCCCGGCCGCCGCCGGTTCCTGGCCGGCGCCGCCGGATTGGCTGCGGTGGCGGGCTTGCCGGCTTGTGTCACAGGCACCGGTGCCGCGGGCGCGGCGTTTGGCCGGGCGACCCCGGCAGCGGCCAATGCCTGGATTGAAGTGGACCCGGCGGTCCTCGACCGGAACCTCGGGCGGATCCGCACCATGCTGGCCGGCGGCACGCGCCTGTGTGCGGTGATGAAGGCCGACGCCTACGGCTGCGGCATCGATCTGGTGATGGAGAACATCATCCGCGCGGGCATCACGGATGTCGCCATTGCCACGAACGAGGAGGCCGAATCCGCGCGACGCCACGGCTACCGCGGCCGCCTGCTGCGGGTGCGGCCGGCGACGCCGGAGGAACTGGCCGATGCAGTGGCGCTGGACGTGGAGGAATTGGTGGGCGACCTCGATGCGGCGCGGCTGGTCGCGCGCATCGCCGGACGGCGGAAGCCCGTGCCGGTGCATCTGGCGCTGGACGCCGGCGGCATGTCGCGCAACGGTCTGGACCTGGGCAGTGTGCACGGGCGGCGCGAGGCGCAGGCGTTGGTCGCCACCCCGGGCCTTCGGCTTGTCGGGTTGATGACACATTTCCCGATGGAAGAGCGAGCCGACTGCTTGGGCATGCTCGAGGTGTTCCGCTCGCAGGCCGATTGGCTGTTCGCCAACACGGCGCTGCGCCGCCAGGACGTGCTGCTGCACGCGGCCAATTCCTGGGCTACCCAGCAGCTGCCGGAGGCGCATCTGGACATGGTCCGCGTCGGCGGCGCGCTGTACGGCTACGGCAGCACCCCGAAGCCGCCATTCGAACACGCCATTGCCTTCAAGACCCGGGTGGCCTCGGTCAACGACTACCCGGCCGGGCGCACCGTCGGTTACGACCGCACGCACGTGCTGCGGCGCGATGCATTGCTGGCCAATCTGACCGTCGGTTACGCCGACGGCTATCGCCGTGCGTTCTCCGACAAGGGCCACGTGCTGGTGCGCGGCCGGCGCGCGCCGGTGGTTGGGCGGGTCAGCATGAACACCACCATGGTCGATGTCACCGACATTCCGGGCGTGGTCGCCGGGGACGAGGTGGTGCTGTTCGGCCGGCAGGGCGGGGACACCATCACCCAGCAGGAAATCGAGGAACTCACCGGCACCATCCTCGCCGACCAGTACACGGTGTGGGGCTACGCCAACCCCAGGCGCATGCGACGCTGAAGGGTGGATCGGCTGCATTGGCCGGTTGCGCCGGGCCCGGCACCGGCGCGACGGTGCGACACGATAGAATCCGGGCATCCTCCGTCGTGCCCGAGACCATGTCCGATCAATCCCGCGAAGACTTCCGCCAGGCGGCCCTCGACTACCACAGCCAGCATCCGCCGGGGAAGATCAAGATCAGCGCGACCAAGGCGATGGTCACCCAGCGCGACCTGGCCCTGGCCTATTCGCCGGGCGTGGCCTACCCCTGCGAGGAAATCGCCGCCGACCCGTCCACCGCCAGCCTGTACACCGCGCGCGGCAACCTGGTGGCGGTGATCTCCAACGGCACCGCGGTGCTGGGCCTGGGCGACATCGGCGCGCTGGCCGGCAAGCCGGTGATGGAAGGCAAGGGCGTGCTGTTCAAGAAGTTCGCCGGCGTGGACGTGTTCGACATCGAGATCGACGAACGCGACCCCGACAAGCTGGTCGAGATCATCGCCTCGCTGGAGCCGACCTTCGGCGGCATCAACCTCGAGGACATCAAGGCGCCGGAGTGCTTCATCGTCGAGCGCAAGCTGCGCGAGCGGATGAAGATCCCGGTGTTCCACGACGACCAGCACGGCACCGCGATCATCGTCGGCGCCGCCGTCCTCAACGCATTGGAAGTGGCCGGCAAGAAGATCGAGGACGTCACCCTGGCGACCACCGGTGCCGGTGCCGCCGGCATCGCCTGCCTGGACATGCTGGTGGCGCTGGGCCTGAAGCCGGAAAACATCCATGCGCTGGACCGCGGTGGGGTGATCCACACCGGGCGCACCGATCTGGATCCGGACAAGCGCCGCTACGCGCGTGACACCGACAAGCGCACGCTGGAGGACATCGTCGCCGGTGCCGACATGTTCCTGGGCTTGTCGGCTGGCGGCATCCTCAAGCCGGAAATGGTCGCGACCATGGCGGAACGCCCGATCATCCTCGCGCTGGCCAACCCGACGCCGGAGATCCTGCCCGAACTGGCGCAGCAGGTGCGGCCGGACGCGATCCTCGCCACCGGCCGCAGCGACTACCCGAACCAGGTCAACAACGCGCTGTGCTTCCCGTACATTTTCCGCGGTGCGCTGGACGTCGGCGCGACGGTGATCAACGAGGCGATGAAGCTGGCCTGCGTGCGCGCGATCGCGCAACTGGCACGAATGGAGGCCTCCGACCTGGGCAGCGCCTACGGCGGTGAAATCCCCACCTTCGGTGCGGAATACCTGATTCCGCGCCCGTTCGATCCGCGCCTGATCCAGGTCATCGCCCCGGCGGTGGCCAAGGCGGCGATGGAGTCCGGCGTGGCCACCCGCCCGATCACCGACATGGCCGCGTACGAGGAAAAACTTTCCCAGTTCATCCACAAGTCCAGCATCGCGATGAAGCCGGTGTACGAGCGCGCGCGGCTGGAACAGCAGCGCGTGGTCTACGCCGAAGGCGAGGAATACATCGTGCTGCGTGCGGTGCAGACGGTCATCGACGAGGGGCTGGCGTGGCCGATCCTGGTAGGCCGGCCGGAGGTGATCCAGCGGCGGATCGACAAGCTCGGCCTGCGGATCCGTGCAGGCACCGATTTCGAACTGGTCAACATCCACGACGACCCGCGTTTCGATGACTACTGGCGTCATTACCATGCCGCCAACGCGCGCAAGGGCGTCACCGCGGACGCTGCCAAGAACCTCGTGCGTTCGCGGCCGACGCTGGTCGCGGCGTTGATGGTCGAGCGCGGCGATGCCGACGCGATGATCTGCGGGATCGTCGGCCGCTTCCACAAGAAGCTCGGCTACCTGCTCAGCGTGTTCGATTTCGAGCCGGGCATCACCGGCACATCGACCATGACCGGCGTGATCAACGACCACGGCATCTGGTTCTTCACCGATACCCACGTGCAGACCGACCCGACCGCCGAGCAGATCGCCCACTGCACGCTGCAGGCCAGCTGGCGCCTGAAGCAGTTCGGAATCGAGCCGAAGGTGGCGCTGCTGTCGCATTCCAACTTCGGCAGCCATGTCGATGCCTCGGCAGCGAAGATGCGCAAGGCCCGCGAGCTGATCATCGCGCGCGCGCCCCGAGTGGAGATCGATGGCGAGATGATGGCCGACACCGCCTGGGACGAGGCCCTGCGCCAGCGCATCTTCCCCGAAACCACCCTGTCGGGCCGCGCCAACCTGATGGTCATGCCGAACCTGGACGCGGCCAACATCGGCTACAACCTGATCCGCGTGGCCACCGGCGGCGTGGCCATCGGCCCGATCCTGATGGGACTGGACAAGCCCGCGCACGTGCTGACCCCGGCGGCGACCCCGCGCCGGGTGGTCAACATGACTGCGGTGGCAGCGGTGGACGCGCAGATCCGCAAGCAACGCGAGTCCGCCGAAGGCTGAGCAAGCGCAAATGACCGGCCCCGGCGGCAGCTGACGGACTGCCGGCGACATCACGCCCGGCAGCCGGGCGCGATGCGTGCCCGCGACCGTTGCCTTTGCCGAAACACGGCCATTCGCGACCGATGCGGCGGCGCTCGGAACCCTTCAAGACGGCTGCGTACGGGGTCAGAGGCCACATGCCGACTGATAGACTGGGGGTTTCCCCGAACACCTGTTGCGGCAGCGTCCGCAGGAGTACGCGATGAACTGGCTCGACGAAGTGCTGCAGAACGATCCCGATCCGACCGAAACCCGGGAATGGGTCGAGTCGATCAAGGCCGTCATCGATAGCGACGGGCCGGATCGCGCGCACCAGTTGCTGCAGGGCATGGTCGAGCTGACCCGTCGCGCCGGTGCCCACCTGCCGTTCGCGCCGACCACCGAATACATCAACACCATTCCCGCGCACATGGAGCCGAAGGTGCCCGGCGATGCCCACATCGAATGGCGCATCCGCTCGATGATCCGCTGGAATGCCATGGCCATGGTGGTGCGTTCCAACCGCAAGCCGGGTGAGCTGGGGGGCCATATCGCCAGCTTCGCCAGCGCCGCGACCCTGTATGACGTGGGCTTCAACCACTTCTGGCGGGCGCCGTCTGACGACCACCCGGGCGACCTGGTCGGCGTCCAGGGCCACAGCTCGCCGGGCATCTACGCCCGCGCCTTCCTCGAAGGCCGGCTGAGCGAGGACCAGCTCGACAATTTCCGCCACGAGGTCGACGGCCGCGGCATTTCCTCGTATCCGCATCCGTGGCTGATGCCCGAGTTCTGGCAGCTGCCGACCGTGTCGATGGGCCTGGGTCCGATCGCGTCGATCTACACCGCGCGCAACTGGAAGTACCTGGAAGCGCGCGGACTCATGCCGAAGTCCGACCGCAAGGTGTGGTGTTTCATGGGCGACGGCGAATGCGACGAACCCGAAAGCCTGGGCGCGATCTCGGTGGCCGGCCGCGAAGGCCTGGACAACCTGGTGTTCGTGATCAACTGCAACCTGCAGCGCCTGGACGGCCCGGTGCGTGGCAACGGCAAGATCATCCAGGAACTCGAAGGCGTGTTCCGCGGTGCCGGCTGGAACGTGGTCAAGCTGGTCTGGGGCAGCTACTGGGATCCGCTGCTGGCCCAGGACAACACTGGCATGTTGCGCCGGCTGATGATGGAAACGCTCGACGGCGAATACCAGAACTGCAAGGCCTTCGGCGGCGCCTACACGCGCGAGCATTTCTTTGGAAAGTACCCGGAAACCGCGGCGCTGGTGGCCAACCTGTCCGATGACGACATCTGGCGCCTGAACCGCGGCGGCCATGATCCGCACAAGGTCTACGCCGCCTACGACAACGCGACGAAGACCAAGGGCATGCCGACGGTGATCCTGGCCAAGACCGTGAAGGGTTACGGCATGGGCTCGGCCGGCGAATCGCTGAACCCGACCCACCAGGCAAAGAAGCTGGACGATGACGCGGTGCGCACCTTCCGCGACCGCTTCAAGCTGGACATTCCCGACGAAGCACTGGCCGATGGCGCGGTGCCGTTCTTCCATCCCGGCAAGGATTCGCCGGAGATCGAGTACATGCTGGAGCGGCGCAAGTCGCTGGGCGGCTTCCTGCCGAAGCGCCGGCCGAAGTCCGACGAATCGCTGCCGGTGCCGCAACTGGACGCGTTCGAGCGCCTGACCAAGGAAACCGGCGAACGCCAGATCAGCACCACCATGGCGTTCGTGCAGGCGCTGGCGGTGATCCTTCGCGACAAGCAGGTCGGTCCGCGCTGCGTGCCCATCGTCGCCGACGAAGCCCGCACCTTCGGCATGGAAGGGCTGTTCCGCCAGCTCGGCATCTACGCCCCGCGCGGACAGAAGTACAAGCCGGTGGATGCCGACCAGCTGATGTTCTACCGCGAGGACGCCGCCGGGCAGGTGCTGCAGGAAGGCATCACCGAAGCCGGTGCGTTCGCCAGCTGGATGGCCTCGGCAACCAGCTACAGCACCAACAACCTGCAGTTGCTGCCGTTCTTCATCTACTACTCGATGTTCGGCTTCCAGCGCGTCGGTGACGCCGCCTGGCAGGCGGCGGACATGCGTGCGCGCGGCTTCCTGCTGGGTGCCACCGCCGGTCGCACCACCCTCAACGGCGAGGGTCTGCAGCACCAGGACGGCCAGAGCCAGTTGCAGGCCAGCTTCATTCCCAACTGTCGCAGCTACGACCCGACCTTCCACTACGAAGTGGTGGTGCTGCTGCAGCACGGCATGCAGCGCATGCTGACCGAGCAGCGCGACGAGTACTGGTACCTGACCCTGATGAACGAGAACTACCCGCACCCGGCGATGCCAGAAGGCAGTGCCGAGGGCATCATCAAGGGCATGTACCTGCTGCGGGATGGCGGCAAGGCAAGCAAGGGCGAGTTGCGGGTGCAGTTGCTGGGCAGCGGCACCATCCTGCGCGAAGCCATCGCCGCCGCCGAGCTGCTGGACAAGGAATTCGGCATCAAGTCGGACATCTGGTCCTGCCCCAGCTTCACCGAGCTGGCCCGCGACGGCGAGGACGCCATCCGCCACAACCGCCTGCATCCGGCGGCCAAGGACAAGCGCGTGCCCTACGTCACCAGCCTGCTGGAGGGCCGTGCCGGCCCGGCGGTCGCGGCCACCGACTACGTGCGCAGCTTCGCCAACCAGATCCGCGAGTTCGTGCCGATGCGCTACGTGGTCCTGGGTACCGACGGCTTCGGCCGCTCCGACACCCGCGACAACCTGCGCCGCCACTTCGAGGTGGACCGCTTCCACATTGCCCACGCGGCAGTGGACGCGCTCGTCGCCGAAGGCAGGCTCACCGCCAAGGATGCCGCCCGCGCGATCAAGACCTGGAACATCGCCACCGACAAGGCCAATCCGTTGTTGGCCTGATTTCCGGCGATACCCCGTCCGCAGAGAAAGCCGGCCTTCCGGGGCCGGCTTTTTCATTGTCTGAAGGCCGCGCCTAGGGTTGGGCGAGGGGTTTGGCGAGGGTTTCCTCCACCGCGCTGAACGCCGAGTGCGCGCCGTTGGAGGCATTGGATGCACCGGTGGCGAAGTAGGCCACGCCGGTGCCGGCATCCAGGTCGACCCACAGGCCCGACAGCAGGCCGTAGGCGTTGCCGGAGTGGCCCACGCGCGGCCGGCCATCGGCGAACAGGTCGTCGCGGCAGGCCTTGCCGTCGCCGCTGGCCAGATGCTGCATGGCAAGGCCGTAGCGACAGAAGAAGCCGCCGCGATCGGGTTCGTCCTCCTCGATGATCGCGCCGTTGCCGCCGTCGTAGCTCCAGACCGGTGTGGTCAGCAGGCGCACGCTGTCCTCGGACAACACGCGCACGCCATCCAGCTGGCCACCGCCCAGCAGCATCCGGCCGATGCGGGCCAGGCCCATCGCGGAGATGCGCAGGCCGCCTTGCGGCGAGAACATCGCGCCGTTGTCGCCGGGCTTCCACGCCGCCTCGATGTCACAGCTGCGATCGCGTGCGGCGATGGTCGGACAGCCGCGACGCTCGCCCTTCAGGTTGTCGACCTGAGGCTGGCGCTCGAGGTTGTAAAGCACCACCGCGCGCTGCACGGCGGCATCACTGCAGGTGGGCCAGCCGAGGCAGGCATCGATCGCCAGTGGATCGAACACCAGCCGACGCAGCAGCTTGTCCATGCGCTCGCCGGTGACACGTTCCATCACCCCGGCGATCACCGGGAAGTTGAGGTTGCTGTAGCGGAAGAACGTGCCCGGCGGCTGTTCCCGGTCCCAAGCCTCGGATTGACGGGTGATCGTGTCCAGCTTTTCGCCCAGCGGCACGTTCCAGTAGCCGGCGTTGTCGGTCAGGCTGGAGGTGTGGGACAGCAGCATGCGCAGGGTGATCGGCGTCTGCGGAAACGCGGGATTGCGCAGTGGCTCGGACAGCCAGGTGTTGATGTCGGCGTCCAGGTCCAGCTTGCCTTCTTCCACCAGCCGCATCACGCCGATGGCGACGCTGAGCTTGGTGACCGATGCGATGCGCACCGGGTCATCTGCGGTGACGGCGCGGCCGGTCTGGATGTCGGACACGCCACTGGTCGCCACCTGGGTGACACCATTGCGGTCGAAGCCGACGCGAACGGTGGCGATTGGGTCCTGTGCCTGCGCGGCCAGCGGTGCCAGCAGCAGGCTCAGGGCGAAGGTGACGGGGGCAATGCGGGCAATGCTCATGGACTGTCTTCAACGGCGAAACCAGTCCCGATTATGGCCTGCATGGGCGGATGCTGCCGGCAGGACGACAATGGGCCCTCGCCGGCCGGATGTGGCTCAGCGTTCGCTGATGATGAAGCTGCCGAACGCCACGCCCAGGTCCACGCCGTGGCCGGTGCCCGACAGTGCCAGCGAGATCGGGCCCTTGGTCACCACCTGCGCCTTGGCGGAGGCACCGGCACCGGCATGCGCCTCGGCCGTGGCATAACCGCCGAGCACGTCACGGATGGTGTACACGCCGGTGAAGCGTCCCTGGCCGTTCTCGATACGCGAGCGACCGAAGGAGATGCCGCCGCCACGGGCTTCCAGACGCACGTTCATGCGCTGGCCGTTGTCGCAACTGACGACCCCGGTGCCGCTGGAGGTCTTGTAGAAGATCGACCAGCCACTCATCGTGAAGTCCAGCTGGCAGCTGACGTCGCGACCCTGGGCCTGGGTGGCTGCCGGCACGGCCAGCAGGCCGGCAAGGGCGAGGGCGGAAAACGTGGGGGACATGCGCATCGGGAACAGCCTCCGGGTTGAGCGTCTTCAGCAGGCTAGCACCTCGGTTGCCGATGACGGGTGATCGGCCGATGCGTCGCGCAAGCCGCGGAAAAACTCCGGGATCAGCTCTTGAACCAGGCCTCGACGCTGCCCTTGTGCTTGAACGTGATCGGCTGCCCGCGTCGATCCAGCGCACGGCCTGCGGCGACCCGGATCCAGCCTTCGCTGATGCAGTATTCCTCCACGTTGGTGCGCTCCTGGCCATTGAAGCGGATGCCGATGCCGCGGTTGAGCAGCGCTTCGTCGTAGAACCGGCTGCCGGGGTCGTTGCTGAGGCGGTCGGGTGGGGTGTCGGTGCTCATGGCGCGTCGTCGGGAGTGTGCGATCGGAAGCGGGATTCTACGGGATCGGCTTGCCCCGGGCCGCCGATCCGCCAACACTGGGGCACCCCCCAAGGAGACTGCCCATGTCCACCGTCCTCATCACCGGCGCCAACCGCGGCATCGGGCTGGCGCTGGCCAGCCGCTTCGCCGGCCGCGGCGATCAGGTGATCGCCACGTGCCGCAGCAGCAGCGACGCGCTGCAGGCGCTGCCCGGCGTGCGCGTGGAAACCGGCGTGGACATGGCCGACGGGGATTCCGTCCGCGCCCTGGCACAACGCCTGGGTGAGCTGCGCATCGACGTGCTGGTGTGCAACGCCGGCATCCTGGAGCGCGATCGGCTCGGCGCATTGGACGACGCTGCCTTCGATGGCATGCGCCGGCAGTTCGAGGTCAATGCCATGGGGCCGTTGCGGATGGTCGAGGCCTTGGCGCCGCAGCTTCGTGACGGCGCGAAGGTCGGCATCATCACCAGCCGCATGGGCTCGGTGGCCGACAACGGCAGCGGCGGCCATTACGGTTATCGCGCTTCGAAGGCGGCGGTCAACGCGGTCGGCAAGTCGCTTGCCAATGACCTGGCGGGGCGCGGGATCGCGGTGTTGCTGCTGCATCCGGGATTCGTCGCCACCGACATGGTCGGCGGGCAGGGCGAGATCAGCGCCAAGGAGTCGGCGGAGCAACTGGTCGCGCGTCTGGATGCCCTGGGCATGGCCGAGACCGGCAGCTTCCACCACGCCAACGGGATGCCGCTGCCCTGGTAGACCCGGTGAACCGGTGATGCGCCCCGGCGTTTGCTCCGCTGCGCCGCTGGTTCACTCGGCCAGACCACGCCCCTGCAACTTTGCCCGGGCGATCACGCGCTTGACCAGTTCCCGGTCACGATGGCGCGAGATCGGCACCGCGCCGAGGGTGATGGCGTGCTCGCGCAGCGCGGTGTCGATGTCGTAGTGGGCGCCGCTGTGGCGGTCCTGGAAGGCACGCCGCGGCAGGCCGAGCAGGGTGGCGAACGCGTGCAGTTCTTCCAGCGTGTCGGCCATCAGGTGCGCCCAGCGGCGGCCACGCCACGGCCACACCGCGTCGTCGACATACACCGTCATCGACGGATCACTGCAGCAACGGACGCAGTGCGTCCAGCACGTGGTCGCGGATGGCCGGCTGGGTCTGCGGCAGCGGATGCAGGTTGTCATCCATGAAGTTCGCGCGCTCGTCGGCGACGGGCTCCAGCAGGAAGGGCAGGTAGCCGGTATCGAACCAGCGTGCCAGCGCCGCGAAGCTTGCATGGAACTCGGCGGTGTAGTCGGGCCCCAGGTTCGGCGGCATGTGCATGCCGGCGATCATCACCCTGGCACCGGCGCCGTGGGCGGCACCGGTCATCCAGGCGAGGTTCGTGCGCATGGCCGACAGCGGCAGGCCGCGCAGGCCGTCATTGGCCCCCAGTGCAATCACCACGACCCGCGGGCGGTGCCGCTGCAGTTCGCCAAGGATGCGGGCCTTGCCCCCGGCGCTGGTTTCGCCGCTGACACTGGCATTGACCACCCGCCAGCCATCCGCGCGCAGGCGGGTATCCAGCAGCGCCGGCCAGCTTTCGCTGGCGGCCATGCCGTAGCCGGCCGACAATGAGTCACCCATCACCACGATGGTCCGTGCCGGTTCGGCCAGCGCCGCGCCGGTCAGCAGCATGCTCGCCAGCATCGTCGCGGCCAGCCGCCGGGTTGCTTGAATCCAGGCGGCGCGCGCCCAACGTGGTGAAATCATGATGTCGGCTCCTTCGTGCACCCGCGGCGGGTGCCGGATCGCCGCCATGCTAACGGACGCCCGTCGATGACCGATGCAACATCCACGATTTCCCCGCCTGCGCTGCAGGTCCGCCACCTTGGCAAGCAGGTGCCGCTGCCGTCCGGGCCGCTGACCATCCTCACCGATGTCGGCTTCGACATCCATGCGGGACAGACCGTGGCCATCCTCGGTGCGTCCGGTTCCGGCAAGAGCACGCTGCTGTCGCTGCTGGCCGGGCTGGACACTCCCAGCCACGGCAGCGTCAGCCTGTTCGGCGAGCCCTTGTCGACGCTCGACGAGGACGGCCGTGCGCGTCTGCGCGCCGAGCGGGTCGGATTCGTGTTCCAGAGCTTCCAGTTGCTGCCGGCACTGACGGCGCTTGAGAACGTCATGCTGCCGCTGGAACTGCGTGGCGATGCCGCGCCACAGTCCGCGGCGCGGGACATCCTGCAGCGGGTCGGTCTTGGCGAGCGGCTGGATCATTACCCGCGCCAGTTGTCCGGCGGTGAACAGCAGCGGGTGGCCATCGCCCGCGCCTTCGTCACCCGCCCGGCACTGCTTTTCGCGGACGAACCGACCGGCAACCTCGACACCGCAACCGGCGACTCGATCATCGCCTTGTTGTTCGAACTCAATGCCCAGGCCGGTACCACGCTGGTGCTCGTCACCCACGACCCGGCATTGGCCGCGCGTTGCGAGCGCAGCCTGCGACTGGACGGTGGCCGGCTGGTGCACGCATGAGCCCTGCCACCCGCCTGTGGGGCCTGACATGGCGGCAGAGCCAGCGCGACCTGAAGTCGGGGGATGTGCGGATCCTGCTGGCCGCACTGGTGCTGGCGGTGCTGGCGGTCACGGCGGTCGGCTTCGTCACCGACCGCGCCGGTCGCGCGCTGGCACAGGAGGCCAACCGGTTGCTCGGCGGCGACGCGGTGCTGCGCAGCGATTCGCCGATCGACGAGGGCATGCGCGCGCTCGCCCGCGACAATGGCCTGGGCATCGCTGAAACCGCCGAGCTGGACAGCATGCTGCGCGTGGGCGAAGCGGTGCAGCTGGGCGAATTGCATGCGCTGGGTGCCGGCTTTCCCCTGCGTGGCGAATTCGTGGTCGAAAACCACACGGGCCGACATGCATTCACGCAGCCACCGTCGCCCGGCACCGTCTGGCTGGGCGAGGCAGGGGCCGAACGGCTGGGTGCCCGCGAAGGGGCAGCCATCGTGATCGGCGCGCGTACCTTCACCATGGCCGGCCGCGTGCTGCAGGAACCGGACGCGGCGATGGACTACTTCAACGTCGCGCCCAAGGTCTACCTGCATGCCGACGACCTCGCCTCGACGGGCTTGCTGCAGCCGGGCAGTCGCGTGCGTTATCGCATGGTGGTGGCCGGTGACACGGCCGCGGTCACCCGTTTCCGGGACGCTGCCGTCGCTGCGTTGGAGCGTGGGCAACGCCTGGATGGCGTGGGACAGGTTCGACCGGAAATGCGTTCGGCGCTGGATCGTGCCAGCAGGTTCCTTGGCCTGACGGCGATGCTGTCGGTGCTGCTGGCGGCGATCGCGGTGGCGATGGCCGCGCGCCGTCACAGCGAGCGCCACCTGCAGGCCGCCGCGGTGATGCGCTGCCTGGGTGCCAGCCAGCGGACGCTCAGCGTGGTTCACGTGGGCGAGCTGTTGCTGCTGGGCCTGCTGGCGTGCGTGGTGGGCGTGGCCTTGGCCTTCGCGCTGCAATGGGGTGTGGGCAACTGGCTGTCGCAGCGCCTGCAACTGGACATTCCCGCGCCCTCGCCGTGGCCGGCGGTGCACGGTGTCGGTGCCGGCCTGCTGGTGCTGCTGGCCTTCGGGGCGCCACCCGTGCTGGCGCTGCGCCGGGTGCCGGCGCTGCGCGTGCTGCGCCGCGATCTGGATCCCACCGAGGCCAGCGCCTGGGTGGTCGCGATCGTCGGCCTCGGGGGGCTGGCGCTGCTGCTCTGGCAACAGGCCGGCTCGCCGACGCTTGCCGCCGCCATGCTGGGCGGCATCGCCGCAACCTTTGCCGTGCTGGCGCTGCTGGCCTGGGCGCTGGTGTGGCTGGTGCGACGTGCGCGAGCGCGACTGCGCGGGCCGCTGCGTTACGGCCTGGCCAGCATCGCGCGCCGCCCGGCGACGTCCATCGCCCAGGTGGCTGCGCTGGGGCTGGGGCTGATGGCGTTGCTGCTGCTGGGCTTCGTGCGCAACGACCTGCTGGATCGCTGGCAGTTGCAACTGCAGGCCGATGCGCCGAATCGATTCATCATCAACGTGCAGTCGGATCAGCTTGATCCGCTGCGTGAATTCGCGGACGCGCGCGGCATGGCCGCACCGACGCTGTATCCGATGATCCGTGCCCGGCTGGTCAGCCGCAACGGCGCGGCCGTCACCGGCGACGACCATGCGGCGGATGGGGAACGGGCACGACGGCTTGCCGAGCGCGAGTTCAACCTGTCGATGGCCGATGCCATCGGCAACGACAACCAGATCGTCGCCGGCCGGTTCTGGGACCGCCAGCCGCGCTCGCCGGCGGAGTTGTCGGTGGAAGAGGGTTTCGCCGGGACACTGGGCTGGTCGCTGGGCGACACCATCGGCTTCGACATCGCCGGCCAGCCGTTCGAAGGCCGCATCACGTCCCTGCGCAAGGTGGATTGGGAAAGCTTCAAGCCCAACTTCTTCGTGCTGGCCTCGCCCGGCGCACTGGACGGCTACGCGGCCAGCCACATCACCGCGGTGCGCGTGCCTGCGGGTGATGCGGCATTCACCCGTGAGCTGGTGCGGGCGATGCCGAACCTCTCGGTGATCGACATCGACGCCGTGTTGCAGCAGGTCCGGCAGACCGCCGACCAGGTTGCGCAGGTGATCAGCGTCGTGTTCTGGTTTGCCCTGGCAGCCGGTGTGCTGGTGCTGCTGGCGGCGATCAGTGCCAGTCAGGACGAGCGCCTGCGCGATGCCGCGGTGATGCGGGTGCTGGGTGGCAGCCGCCGCCAATTGCGGCTGGCGCAGGCCTCGGAGTTCGCTGCCATCGGGCTGCTGGCGGGGCTGGTGGCGGCGATTGCCGCCTCGGTGCTCAGCGGTGTCATCGCCAGTCAGGTATTCGACTTGCCGTGGCAACCGGATTGGCTGATGGCCGTGGTGGGCGGCGTCAGCGGCATGCTGGCGGCGTTGCTGGCCGGCCTGTTCGCCACCCGCCGCGCGCTGGAAGCCCCGCCATCGACCGTGCTGCGCGAACTCGACGCCACCTGACACCCCGGCGTGGGAGGACGAGCTTCGGCACCTCGTGGAACGGCGCTCGCCCTGCTGGCATCGCGGTGCACGCCGGCCGCAGCGCGCATGCGCTCGCACATAATGCCCGCATGAATGCCGATCCCGCCCTGGACGCCCTGTTGCTGCCCTTCGCCAACGGCCTGCTGCCGATGCCGGCCGATGGCGATGCCCTGTTCTTCGGTGCCCGGGAAGGCGCGGGCCTGCAGCCATGGCGGATGCGCGCAGTGCGTTGCGTGCAAGGCTTCAAGCCGCTGTTCGATGCCCTGCAGCGCGGCGGATTCGACGTGCGCGCCGACGCCGATGGTCACGAGCGCGCCGGTTGCGTGCTGTCGTTGCCACCACGCCAGCGCGAGGCTGCGCGCGCGGCGCTGGCACGTGCGGTGGATGCCTGCGCTGCCGGTGGCGTGGTGGTGGTGGCGGTGCCCAACAACGAAGGCGCGAAGTCGGCCGAGGCCGACGCAAAGCGCCTGTGCGGGAGCGTCGCCGGGGTGCTGAGCAAGTACCACTGCCGGGTGTTCTGGGTGAGGCCGGATGCCGATACCCTCGATGCCGCACTGCTGGCGCAATGGCGCATGCTGGACGCACCGCGCGAACTGCCGGGCGGCTGGACCAGCGCACCGGGCGTGTTCGCGTGGGACCGCATCGATTCCGCTTCGGCCTTGCTGGCGGGTCACTTCCCGGGCGAACTGGCCGGTGACATCGCCGATCTCGGTGCCGGCTGGGGTTATCTGTCACGCCAGCTGCTCGCGCGGTGTGCGGGCGTGCGTTCGCTGGCGTTGTTCGAGGCCGACCACGTGGCATTGCACTGCGCGCGGATCAATCTTGCCGGCGCGCCCATCCCTGTCACCTTCCACTGGCATGACGTGGCCCAGGGAGTGCCCGGACGTTTCGATGCCGTGGTCTGCAATCCGCCGTTCCATGCCCACGATCGCCGGGATCGGCCGGGACTGGGCCAGCGCTTCATCGAGGTCGCCGCCACGGCGCTGAAACCCGGTGGCCGCCTGTGGTTGGTGGCCAACCGGCACCTGCCGTACGAGGCCGTGCTGGCCGACGGGTTTGCGCAGGTGCGGGTACATGCCCAGCGTGACGGCTTCAAGGTGGTCGAAGCGGTCCGCGCGCGATGAAGCTGCTGCGTCGCATCGCCAATCTCGGTTATGGCAGCCGCAAGCAGGTGATGGCGCTGTTCCGCGAAGGCCGCATCACCGATGCCGCTGGCGAGGTGCTGTATGCCGACGATGACCTCGCCCGCATCCCGCACGCGGAGGTCCGCATCGACGGCGAGCCGCTGGATCCGCCGCCCGGCCTGCTGCTGATGCTGCACAAGCCTGCCGGCGTGACCTGCTCGCGCAAGGATGTCGGCACCCTGGTCCATGACCTGTTGCCACCCCGGTTCCGGCTGCGAGATCCGCTGCTGTCACCCATTGGCCGTCTGGACCGAGACACCACCGGCTTGCTGTTGCTGACCGATGACGGCCAGCTGCTGCACCGGATCACCTCACCCAGGTCGCGCCTGCCGAAGACCTACGACGTGACGCTGGCCGAACCGTTGCGTGGCGACGAGGCAGCGCTGTTCGCCAGTGGCACGTTGTTGCTCGATTCCGAAACCACGCCGCTGCAACCGGCGCAACTGCACGTCATCGACGAACGCCATGCCCGCTTGGCCATCCACGAGGGTCGTTACCACCAGGTGCGGCGGATGTTTGCCGCCGTCGGCAACCATGTGGTCACGCTGCACCGCAGCCGGGTGGGTGGACTGTCGTTGGGTGATCTGCCGGAAGGGCAGTGGCGCCTGCTCGACGCGGCCGATCAGCAGGCACTCTTTTCGACGATGTAGCAATGCGGAGGTGCACGACTCAGGGCGTTGCCGGCGCTCGGATCCGACGCCCGTGCGCCACTAGGATTCGGGGCCTTCCAGCAGGCGCTTCCAGCCCGCGTGCCCCAGTTCGCGCACGGTGGCGATGTTGCGTTCGATGATCGCGTCCGGTTCCGGGTAGGCGGCGACGGCGCGTTCCACGCTGTCCTCGCGCAGCAGGTGCAGGATCGGGAAGGGCGCGCGATTGGTCAGGTTTTCGACGTCGTCCGGTTCGGTGTCCGCGAACTGGTAGCGCGGATGGAAGCTGGCGATCTGGATCTCGCCGTCCAACGCCAGCTCCACCAGCAGCGCGTCGGCCAGGTCGAGGAAGTCGTTGTAGTCGAGGAAGTCGTCCAGCAGCAGCGGATGCACCAGCAAGGTGGTGTCGACCAGGTCCGCGGGGGTGTCGCGCAGGTGCAACAGCTCCTCGCCCAGCTGCGCCAGCAGTGCCGACTCGCTGCCGGCGTCACTGACCACGATCCGCACCTGGCTGCGGACATGCACCGCCTTGGCGAACGGACACAGGTTCAGGCCGATCACCGCGCGCTCCAGCCAGCGGCGGGTGGCGGCTTCGACGGCGGTGACATCCAGTTCGGCGGGTGCATTCATGGCGGCTCCTGCTGCCGGTGGCGGTGTCCGCGGCGCGGGCGGAAACGGCGTCTCAGTCGCGGAAGTTGTCGAACTGCAACGGCTGCTCGAATTCGGAGGCGCGCAGCAAGGCCATCACCGCCTGCAGGTCGTCGCGCTTCTTGCCGGTCACGCGCAACTTGTCGCCATTGATCTGACTGTCGACCTTCAGCCTGGCGTCCTTGATCGCCGCCTGGATCTTCTTCGCCAGTTCGCGTTCGATGCCCTGCTTGACGGTGATCTTCTGCCGCGCTCCGGCGACGTTGGTATCGATGTCGCCGAACTCCAGAGCCCGCGGGTCGATCTTCCGCGCGGCCAGGCGCTGGCGCAGGATCTCGCTCATCTGCTGCAGCTGGAATTCGCTGGGCGCCGACTGGGTGATGGTGGCCTCTTCCAGCGCGAACGTCGCGTCGACGCCCTTGAAGTCGAAGCGGTTGCCCAGCTCGCGGTTGGCCTGGTCCACGGCATTGGTCAGTTCGTGCTGATCGACCTCGGAAACGACATCGAAGGAAGGCATGGCGATGCTCGCTCGTCATGGGGGCTGGACAGGTTAGCATCGCCGCTTCCGCTGCTCCGGTGTTGCCAATGCCTTCCGCAGTCACCCGATCCCGCGCGGCAATGCTGTGGATGTTGCTGGCGGTGCTGGTGTTCGCGCTCATGGACGCCGGCATGAAAGCGCTGGCGCATGCCTATTCGCCATTCCAGATCGCCACCCTGCGGGCGCTGGCGGCATTGCCGTTGATCGTCGCCTGGATCATCCGCAACCGTGGGGTGGGCACGCTGTGGCGCATCCACTGGTGGCTGCACCTGCTGCGCGGGATGCTTGGCGTGGGCATGATTGCCGGCTTTGTCTATGGCCTGGCGCGGATGCCGCTGTCCACTGCCTACAGCATCGTCTTCGTCTCGCCGCTGCTGGTCACCGCACTGGCGGTGCCGCTGCTGGGCGAGAACGTGGGACCGCGGCGCTGGACCGCCATCGCCATTGGTCTTGTCGGCGTGCTGCTGGTGTTGCGCCCCGGCGGTGGCGGCGTCGGCACGCTGGCGGGACTGGCCGTGATCGGCGGCGCGCTGTGCTACGCGGTGGCGTCCATCACGGTGCGCGTGCTGGCGCAGCGCGACAGTACCGAGGCGCTGGTGTTCTGGTTCCTGGTACTGATGGCGGTGTTCGCCGGCGCATTGGCGTTGCCGGACTGGCGCCCGATCCAGGCCGGGCACTGGCCGGTGATCGCCTTGATCGGCCTGTCCGGCGCGATCGGCCAGGTCACGCTGACCCATGCCTTCCGCCTCGGTGAAGCCAGCCAGGTTGCACCGCTGGAATACACCGCGCTGGTCTGGGTGGTGCTGATCGACCTCATCGTCTGGAACGTGCTGCCGGACGCCATGACCTGGCTGGGCGCCGGGGTGATCGTGCTCAGCGGGCTGTACCTGTTCCGCCGCGAACGGGTGCGTGCCCACCCGGTGTCCGTCCCCTGAAGCGTTCGTCCCGTGTTTGCACGTTCGGCTTGCGGCCCCGTTAGGCTGTCGCCATGCCGCTGCTCATCGTGCCACTGGCCATCCTGCTGGCCCTGTTCATCGCCCTGCTGCTGACGCCGGTCAGCCTGTGGATGCGCTATCGCAGCGGGCGCGCACGGCGGCGGTTGCAGCCCTGGGTGGTGACAGCCAACAGCTGGATGCTGCTGATGTCGGCGGTCATGTTCCTGGGCAGCGCCTGGGTGATCGGACACTGGGTCGAGGGGGCGTCGGGCCATGCCGCGCTGGGACTGGTCGCCGGCCTGCCACTGGGCGTGCTGGGGCTGGTTACCAGCCACTTCGAAACCACCGCCAAGGGCGTTCACGTCACGCCGAACCGCTGGCTGGTGCTGGTGCTGACCTTGCTGGTGGCTGCACGCATCGGCTGGGGACTGTGGCGGCTGGTGCTGGCATGGCGCGAGAGCGGCACGCTGGAGGCGTCGATGTGGAACGACCAGGCCAACCTGTTCGCCGTCGGCGGCGTGTTGCTGGGCTACTACGTGGCCTGGGGATGGGGCCTGCGGCGCAAGCTGCGGCAACGTTGAGCAGACGCACCGGCACGCTGCGCGCGCGAGCTGAGTCTTGAACATACGCGCCAGCATGGACGCTTATTTGTCGCCGTCACATGCTGCCGCCACAATAGGCGGATTCCCCATCTGCCGGAGTGGCCATGTCCAACCTCGTCGAAGCCCGCGTCCCCGATATCGGCGGCCATGCCGATGTCCCGGTCATCGAGGTGCTGGTGAAGGTCGGTGACACGGTCGCGGTCGACCAGGGGCTGGTCACGCTGGAATCGGACAAGGCGACGATGGAAGTGCCCTCGTCGGTGGCCGGCGTGGTCAAGGAGCTCAAGGTCAAGGTCGGCGACACGCTCGCCGAAGGCGCGCTGGTGGCGATGATCGAATCCGCCGACGCCGACGCCGCCGCCGACACCGACGCCCCGGCTGCGGCTGCGGCTGCGGCGAAGAGCGGTTCCGGTGCCGGCAAGGCCGCGGCGGACGACAAGCCAACCGCCGACGACAATGCCGCCGAGGAGGACAGGCAGCAGGAGCGCGCGCGACCGGAGCGTGCGCAGCCGGAGTCCGGCCAGGCACCCGTCTCCACCGCCGAAACCGGCGAAACGGTCGAGCCGGTGGTGGTGGATGGCAAGGCCGACAACATCGCCCAGGCCAGCATCGAACGCGAACCGGCCGGTGCCGTGGGCGGCCCCGGCAAGCCACCGGTGCGTTTCGAGGCCGACGCCGTGCTGCCGGGCAAGGTTCCCTATGCCAGCCCCGGGGTGCGCCTGTTCGCGCGCGAGCTGGGCGTGGACCTGTTCCAGGTGGGCGGCAGCGGACGCTCCGGACGCATCACCCGCGAGGACGTGCAGAAATTCGTCAAGCAGTCGCTGGCCGGTGGCACCGCCGCTGCGGCGGCGCACGGTGGTGGTGGCAGCGGCCTGGATCTGCTGCCGTGGCCGAAGGTCGATTTCGGCAAGTTCGGCGAGATCGAGGTGCAGCCGCTGTCGCGGATCAAGAAGATCTCCGGGGCCAACCTCGCCCGCAACTGGGCGATGATCCCGCATGTCACCCACGATGACGACGCCGACATCACCGAGCTGGAAGCGTTGCGCGTGCAGCTCAACAAGGAACACGAGAAGGAAGGTGTCAAGCTGACCATGCTCGCCTTCCTGATGAAGGCCAGCGTGCAGGCGCTGAAGAAGTTCCCGGAGTTCAACGCGTCGCTGGATGCCAGCGGCGAGAACCTCACCCTCAAGAAGTACTTCCACATCGGTTTCGCCGCCGACACGCCCAACGGCCTGGTGGTGCCGGTCGTGCGCGACTGCGACCGCAAGGGCGTGCTGGAGATCGCGCGGGAAACCGGCGATCTGGCGAAGAAGGCCCGTGACGGCAAGCTCGGTCCGGCCGAGATGAGTGGCGGCTGCTTCAGCATTTCCTCGCTTGGCGGAATCGGGGGGACCGGATTCACGCCGATCGTCAACGCGCCGGAAGTGGCGATCCTCGGCGTGACCCGCGCGGCGATGAAGCCGGTGTGGAACGGCGAGACGTTCCATCCGCGGCTGATCCTGCCGATGTCGCTGTCCTACGACCACCGGGTGATCGACGGCGCGGCGGCGGCGCGTTTTGCCGCCTACCTGGCACAGCTGCTGGGTGACATGCGCCGCGTGCTGCTGTAACCCGATGACCGGCGGCGATGCGCCCATCCGGGAAGCACAGGACGCCGCCGAGCGCGTCCGCGTTGCCGCGGGCGATGCGGTCGAGCGGGGCTGGGACGGCTTGCAACCGCTGCTCGACCAGCGCCTGCTGGAGTTCGGGGGCGTCACCCTGACCGTCGGCGGCGTGATCGCCGCGGTGCTGATCGTGCCGGTGGCGCTGCTGCTGTCCAGCCTGGCGCGGCGAATGATCACCCGTTTCGGCGAGCGTCACGAGCGCGCCGACACCGCAGCGCTGTACACCGTGTCGCGCATCGTCCATTACCTGCTGCTGGCGCTGGCGGTGATGCTGGCGCTGGAGGCGCTGGGCTTGCCGTTGAGTCGCTTCACCATCTTTGCCGGCGCCCTCGGCGTGGGCCTGGGCTTCGGCCTGCAGCAGATCTTCAACAACTTCATGTCAGGGCTGATCCTGTTGTTCGACCGTTCGCTGAAAGTGGGTGACTTCGTGCAGCTGGACGACAACGTGCGTGGCGTGGTCAAGGCGATCAACATCCGCTCCACCCGGATCACCACCAACGACAACATCGACATCCTCGTCCCGAACTCGGAATTCGTCAGCGGGCGCGTGACCAACTGGACCTATCGCTCGGTCAACCGCCGCATCCGCGTGCCATTCGGTGTTGCCTATGGCGTGGACAAGGAACTGGTGAAGAAGGCGGCGCTGGAAGCCGCGTCCAAGGTGCCGTTCACCCTGAGCATGGACGGGCAACGGGCACCGCAGGTGTGGCTGGTGGAATTCGGCGACAACTCCGTGCAGTTCATCCTCGCCGTGTGGCTGACCGAAGCCGCTGCGCGCCGCAACACGGCGGTGCGCGCCGCGTACATGTGGGAACTGGACAGCGTGTTCCGCAAATACGCAATCGAGCTGGCATTGCCGCAACGCGAACTGCATCTGCGTGGCCTGTTCGGCCTGCAAGGTGCCGCGGCGCTGGCCGCGTTCCAGGGGCGCGACGGCGCGGCGCAATTGCCCGACGATGCGGAGGCCGTCATGGAACTCAGCGACGAGGAACGGGCACGTTTCGCCCGCAACGATGCGCGCGCGGACGCCGAGCGCGAGATCGCCGCCGACCCGCTCGCGCAACAGCACACCCAGGCATTGCCAGAGGAGAACGAACATGGCGCAGATTGAAATCACGGTTCCCGACATCGGCGGCCACGCGGACGTGCCGGTCATCGAGCTGCTGGTCAAGGAAGGCGACAGCATCCGCAAGGACCAGGGTCTGCTCACCCTGGAATCGGACAAGGCGACCATGGAAGTGCCGGCCAGTGCCGCGGGCGTGGTCAAGGCGTTGAAGGTCAAGGTCGGCGATACCGTGTCCGAGGGCACGGTGGTGGCGATCCTCGAGGCCGAGGGAACGGCCGATGGCGGCGCGAAGGGCGCCACCAGCAACGCCACCGACGACGCCGATGAGGATAGCGACAAGGCGGCGACCGGCGGCGAGAAGGACCGCACGCCGGCCGACGACAAGGATGCAGGCAAGTCGCCAGGCACCGCTGCCGGCGTCAGTGCCAGTGCCGCACAGCGTCCGTCCGAGGCGCCCGCTGCCAAGGCCCCGACCGCCGCGACCGACTCCGGACGCAAGGCCGATGTCACCTGCAAGGTCGCGGTGCTGGGCGCCGGCCCCGGTGGCTATACCGCCGCGTTCCGCGCGGCCGATCTCGATCAGGACACTGTCCTGATCGAGCGCCATGCCACGCTTGGCGGCGTTTGCCTCAATGTCGGCTGCATCCCGTCCAAGGCCCTGCTGCACGCTGCCGAGGTGATCGACCAGGCGGCACACGCCGCCGATTTCGGCATCACCTTCGGCAAGCCGAAGATCGCCCTGGATGGGCTGCGCGCCTACAAGGACAAAGTGGTCGGCCAGCTCACCAAGGGGCTGGCCGGCATGGCGAAGCAGCGCAAGGTCAAGGTGCTGCAGGGAGTTGGCAAGTTCGTCTCCGCCCACGAGCTCGAGGTCACCGGCGACGACGGCAAGACGACGCTGGTGCGCTTCGAGCAGTGCATCATCGCCGCCGGTAGCCAGCCGATGAAGCTGTCCGGCTTCCCGTGGGACGATCCGCGGGTAATGGATTCCACCGGCGCGCTGGAACTGGCCGACGTGCCGAAGCAGTTGCTGGTGGTCGGCGGCGGCATCATCGGCCTGGAGATGGCCACCGTGTACCGCGCGCTGGGCGCCGAGGTCACCGTGGTCGAGTTGGCCGGGCAACTGATTCCCGGTGCCGACAAGGATCTGGTCAAGCCCCTGGCCGACCGGTTGAAGAAGCAGGGTGTGTCGGTACACCTGAAGACCAAGGTCACCGAAGCCAAGGCGGAGAAGAGGGGCATCCATTGCAGCTTCGAAGGCGACTCGGTGCCCGAGCGCAGCGTCTACGACCGGGTGCTTGTCGCGGTCGGCCGCAGCCCCAACGGTGCCAGCCTTGATGCCGGGGAGGCGGGTGTCGCGGTTGGCGAGCGCGGTTTCATCGGCGTCGACGCGCAGATGCGCACCAACGTGCCGCACATCTTCGCGATCGGCGATGTCATCGGACAGCCGATGCTCGCCCACAAAGCCACGCACGAAGGCAAGCTGGCGGCGGAAGTGATTGCCGGTGAAAAGAAGGAATGGGTCGCCCGCGTGATCCCGTCGGTGGCCTACACCGACCCGGAGATCGCGTGGGTCGGCGTCAGCGAAGCAGAGGCCGCGGACAAGGGCCTGAAAGTCGGCGTCGGCAAGTTCCCGTGGGCGGCCAGCGGTCGCGCCATCGGTCTGGCCCGCACCGAAGGCTTCACCAAGCTGGTGTTCGATGCCGACAGTGGCCGGGTGATCGGTGGCGGCATCGTCGGCGTGCATGCCGGCGAGTTGATTTCGGAAGTGGCGCTGGCCATCGAAATGGGCTGCGAAGCTGCCGACATTGGCCACACCATCCACCCGCACCCGACCCTGGGCGAGTCGGTGGCGATGGCCGCTGAAGTGTACGAGGGCACCATCACCGACCTGTACCTGCCGAAGAAGGGCAAGTAAACCGACGCCTGCACACGGACGCCTGGACATCGGTGCCGGCAGCGTACCGCACACCGCAGCCAGCCCCTTGTCGCGCGCTGGCTTCGCGGCGACGTTGCCGCGCTGCCAGCCGGCCCACCGCGGACGCCCGGGAGCGCCGTTGGTGCACAGGCAGGGCGTGCTCCGCCGCTTCTGCAATCAGGCTTCATGCAGCGGAGCGGCTCCGCTACGGGGCGCCAGCCGGCGATCGGCCACAAAGACGAAGCCCCGGGAAAACCGGGGCTCCGGGGGCCTGCTCACGACGATGACGAGGAGAGGAGGGCAGGCCGCGAGGGGTGTGACTGCAATGCGCGTCAAAGGTTCCGCGGATTCCTCATCCGGCGCGGGGCCGTGCCTGTTCAGGCCGGCAGCGGTGCGGATGGCCGGCGCGCCTGAATGCGCTTCCACAGCTTCTCGTGCAGGTGATAGGCGACGGTGTTGACGGCCGGCTCGACCAGCGCCAGCGCGCCACCAACCCAGGGATTGCCGCTCATCGCCCAGCCAACGGCGAACGCCACGGTCATGTGCACTCCGGCAAAACTGAAGGTCTTGGCCATGAGGTGGAACTCTTGAATGCGAATGACTCGCATTATCGAATAGGAGATGTTGCGTGTCAACTCGATTGTCTCAACCGATTGATGGGACATGGCCAATGAAAGCCAGGCTGAATCCCCGCTGTGCCGGTCATCGGCTTGCCCCCGGATTTTCACGCCTGCTATACTTTTGCGGATTCGCCAAGCCGATTGCCCGCAGGGCAGGCGGCCAACTGTCCGGAACACCTCCCCGCGCATGCTGAATTCCCCCGACCAGGGCCGGCAAGTCGCCGCGCGGATGGTGTACTGGCAGATGCTGGCAACGGCGCTGGTGGCCGTGTCCTGGCTGTTTTCGGGACCGCAGGCCGCACTGGCAGCCGCGCTGGGTGGCGGAATCGTGACGCTGGGCAACTGGCAGGCGTCGCGACTGGCTCTCCGGAGCCAGGCACCCGGCGCAGGGCTTGCCCTGGCCGGTGTGCTGCTGGGAACGGCACTGAAGTGGGTGCTGGTGCTGGTGGTGGCGTGGTTGGCCGTCGCCGTGCTCCGGTTGCCTGCCACGGCGCTGCTCAGCGGGGTTGTCGTGGCGGTGCTGGCGCAAGTGGTCAGCGTGCTGCGGCGTTGAATTTGGACGAGATGCAAACGGATTCACCACATACATGGCCGCCGACACCGACCTGACCCCCACCAGCTACATCCAGCACCATTTGCAGAACCTGACCCTGCAGGTGGGCGACAGCCCGTTCATGACCTTGCACCTGGACACGCTCATCACCTCGTTGCTGATGGGCGGGCTGATGGTGTTCGCCTTCTGGCTGGCGGTGCGCAAGCCGACCGCTGGCGTTCCGGGCAAGTGGCAGGCGTTCGTCGAGATCCTGCTCGAGTTCGTCAACAACCAGGTCAAGGACACCTACCACGGCAACGCGCGCATCGTCACCCCGGTGGCGATCACCATCTTCTTCTGGATCCTCCTGATGAACCTCATCAAGATGATCCCGGCCGACTTCATTGCCATGCCGCTGGCCTGGTTCGGCGTCGAGTACTGGAAGCCGGTCCCCACCGCCGACGTCAATGCCACGCTGGCGATGTCGATTTCGGTGTTCTTCCTGATGCTGGCCTTTGCCATCCGCGGCAAGGGCGTGGTGGGCTTCGTCAAGGAGTTCCTGTTCTCGCCGTTCGGCAAGTGGATGGTGCCGTTCAACCTGATCCTCAACATCGTCGAGTGGCTGAGCAAGCCGGTCTCGCTGGCGATGCGACTGTTCGGCAACATGTTCGGCGGTGAAATCGTGTTCCTGCTGATCTGGGTGCTTGGCGGCGCCGGCTTGCTGGGCATGCTCGGCGGCGGCGTGTTCGGCTTTGCCTGGATGATCTTCCACATCCTCGTGATCCCGCTGCAGGCCTTCATTTTCATGATGCTCTCGATCGTTTACCTGAGTCTGTCGGAAGAGCATCACTAGCCGCGGCTCGAATCCCTTTCGCTTCACCTTCCTTTCGTTCAACAACCTTTCGTTTCGGAGAACCCAGATGGAAACCATCACCGCCCTCGCCCAGGTCCAGTCCTTCACCGCGCTGGCCAT
>JAUNRQ010000015.1 GCA_030535605.1 Pseudoxanthomonas suwonensis
GGGCGGCATGGGTGGCATGGGCGGCATGGATTTCTGATCCGCGCCACCTGCGTTACGCGATACCGCAAGACGAAACCCCCGCGAGAGATCGCGGGGGTTTTTTGTTGTCTCGGGATCTGAGACGTGACACAGCTAAGCTGGTGCTGGAATGAGGGGGAAGCCGTGGATGACCTGTCACCTTCCGACTTGAAGTCGATCCTGCTGTCGAAGCGGGCGAATCTCTACTACCTGCAACACTGTCGAGTGCTGGTCAAGGGAGGGCGTGTGACGTACGTGACCGACGCCGGCAAGCAGTCGCTGTACTGGAACATCCCGATTGCCAATACCACGACCGTGTTGCTCGGTACAGGCACCTCGATCACCCAGGCCGCCATGCGGGAACTCGCAAAGGCCGGTGTGCTCGTGGGCTTCTGCGGTGGCGGCGGTACGCCGTTGTTCAGCGCCAATGAGGTGGATGTCGAGGTGGCGTGGTTCGCGCCGCAGAGCGAATACCGCCCTACCGAGTATCTGCAGTCATGGGTCGCATTTTGGTTTGATGAGCGTCTGCGCTTGCAGGCCGCCCGGCGATTGCAGCATGTGCGTCTTGATTGCATTGCACGCCAGTGGCTGAAATCACGACGGCTTCGAGAGGTTGGTTTCGAGCCGGATGCGCAACATGTCGTTGAATTGTTGGAAGCCTCGGCCCGGGCCATCGACCGGGCGCCAGACGTCAATGCCTTGCTCACCGAGGAAGCGCGCCTGAGCAAGGCGCTATTTCGAATTGCCGCCCAGGCAACCGGTTACGGTAAGTTCACTCGTACTAAGCGCGGCAGCGGAACCGATCCGGCCAATCGCTTCCTCGATCATGGCAATTATCTCGCCTATGGTTTGGCAGCCAGTGCCACCTGGGTGCTTGGATTGCCGCATGGGCTGGCCGTTCTACATGGCAAGACTCGGCGTGGTGCGCTGGTGTTCGATGTGGCGGATCTGGTCAAGGATGCGACGATCCTGCCCCAAGCGTTCGTTTCGGCGATGGCGGGACACAGCGAACAGGAGTTTCGCAGCGCTTGCATCGAGCGTCTAACGCAAATGGAGGCGCTGGACCTCATGATCGACACGCTCAAGCGGGTTGCACTGGGGGTCGCGGTATCGTGAACATCCTTCTGGTGTCCGAGTGCAGTGGCCGCGCCATCAACGAGACGCGCCGTATCCTCGATCAATTCGCCGAACGTCGCGGCGAGCGGACATGGCAGACACCTGTCACCAGGGACGGTTTGGATGCTTTGCGCAAACTGTTGCGCAAGTCCGCCCGCAAGAACACCGCGGTTGCGTGCCACTGGATACGCGGACTGAACCACTCGGAGCTGCTCTGGATCGTGGGCGACCGACGCCGATTCAATGCGGAAGGTGCGGTGCCGACCAATCGCACACGCCGGGATGTGCTGCGCAGTTCCGACGAGAATGACTGGCACACGGGGGAGGACATCAGCCTGCTGGCGCAGCTCGCGGCATTGCTGCACGACCTCGGCAAGGCCAGCATCGCGTTCCAAATTCGACTCAAGAGCAGTGCGTTCAGTCGGAACCTGTACCGCCACGAATGGGTGTCGTTGCGGATGTTCCTTGCTTTCGTCGGGTCCGATGACGACGAGGCATGGCTGCGGCGACTCGCCTCGCCCGGCGCGGACGACGACGCGAGCTGGCTCGCCAGCGGCCGCTACTGGCGGGATGGAATCGATGAGGAAGTCCCGAAGGCATTTGCGGGCCTGCCGCCGCTCGCGGCGGCTGTTGCATGGCTTGTGGTCACCCATCATCGCCTGCTGACGCTCCCCGTCAGTGGAGCACCGGACAAGGCATGGTTCGGGAAGCGTTCGTCGGACTTCGCTCCGGAATGGCTTGACGATCTGTGGCTACGAGTTGATGCGGGTTGGAACGATTGGTCGGCCGAGCGCGACGCTGCATCTCGGCCGGACATCGAGCGTTGCTGGACCATCGCCGGTGCATTGCCGCCACTGATGCCGAAATGGCGCCGGAGCGCTTCGAAACTCGCGCAGCGCCTGTTGGCATTGCGGTCCAAGCCTGGGAAGGGCGATTGGCTGAGCAATCCCTACGTCATGCACGTGGCCAGGATGGGCCTGATGCTTGCCGATCACCACTACTCATCGCTTCCGCCCGATTCGTCGCTGCGGGTGTCCGGTGACATTGATTGCGATCTATTTGCGAACACAGATCGGAATGGCCAGTTGAAGCAGCGCTTGGACGAACACCTGCTCGGCGTTGCCCGGGATGCGGCGATGCTCTGCCATGGATTGCAGACTATTGCCGAAAATCTTCCGGTCCTGCAGCATCGCGCTTTGCGAAAGCGTACGGCAACGGCCCGGTTTCGGTGGCAGGACAAGGCATTCGACGCCGCAGAGGGCATCCGTGACAAAGCCGCAGAGAACGGCGCCTTCATCGTCAACATGGCCTCCACTGGCCGTGGCAAGACGTTTGCCAATGCCCGAATCATGTACGGGTTGGCGGATCCTCACCGTGGCATGCGCTGCAGCTTCGCAGTCGGCCTGCGCACGTTGACCTTGCAGATGGGGAGGAACTACCGCGACATCCTTGGCGTGGGTGACGATGAACTGGCGGTACGCGTCGGCGGCTCCGCCAGTCGCCAGTTGTTCGAGTATCACGCAGCATTGGCCGAAAGCACAGGCTCCGCATCAACCCAGGCGCTGATCGAGGAAGATGGCGCGGTCTTCTATGAAGGCAACGTGCAGGACCATCCGTTGTTGCGGATGGCCATGGGCGATGAGCGCATTCGCAACCTGTTGTCGGCGCCATTGCTGGTCTGCACGATCGACCATCTGATGCCAGCGACCGAAGCGCAACGTGCCGGACGCCAGATCGCGCCGATGCTGCGATTGATGAGCAGTGACCTGGTGCTCGACGAACCGGACGATTTCGGCATTGATGATTTTCCGGCACTGACCCGGCTGGTTCATTGGGCAGGCTTGCTGGGGTCGCGCGTCCTGCTGTCGTCGGCAACGTTGCCGCCGGCGCTGGTACAGGGCTTGTTCGAGGCGTACCGTCAGGGGCGGATCCAGTATCAGCGAAATCGTGGAAGTAGTGGTGGGCAGGCATCGGCACCGCCATCGATCCCGTGTCTTTGGGTGGACGAGTTCAAGACTGTCTCGCAGGACTGTGCGGAAGTGGAGGGTTTTGCTCAGTCGCACGAAGCGTTCGTGCACGCACGGATCATAAAGCTGGCAGCGCAGCCGCCGAAGCAGCTGGGGCAGCTTTTGCCGCTGCGGATCGACTCCCGGGACAAGAGCCGGATTCGTGCCGCCCTCGCATCGCAGGTCGTGGACGCCGCGCTGGACGCCCATCAGTTGCACGCACAGATCGATCCGGTAAGCGGAAAGCGCGTCAGCTTCGGGTTGGTGCGCATGGCCAACATCGATCCGCTGTTTGACGTGGCACAGGAAGTGTTCCGACTTGGTGCGCCGGATGGTGTGCACATCCATCTTTGCGTCTATCACTCCCGTTTTCCGTTGCTGCTGCGATCTGCCATCGAGGAGAACCTTGATGCTGTGCTGGGAAGCCGGGGCAGACGGCTAGAATTGCCCGACATTCGCCGCGTGCTGGATCACGGCGACGAGCAGGAGCATCTGTTCGTCGTGCTTGCTTCACCCGTGGCCGAAGTCGGTCGCGATCACGACTACGACTGGGCGATTGTCGAGCCGTCATCGATGCGCTCGCTGATCCAGCTGGCCGGACGCGTTCGGCGGCACCGCGACGCGGGCAATAGTCAACCCAACATATTCGTCTTCGAGACCAACCTGAAGCACTTCGAACAGCCAGGAAAGCCGGCGTTCGTGCGACCGGGATTCGAGCACCCTGAAAGTCCCGCGCGCGCGAAGGTATTGCACCTCGCGTCGCATTTCCTGGGGGAGGTGTTGGACAAGGCCGAATACGCGACGATCGACGCGCGACCGCGAATCCAGTCTCGACCAATCGATGCGTTGAAGCCGACCCGCAGCCTTGTTGATCTGGAGCACGTGCGGATGCTGCTGGCGATGGGCCAATCGGGGCGCGAGCATCCGAATGCAACCACGTTCTTCCGCACCGATAACGCACACCTGACTTGGGCATTGCCGCAACAGCAGCCCTTCCGCGACGACAGCCAAGCACGCGAGCAGACGTTGGTGTTCCTGCCGGATGAGGAGGAAGAGCAGTTGCTCCTGCATCGTGTAGATGAAAGCCGGTTGCGGCGCAATCAAGAAGGTGTCTACACCTTGGCCCAAGAGTCCCGTGAGCAGGTCCGGCTGGAAATGGGGCCTCGCATCGCGCCGTGGATGGAATTCGACATGCTCGAACTCCTTCAGCGGTTGGCAGAGGCCCAGCGGATTTCCTTGATGGACGCCGGTCGACGGTTCACGACGGTCAGCGTGCCGAAGGTGGGCCCGGATCGTCTGGACCGCTGGCGCTGGCACCCGCTGCTGGGCATGACGTTGGCGAAATGACCCGGCCTACGCCTGCCACGGATCCAGCAGCGCGACGCCCATCGGGGAGAAAGCGGCGGTGTTCCGCGTCACGACGGTCAATCCGTGCTCCAGCGCCGTGGCGGCGATCAACGCATCGCGAATGGGGCGCGGGTCGGGGCAGTGCAAGGCCGCACTGCGCAAGGCGACACCGGAATCGACGGCCAGGATCCGACGGTCGAACGCCACCATTACCTGCCGGTGTAGCCATTTCCTCAGGATCGCACCCTTTTGCGGATCCCGGCGCTCGGCCAACAGCACGCCGAGCTCGAGTTCTTCCACGCTCACCACTGACAGGTGCAGCAGGTGGGTATCCACGGAGTTGGCCCACCCGACGACGCGCGGATCGGCCTTGTTGGCGCGGACCTTGCGCAATTCCGAGACGACGAGCGTGTCGAGCAGGTACATCAATCAAGCCCGGCCGGCCGGGGCAGATCCGGGCGTGCGGGGAGGTCGATCTCGATGTTCGCGTCGCCCTCCGGCATTGCCAAGAGATCCGTGATGCGGGGCTGCTTTCCAGTCAGCGCCAGATAGTCGCGGATCGACAGCAGGACATGCGCCGGCCGGCCACGGTCGGTGATGAAGACAGGACCTTCCTCGGCGGCGCGCTTGGCCCGTCCGGTGTCCTGATTGAATTCGCGGCTGGTGAGAGTGAGATTCATGTTTCTACGTTACTACAACTGCCTCTGCGGCAGTCGATCTGTCAGGAGAATTTCCTAAGCCGAATTCGCTTCGGTAGACTGTCAGAAGAATGGTACCATATCTGCTGGAATGGTCAAGTCTCGTGAACCTCGCTGTGAGTCGCGGTTCTTGAGACGACCTCACCAGATGCTTAATGGATAGGAGGGAAGAATGGAACGAAGATCAAGTGAATTTCGATCCGCCATCGCGGGCTTCATCGAAGAACGCCGTGCCGCGAAGGTGAAGGATGGCGTCCCAGGCAACGATGCCAACGCCACCAGGTACGAGTACCACACGTGGCTGACCGACGCTGCTCGTCGCGTCGGTCAGATCCAGGCGGTCACGCACGTGCTGAAGGCCATCCATCCCGATGCGAAGGGCACCAGTCTGCATGTCGATCCGAATCGACTGGATGCGCGACCCGAACTCGGCTCGCAAGTCCTGGGGAATGGGGCGGCCGAAGACATCGTTGGCAACGCGGCCGCACTGGATGTGTACAAGTTGCTGAAGGTGGAGGTTGAAGGGCGGCGTCTGCTCGACTGGTTTGAAGACGGTGACAGTGATCTTCTGAAGGCTCTGTCGCCGGACGGAGACGTGGCGGCTGAGCTGGCGAACGCATTTCGCGGTCTTCGGCGCTCGGCGGAGTGCTACAGCAGTCATGCACAGGCCAAGCAGTTGTACTGGTGCGTCGATGGCGACGCCACGGACGACAGCCATTTCCACCTCCTGCAGCCCTTGTTTCCGAGCAGCCTTGTCCATGCCGTCCACGAGCAGATCCAGCATGGGCGATTCGGCGATGAAGTCGTCGAGGCCCGCAAGGCCAGGCGCGACAAGAAGCCGCACCCGGCATCGATCCCCGACTATCCGGGACTGGCGTATCGCAAGCTGGGGGGCACCAAGCCCCAGAATATCTCGCAGCTGAACTCCGAGCGGCGCGGCATCAACTATCTCCTCGCATCGCTGCCCCCGCGATGGCGGCGTGAGCATCCACGCAAGTTGCATCATGTCACCACGGCGATTCCGGGAATCCTGTTCTTCGATGACACGCGAGAGATACTGGACCGGTTCGTCGAGCTCCTGAAGTCCTACGATCAGCGGCGGTTGCCGGAGCAGCAACAGCGAGAGCGCATGGAGCAACGGCTTGGCGCGACCTTGGCTGCTTTCGGAGCCGCCACGACCGCAAGTTTCGAGCCGGGTTGGACGCGGGTGCCGGAGTGCGAACTCGCGCCATGCGAAAAGGCATGGCTGGATCCCGGCAGGCGCGAGATGGAGGTGCGCGCGGAGAGCGATGATGCCGACGGCCATGCAGACGATCGCGCGTTCAATGAGGTGTTTGATCGCCAGGACTGGCCCGACGAAGTCGCCGCCCGATTTGCCGAATGGTTGAACGGCTGGCTGCGCAAGCACGATCTGCCAGTGGGTGACGTCGAGCTGCGGCACTTTGCCAGGCAGGCCATCGTGGATGCGGTTGATTGGGCAAACCCCATCCGTCGCGATCTTCCAAGCCAGCGATCCTGGGCGAAGGGGGGCAACCCATGAGCCGCTGTCCGTCCTACACGCATCTGCTGGTCCTCCCGCGGCTCCGTGTGCAGAACGCCAATGCCATTTCCAGCCCGCTCACCCATGGGTTCCCGGCGATGACGGCATTCATCGGCTTCATGTGGGCCCTGCAGCGCAACTTGCATCAGATGGAAGTCACGGACATCCGGTTCAAGGCCATTGGCGTGGTCTCACATGACCATCAGGAGCTGGTGAATGACAGCGGCTACGTCGACTCCTTCCGCCTGACCCGCAACCCGGTGGGCAAGGACGGCAAGACGGCCGCCATCGTCGAAGAGGGACGCATCCATCTCGAGGTAAGCCTGATACTGGCCGTGGATGGGCGCTCACTTGGCCAAGATGCAGGGCGAGACGCCGAACTTTCCGCGCGCATCGGCGAGTGGGTGCAAACCATGCGGATCGCAGGCGGAACATTGCTCCCCTCCCCTCGGAATGGGCGGCCGCATTTGATCGCAATGACCGGCGATGCGGAAGGCCGGCAACACAACTTCTGCGCTGCAAGGATGAAGTTGCTGCCGGGCTTCGCGCTGGTGGCCCGGGACGATCTGCTTGCTGGCACCTTGGAACAACTTCGCGATACGCAACCCGATGCAACGGTGCTCGATGCGTGGTTGCACCGGTCACGACGCAATCACCGCTACGACGAGGCGGAAGGCAAGTGGGTCCATGACCGGGAGAAGGGCAGCGGGTGGGTTGTTCCGATCCCTGTTGGCTATGCCGGTCTGACGGTGCTCCAGGCGGCGGGCAGCGTGGCCAACGCGCGCGACAGTGGAACGCGGTTTCGCTTCGTGGAAAGCCTGTACTCACTGGGCCAATGGATAAGTCCCCATCGCATCGAGCATCCCGAGCAACTGCTCTGGTATCCAGACAACGATGCGGACACGTATCGCTGCCGAAATGACTTTGTTGTGCCGCAATCTTCTGCCGATTTCGATTGGCAATCCTGACGACAAGGAGCTTCTCATGACCATCAAGAATCCGTCCGTCCTCGCTTTCGAACGCAAACTCGATCCCTCCGATGCCGTTTTCAGCGCTGGCCGCTGGGACGACCGCGGCAACAGTCATCGATGGGAGCCGGTGAGGCTGCGCGAGAAGGCCGTACGCGGCACCATTTCCAACCGCTTGAAGGCTGGCGCACAGGATCCCGCCAAGCTCGATGCGGCCATCGACAAGCCCAACCTGCAGACCGTTGATGTTGCTTCGCTGCCGATGTCCGCAGACACGCTGTGTGTCCGCTTCACCCTGCGCGTGTTGCCGGGCCTGGGCGTGCCATCCGCCTGCAACGAGGCAACGTATCGCGAAAAACTGGGCAAGGTGGTCACGGGCTATCTTGACGAGCACGGGTTCGGTGAACTTGCGCGTCGCTACGCCGTCAACCTCGCCAACGGCCGGTTCCTCTGGCGCAATCGCGTTGGCGCGGAAGATGTCAGCGTGCAGGTGAGCCGCTTGCAGGGTGGCGAATCCCATGAGGTCGGCCGCTTCGATGCACTTGCCTTTTCGTTGGGTAACTTCGAGGTGCCGCCTGACTCGCAAGATTCCTTGGATGCGGTAGCGACATTGATCGAAGCAGGTCTCGCCGGCCGGGAGCATGTTCTGCTGCAGATCACCGCTCACGTTCGGGTGGGGGAAGGTCAGGAAGTGTTTCCTTCCCAAGAACTCATCATCAAAGATGGGAAGGTGGTGAAAGAGCGCGGAAAGAAGAGCAAATTTTTGTACGCAGTTGGCCCGAAAGAAGATGGTGTTGGGGCATTGCACTCGCAGAAGGTCGGTAATGCATTGCGCAGCGTGGACACGTGGTACGGGGAAGCGGCCGGAAACCCGCCGATCGCGGTCGAACCGTACGGTTCTGTCACCACCGAGGGCAGAGCTTATCGCCAGCCGAAGGAAAAGAGGGACTTCTATACTCTTCTGGACGGATGGATGCTGAAGGACAAGGTTCCGGCAAGCGATCAACAGCATTACGTCATGGCCGTGCTCATTCGCGGCGGCGTATTCGGTGAGGGCTGAGATGGATGCCTTCATCGATCTCACCCTAGTCCCCGACGACGAGTTCCCACAGCACCTGTTGATGGACGCCCTGTTCTCGAAGCTGCATCGGGCGTTGGTCGAAGAAGGGGAAGGAAAAATCGCCGTCAGTTTCCCCCAGTGGCGCGATGGCGCTTACCCGACATTGGGCTTGGTCATGCGAATGCATGGTCGGGCCGAGGATCTGCACGGACTCATGCAACGGGATTGGCTGCGGGGAATGCGCGACCATTTGACCCTGTCGGAGGCTCGTGACACGCAGGATGCCGTGGGCTTTCTGCGGGTCCGGCGCCGGCAGGCAAAGAGTGGCCACAACATGCGCGCACGGGCGATGCGCCGGAAAGGGTGGTCAGTGGAGGAGGCTCGGCGGCGGATCCCGGACAGTGCGGGTGACATCCTGCAGCTGCCCTACGTCACCACCTACAGCCGAAGCACGGGTCAGCGCCATCGCCTGTTCCTTGAGCAGAGTCCAGTGCCTGACGGTCCGCAGCACGGGTTCAACGCCTACGGACTGAGCCTTGGGGGCGTCGTTCCCTCCATTTGACCCTTTTTCGTCGACGGCCATGGAAGGCCATGGTTTGCAGGGCGCGGCAAGTGGCCAAGAAATTTCACCAATGCCTGCTTCCCTGCGTAGCTCTTTGAAAACTAGGCATTTTCTCCAGAGTTGAACTTGTTCACCGCCGCACAGGCGGCTTAGAAATCGGCCGCACCGAGCTTCTCGATGCTGACGTCGTTCACCGCCGCACAGGCGGCTTAGAAAACCGCGTGGAAAGACGCCGCGGGGAACATGTAGTTCACCGCCGCACAGGCGGCTTAGAAATACCTCGCGGGTGCCAACCTCGCGCGCGCCTAGTTCACCGCCGCACAGGCGGCTTAGAAAGAAATCACCGCCCAGCTTGTCGAAGCACAGCAGTTCACCGCCGCACAGGCGGCTTAGAAATGATGATGTAAGGTGGCGAATGACGGTCCGATGTTCACCGCCGCACAGGCGGCTTAGAAAACGCACGCCTGACAGGTCAGGCCCCGATTGACGTTCACCGCCGCACAGGCGGCTTAGAAATCGTTGGTTGGCAGCCGTTATGACCGTGTCATGTTCACCGCCGCACAGGCGGCTTAGAAAATGTAGACGGCGGGCGTGCTGGACTCCGCCATGTTCACCGCCGCACAGGCGGCTTAGAAAAAGCGCGAGTTGGTGCATGGGGTGCGCTCCTTGTTCACCGCCGCACAGGCGGCTTAGAAAGAGTTGCTGGCCAGCAACGAGATCGCGGGCAGGTTCACCGCCGCACAGGCGGCTTAGAAAATCATGGCGCAGGCATTCGAGTGGAACGGCTCGTTCACCGCCGCACAGGCGGCTTAGAAATCCACGCAACCCGGACGCACGCCAGATGGCCTGTTCACCGCCGCACAGGCGGCTTAGAAATTTGCCGAAATGCGCCGCCGGGGGTATCCCGGGTTCACCGCCGCACAGGCGGCTTAGAAAAATGGTGCCGCTCCCAGTACGGCAGGCTCTTCGTTCACCGCCGCACAGGCGGCTTAGAAATGTACGCAAGCAACGGATCAGCCACGGAAGTGGTTCACCGCCGCACAGGCGGCTTAGAAAAGGATGTTGACCGACACCTCGAAACCGCTGTCGTTCACCGCCGCACAGGCGGCTTAGAAAACGCCGGTTGCGCCGGCACCCGCACCCAAGCCGTTCACCGCCGCACAGGCGGCTTAGAAAGAACGTCATGTCAACCCGGTTCTACCCGTACTGTTCACCGCCGCACAGGCGGCTTAGAAAGAGAATCTGCAGGTGGCACCAGGGACCAGCATGTTCACCGCCGCACAGGCGGCTTAGAAATTGAGGACATGGGTAAGTGGCAGGCGCTCAGGGTTCACCGCCGCACAGGCGGCTTAGAAAGTGTATGTCGCGCTCACCCGTAAACCCTCCCAGTTCACCGCCGCACAGGCGGCTTAGAAAAAGCGTCCGGGCGGCAAGTTGCCTTCATGCACGTTCACCGCCGCACAGGCGGCTTAGAAAAAGGTCGTACGGACGCGTGCAGCCGGACCTGAGTTCACCGCCGCACAGGCGGCTTAGAAATTTGTCACCGCGGTGCGCGCCTCGCGCTGCATGTTCACCGCCGCACAGGCGGCTTAGAAAACGGCTCGGCCAGGCGGTCGTTGATGAAGGTCGTTCACCGCCGCACAGGCGGCTTAGAAAACATCGCTTGCGCGCGGGCCGCGGCCTTGGCCGTTCACCGCCGCACAGGCGGCTTAGAAAAGCATGGGCTGCGCAATCTTGCGGATGCCTTCGTTCACCGCCGCACAGGCGGCTTAGAAAAAGGTGACGTTTGCCGCCGGAGTGGAGCGTGTGTTCACCGCCGCACAGGCGGCTTAGAAAACCGGGTCAGCGCTGCGGCGGCCACTCCATTCGTTCACCGCCGCACAGGCGGCTTAGAAAATCACGCAGAACAACTTGCAGCCGAACACTCCGTTCACCGCCGCACAGGCGGCTTAGAAAAGCACACGCACTGGCATGCGTACCACGCCACGGTTCACCGCCGCACAGGCGGCTTAGAAATTGAGGAAAGCGGCCACGGCATCGCTGGTGTCGTTCACCGCCGCACAGGCGGCTTAGAAATGGTCCCCTTCACCGTGTCGTCGGTGGGGTTCGTTCACCGCCGCACAGGCGGCTTAGAAATGGCCTCGCCAACCCTGGCGACGTCGCGCTCGGTTCACCGCCGCACAGGCGGCTTAGAAAACAGGGCATCCCTCGTCGCGCCGTCCAGACGAGTTCACCGCCGCACAGGCGGCTTAGAAAGTCCGGCGTCTGGCAAATCAGGTGCGGCACGAGTTCACCGCCGCACAGGCGGCTTAGAAAGGAGAGTACGCCGCCGACCATCTCCCGCGCTTGTTCACCGCCGCACAGGCGGCTTAGAAAAGTATCTTCGCCATCTTCGGCACCGTCGCCATGTTCACCGCCGCACAGGCGGCTTAGAAAATCAGCCACGCGCTGAGCGAGTTCCTCGGCAGGTTCACCGCCGCACAGGCGGCTTAGAAAATCCTGATCGAGGAGTACGCCGCCGACCTCGAGTTCACCGCCGCACAGGCGGCTTAGAAAACCGGCTGGCATGCAGTGGCCGCGTTCGTCATGTTCACCGCCGCACAGGCGGCTTAGAAAATGCTCCTTTCCGTGATTCCCGACAACCGCGAGTTCACCGCCGCACAGGCGGCTTAGAAAACCGACGACACGCATGATGACTACCTGCAGATGTTCACCGCCGCACAGGCGGCTTAGAAAAACGCAGAGATCCGCGACCGGAACTACTACTCGTTCACCGCCGCACAGGCGGCTTAGAAAACTTGCCGAAGCGACGGGCCTGCGACTGACTCGTTCACCGCCGCACAGGCGGCTTAGAAATGATCGCCGCCGCGCCTTATCTGTTGGAGGCGGTTCACCGCCGCACAGGCGGCTTAGAAAGCTAAATGATGCCGCAGCCGCTTGACACAGCGGTTCACCGCCGCACAGGCGGCTTAGAAAAAGCTGCGAGCCGAACGCTTCGATGCACGCCAGTTCACCGCCGCACAGGCGGCTTAGAAAATGTCGGCGATGAGCTGTTGGACGGATTCCTGGTTCACCGCCGCACAGGCGGCTTAGAAAACCGTCAACGGCAGCACCTCAGCCGCCGGTGTGTTCACCGCCGCACAGGCGGCTTAGAAATTGTCGGTCGGGCAGCCGATGCCGCGGTGGTGGTTCACCGCCGCACAGGCGGCTTAGAAAAATCAGTCGCGCCGGTGATGTCGGCAAGTTCCGTTCACCGCCGCACAGGCGGCTTAGAAACATCGACGGGCGAGCGCCGATGAACACCAGGTGTTCACCGCCGCACAGGCGGCTTAGAAAAATCGTCAGCCGCAGCGTCACAGCCGCCCTCCGTTCACCGCCGCACAGGCGGCTTAGAAAACTTCACCCCGTGTTCCGTGCCGAATGCCTCAGTTCACCGCCGCACAGGCGGCTTAGAAAGGCAGCAGCCGGCCTTCGCGGACCAGGCCATCGTTCACCGCCGCACAGGCGGCTTAGAAAATGACACTCGCGCGGAAGCGATCTGGCGGCTAGTTCACCGCCGCACAGGCGGCTTAGAAAGTCATCTGCGACGACTGCGCAAAGACGCACAAGTTCACCGCCGCACAGGCGGCTTAGAAATTCGCGCGCTCTACAGCAAGCGCAAGGGCGAAGTTCACCGCCGCACAGGCGGCTTAGAAAAAGGAGATACACCATGGCTTACCTCGGCCAGAGTTCACCGCCGCACAGGCGGCTTAGAAAACAACGGACATGTAGCGGAAGTAGCCGTCTACGTTCACCGCCGCACAGGCGGCTTAGAAAAGCACGTTTTTGCTGTTCGCGGCGTGCTGTTGGTTCACCGCCGCACAGGCGGCTTAGAAATGGCAACGTCTCGGTGGTCTGCAAAGACAATTGTTCACCGCCGCACAGGCGGCTTAGGAAACCCACCAGCACAAGCGGCCACCCCATTAGCCGTTCACCGCCGCACAGGCGGCTTAGAAAACTGCGTTTGCACCGGCCCAGCAAGGGGACAAGTTCACCGCCGCACAGGCGGCTTAGAAATTCTCGGACTCAGCTACAAGACGTTCCATCATGTTCACCGCCGCACAGGCGGCTTAGAAAATGTCTTGACGGTTTCAGGCATGACAGCTGGCGTTCACCGCCGCACAGGCGGCTTAGAAAACGCAATGGCCCATTGATCGGTGGGGCGAACAGTTCACCGCCGCACAGGCGGCTTAGAAAGCGTGCCCCTGCGAACTGACGAACTCAACCCAGTTCACCGCCGCACAGGCGGCTTAGAAATGTATGAAGTCGGCGAGGGCGGCAACCCGGAAGTTCACCGCCGCACAGGCGGCTTAGAAAAGACAGTCATCGTCACTGGCCCCGTCCCGAATGTTCACCGCCGCACAGGCGGCTTAGAAATGTGATAGCGCCGATGAGCGAAGCCCAGAACCGTTCACCGCCGCACAGGCGGCTTAGAAATACGTGCGACACTACACCGCACAGATGATCGAGTTCACCGCCGCACAGGCGGCTTAGAAAAAGCTCAATCCAGACGAGGTGGCTGACCTCACGTTCACCGCCGCACAGGCGGCTTAGAAACGCGTCGTCGTGCGGAACGGCACCGATTCGATGTTCACCGCCGCACAGGCGGCTTAGAAAAGGTACAGGGTCGAATAGTTGTCGCGCGTGGTGTTCACCGCCGCACAGGCGGCTTAGAAAATCGACGGACCCGACGCGCCATTCCTGGCCGAGTTCACCGCCGCACAGGCGGCTTAGAAACGACCGCCTCCACCCTTTGCCCGCCCGCCGGAGTTCACCGCCGCACAGGCGGCTTAGAAACTGAATTTTCAGTGCCTCCGCGACGACCCAGAGTTCACCGCCGCACAGGCGGCTTAGAAAGATGGCAAGAAATGGCGGGTGAAATTGTTGTCGTTCACCGCCGCACAGGCGGCTTAGAAAAATCAGCAGGTCATCCAGATGAGCCCTACCGTGTTCACCGCCGCACAGGCGGCTTAGCAAAGCGTCGGGCTGGGCAGGGACGGAAACAATCGAGTTCACCGCCGCACAGGCGGCTTAGAAAAAGTCGGCAAGGCCAAGCAGCTCGGCATGTGCGTTCACCGCCGCACAGGCGGCTTAGAAATGGTGCCAGCGGGATGCGGTGCAGGGACGGTAGTTCACCGCCGCACAGGCGGCTTAGAAAATCCGATCAAGTGGAGCGCAAGGCGGACAAGGGTTCACCGCCGCACAGGCGGCTTAGAAAGCGAAGCGCGCACGCCACCGCCATCTGTTCATGTTCACCGCCGCACAGGCGGCTTAGAAAGTCGCCACCTTGTCCGTCACCGCCTGCCACGTGTTCACCGCCGCACAGGCGGCTTAGAAAATGTCGATACCACGGTGCCGGTGTTCGGCCAGGTTCACCGCCGCACAGGCGGCTTAGAAAACGAGTTGAACCGCGTCACGTTGGAGCTTATCGTTCACCGCCGCACAGGCGGCTTAGAAAAGATCATCAACACCGCGCCGGAGCGTGCCTTCGTTCACCGCCGCACAGGCGGCTTAGAAATCCACATCCCCTCCGCCGGGCAGCGCGTACACGTTCACCGCCGCACAGGCGGCTTAGAAAGCGGTGACAAAGGTCCTGGCCGTCAACTGCGTGTTCACCGCCGCACAGGCGGCTTAGAAATCCCCTTCGGGCCGCGGCCCGAAGATGTCCGGGTTCACCGCCGCACAGGCGGCTTAGAAAGCATCACGGCGCGCACCAACGCGAGGAACACCGTTCACCGCCGCACAGGCGGCTTAGAAAAGCGGAAAACCTTGTGCGTCACACCCAATGACGTTCACCGCCGCACAGGCGGCTTAGAAAAGTCCGGGTCCGTCTTGCGTGTCATGCCTCCAGTTCACCGCCGCACAGGCGGCTTAGAAAAAACAGGGCTCCGCATTGGCAAAGGGGATCATGTTCACCGCCGCACAGGCGGCTTAGAAAATGGAGGCGCTCGAGGACGAAGGCTTGGCCGAGTTCACCGCCGCACAGGCGGCTTGGAAAAACCCCGGCTGCACGCTGGGCGACATCCTCGCGTTCACCGCCGCACAGGCGGCTTAGAAAACTCACCCGGGCGCGGGTCCTGCCAGTACGCCGTTCACCGCCGCACAGGCGGCTTAGAAAATGCAGGCCATCACCGAGAAAGCGTTGCTGAGGTTCACCGCCGCACAGGCGGCTTAGAAAAGCAAGCGGACAACAGCCGAAAATGGCGCTCAGTTCACCGCCGCACAGGCGGCTTAGAAAGCCGATTGGACATCGCGCATCGCCGGCTGATCGTTCACCGCCGCACAGGCGGCTTAGAAATCGCAGCGCGGGTTTTCCGGATCGTAGATGTAGTTCACCGCCGCACAGGCGGCTTAGAAAACATTTCCGCAGCGCCCAAATTGCTTCGACCGGTTCACCGCCGCACAGGCGGCTTAGAAAAGATCGGGTGCATCGTGTGCCGCGACCTCGGCGTTCACCGCCGCACAGGCGGCTTAGAAGGTTGACCTGGGCACGCGCCCGCGACTGAACCAGTTCACCGCCGCACAGGCGGCTTAGAAATTGTCCGGTTGACGGCCGGTTATCCGGCAGTTGTTCACCGCCGCACAGGCGGCTTAGAAATGACGGCCCCCATCATCGACGCCTGCACGGTTGTTCACCGCCGCACAGGCGGCTTAGAAATCGTCGGGCTCGATGACTCAACGCTGGCCGTGGTTCACCGCCGCACAGGCGGCTTAGAAAAGCAAGAGAAGACCGCGTGGCATCGCGTGGTGGTTAACCGCCGCACAGGCGGCTTAGAAATCGCTGCAAAGATCCATGTTCTGGACCTTGACGTTCACCGCCGCACAGGCGGCTTAGAAACGGGTGATCCGACGGTGGCGAGGCGGTGGCGGGTTCACCGCCGCACAGGCGGCTTAGAAACGCGCCGCGCGTGCGACAGCAGAGCCGAACACACAGTTCGCGCCCCTCACGGCGCGTGGGATCACGCTTCCCTCCCGTCTGAGATACGGATCGCCCGGCAGCCCGCATCCGCGGCCCGGACCGAGCGCGATGTGCTCATGTCACGCCGCCCAAGGTGCGGGGAGGGCTCTGTCACCGCGTCTGAAACCCCACCTCCCCCGCGATGCCTTCCGCCACGCCTTCCGGTTCGAAGCGGACGCGGAATTCCTTGCGGGCGACGCTCAGGCGCATGTCGGTTTCGATGTGGCCGGGGGTGTCGGGGGTGATGTGGAGTTCGTGGTGGCTGCCGGGCGATCCCTGGATGGTGATCTTCACGGCACCCTGCTGCACGGTGAAGCGGGCGTCCAGGCGGATGCTGTTCTTGGTCTGTTTGTCCACGCGAAAGGTGGCGGTCTGCGGGCGCTCGGTGCGGTGGATGGTGACGGTGCAGTCCCGGCGGGCGTGCATGTCGACCGCCAAGCCCGTGCACTTGACGATCGGGGCATCCGGCGGGGGCTTGCAGGCCGCCAGCAGCGGAAGGAGGGCGCACAGCGCCCACCAACGGCGTCGGCGCTGGTGCTGATGGTTCATGACGTTCTCGCTGCGTTGTCCAGGGGGGCGGCCGTTCAACCGCGGGGCGTGATCTTCAGGTTCCGGACTTGTCCGGACGTCGGGACGTCGCAGGCTTCGGTGTTGCGGAAGCTGGCAACCGGCATGTTCTGCGTGCCGGAGGGCACGCCGTCCGCCACCTGGTGGCAGGACGCTCCGGTCATGACGCCATTGTTCTGGCAACTGATCTCCAGGTCCCAGCAGGCTTCGAAGGCGCCGGGGCCACCGGTGCGTACCACCTGGCAGTCGACGCCATGGGGGCCGGGGGTGCCACAGTCGACTCGTGCAGCGGCGGGTTCCTTGACTTCCACCTTGCAGCCGGTGGCGGTCGCGGCGAACAGCAGGGCGAGGGGGAGCAGCAGTCGGGTATGCGATGTCATGGTCGTGGTCCTCTCGAAGGTTGGGGTTGGGATTGCGGTCACGGATGGGCGCTCAATGCCCGATGACGATGGATGCCGAGTTGCGTGTTCCACCCGGCGGGTTCGGCAGGAAGTCGAGCAGGAAGCGCGACTGGGGTTCGGCATTGCCGCCGGCACCCTGCTGGTGCCAGTCGGCGATCCGCAGGGGGCGTTCAGTGCCGGCTTCGTTGAGCGTGGCAGTGACGATGTAGCGGCCGATCGGGATGTCCTGGATCTGGTACGCGTCGACCCAGTAGTGGTCGTTCATGCGCAGGCGCAGGGGTTGGCCGCTGGAGCCATCGATCAGCGGGCCGTCGGGGGTGAAGGTCAGTTCGACCTGCCCGAGGTCGTCATGGAAACCGAAGGCGGTGCTCAACTGCACGAAGCCGCCGTAATAACCGTAACCAGCGCTGCCCGGCATGCGCCCTTCCAGTTTCCAGGTGAAGTCGCGCACGCCGCCGTTGCCGTCGAAGGTGTCGCTGCTGTCCGGCTGCAGTTCCAGCGTGTAGCGCCGGCCGTTGTAGTCACGGGTGATGGATGCCTGCGTGCTCCACACGCCAGGCGCCACCGGCACTCGGTAGTGGCCCTCGGCATTGCTGGTGCCGTGCAGGTAGCGGGCGTACAACATGGCGTTTTCGACCAGGATTTCCGCACCGGCCAGGGGCTGGCCACGGGTATCCAGAACACGGCCGACGATATGGCCTGCCTCGGCCTTCGCCGGTGCTGCGACTTCACCGCGCTCTCCTGCCTGCGTTGCCGCGCCGACGAGGTTCGCGCCGGTGTCGCAGCCGCTCAGCACAAGCAGGAGGGCTGTCAGGAGGGTTGGGCGATTCATGATGTGTCCTGCGGAAATCCGGATTGAAAGCGGGCAGTGCGATGCGAATGCGCTGCCCGCAGCGATGGTCTCGGGGGTCGGCCTCAGCGGCGGATCAGCCCGCGCAGCAGGCCGCGGGCGCTGTCGCGCACGCTGGGTCGAGCCGCGTCACCTGCCTGGCCGGCACTCATGCCCGGCATCAGCATCGCGGTGGATTTGTTGCGCACGGTCACCTTCCAGCCCGGCTGGCTGATGGTGCGTTCCTTGCCGTAGGCGATCATCTGCACCATTGGCGCGTTCTCGACACCGGCGAAGGCTTCCCGCGGGATGCGGCACTCGCGGGCCGTGGCAGGCATCAGCGTGCGGCGGGTGGTCCACTGTTCGACCAGCCGCGAGGGCAGGTAGGTCATCAGTTCCTGCCCGGCGTAGCCGTCCTCGGAGCTGCTCCACATCACCATGGTTTCTCCGTCCATGGCGGTGGCGTGGGCGAAGTAGCCCAGGGCGTGGTCGACGCCCTCCCAGTGCAGTGCCAGACCGTCGGCCGGGGTGCCGTCCTGGCGCAGGGTCAGCTCCGGCATGAAGTCCTGATCGGCCCCCAGCTCGAAACGCATCGATGCCGGCAGCGACTGGCCGGTCAGTGCGTGGTTGCCCACCAGCGACGCATTGCCAGCGACGCGGGCACGCGCGCCTGGGTTGGGCCACAGGGCGAAGCGCGGGCTGTTGGTTTCGGCGACGCCCGGCACCTGCCGCGGGGTCATCGATCGGCCGCTCTGCACCATCTTGCCGTCGCGGATGGTGACGGTGAACTCGGCCTGGTTGCCGGCGCGCAGCGTTTCGCCGCAACCCCAGAAGTAGCGTACGCGGAAGGTGCCATCGCCCGTGCCGACGGCCACGCCGTCGCCGACGCCACCGTTGCCGGAGGCCTGCGTGCTGCGTTCCGGCGGCAGCAGGTCGATCGTCGGGCCGAGGCGCAGGCCCTGGGGGACTGCCTGTTGCGCGGGCGTGCCGGGGTGCGCGTGGTTGAGCAGCGCAATGTCGAGATGGCGGCCGGGCATGCCGGGATGGTGGGCCTGACCGTAGCTGTTGCCACCACCGGCCATCGCCCCGGCGAGGCGGCCGAGCGCGCCCATGCCGGGTGCGCCGGGCATGGCATGGGTGGCCACGTCGATGTGCAGTTCGGCCTGCAGGTCGTTGCGGCCCTGCTGGGCAGCGGCCGGGGCCGACAGGGCAACGAGGCCGGCAGTCAGCGCGGCCGGAAGGATGCGGTTGCGGATGTTCATGGAGCGACTCCTGGTGCGGGACCGGCCTTCCGTCACGCCCGTGGGTGCGGGACGTTGCCGGGGCCGTACTCCAACCACGCAAACCGCGGCCGAAAACTGACAGGCGAGGGACACGTCGTCCGCGTCGCCCCGTCGTGTCGTCGTGGACATGCCGCCACTGCCGGTGGCGGCAGCCGGGTCAGCCGCGCATGTCGCCGGTTTCGACGAAGCGCTGGTGCCAGGACAGGGCTTCGGCCAGCAGGTGCGGCGTGTGCTTGCCGTAGCTGTCGCGGCTGGCGCGCTCGAAGTAGTCACGCAGCGCGTCGCGATAATCGGGGTGGGCGCAGCGTTCGATCACCAGTTGCGCGCGTTGCCGTGGCGCGAGTCCGCGCAGGTCGGCCAGGCCGTGTTCGGTGACGAGGATGGACACGTCGTGCTCGGTGTGGTCCACGTGGCTGACCATGGGCACGATGCACGAGATCGCGCCGCCCTTGGCCACGCTGGGGGTCAGGAACACCGACAGGTAGCCATTGCGGGCGAAGTCGCCGCTGCCACCGATGCCGTTCTGGATGCGGCTGCCCATGATGTGGGTGGAATTGATGTTGCCGTACAGGTCGGCTTCGATCATGCCGTTCATGGCGATGCAGCCGAGCCGGCGCACCAGTTCCGGATGGTTGGAGATTTCCTGCGGGCGCATGACCACGCGCTCGCGATAGAAGTCGATGCGCTGCTTGAAGCGCAGGTTGGCGTCCGGCGACAGTGACAGCGCGGTGGCCGAGGCACTGCGCATGATGCCGGCGTCGATCAGCTCGAGCATGCCGTCCTGGATGACTTCGGTGAAGCCGGCCAGGTCGGTGAAACCGCTTTCGCCCAGACCGGCCAGCACCGCGTTGGCGATGTTGCCCACACCGGACTGCAGCGGCAGCAGGTTGGCCGGCAGGCGGCCCTGCCGGACCTCGTGCTTGAAGAAGTCGATCAGGTGGCCGGCGATGCGCTTGCTGTCCTCGTCGAGCGGCTTGAACGGGGTGTTTCGATCGGGGCTGTCGGTTTCCACCACCGCCACGATCTTGTCCGGGTCCACCTGCAGCCACGGCTCGCCGATGCGCTGCTCGGGACGGGTCAGCGGGATGGGCTGGCGGTGCGGCGGCAGGCGGGTGCCGTAGTAGATGTCGTGCATGCCGTCGAGGCCTTCCGGCTGCCAGGCATTGACCTCGAGGATGACCTTGTCGGCCAGGTCCAGCCAGGTCTTGTTGTTGCCGATGGACGTGGAAGGCACCAGTGCACCGTCCTCGCCGACGGCGGAGACTTCCACCACCGCGGTGTCGATCTTGCCGAAGAAGCCGAACCAGGCATGCTGGGCGACGTGGCTCAGGTGCATGTCGATGTAGTGCATGCGGCCGTCGTTGATGCGTTTGCGGGCTTCCGGGTCGGACTGGTAGGGCAAGCGCAGTTCGATGCCCTCGGCCTTGGCCAAGGCGCCGTCGAGCTCCGGTGCGGTCGAGGCGCCGGTCATCACCTTGATGCGGAAATCCTCGCCGGCGCGGTTGGCCGCCTCGATGCGTTCGGCGAGCGCGAACGGCACCGCCTTGGGGTAGCCGGAGCCGGTGAAGCCGCTCATGGCCACGCTGGTGCCGGGGGCGATCAGCGCGGCGGCGTCGGCGGCCGACATGCGGCGCGACAGCAGGCGGGTGTCGTGCATGCGCGAACGGGACATGGCGGCTCCAGGGAGGGGGGCCTGCCATTATCGGAAATGTCGCGCGGGTCCACCCTGATCCGACGCAAGGGTGCCTGTGCGGAAGGTGCCGTGGCCGCGCTCAGGGCGGTGTGCTTTCGCCGACGGCCGGTGGCGTTGCCAGGCCGCTTGCCTGGATGGCGTGGCGGATGGCCGAGCGGGCCGTGTCGATTTCGGCCGCTTCCGGGGATGCCATGCGCCGCCGACGGTCGAGGGTGCAGTGCAGGCCGGCGTCCAGCAGCGTGGCGTGGGCCTGGAGCAGCGGCGGTGCGTGCAGCAGGCCGGCGACGTGCAGCGCGTCCAGCAGGCCCGGGGTATCGCGCGGGACCAGCAGCGCCGGATGCCGGTGGGCGTTCAGCAGCACCCGTGCCTGCAGCAGGAATTCCAGATCCACCAGCCCACCACGTCCCTGCTTGAGGTCGAAGTGCGTGGCATCGCTGCGGTCCAGCTCGGCACGCATGCGTTGCCGCATGGTGGTGATGTCCGCCTGCAGGCGCGCGGGCTCGGGTTCGCGCGACAACACCTGGGCGCGGAGGGAGTCGAAGGCATCCAGCAGGCCGGGGTCACCGGCGATCGCCCGGGCGCGCACCAGTGCCTGATGCTCCCAGGTCCAGGCACGCTGACGCTGGTAGTCGGCAAAGCTGTCCAGGGTCGAGACCAGCAGCCCCTTGGCGCCGTCCGGCCGCAGGCGCACGTCGACTTCGTACAGTTTGCCGGCGGCGGTGACGCTGCCGAGGAAGGCAACGAGCTTTTGCGCCAGCCGCGCGAACCAGCGGCTGGCTTCCAGCGGCCGCGCACCGTCGGACGACGCGTCGGCGGGTGCTTCGTACAGGAACACCAGGTCCAGGTCTGAACCGAAGCCCAGCTCCTCGCCCCCCAGGCTGCCATAGCCGAGCACCGCAAAGCGCGCCTCGGCAATGCTGCCGTGGGCACGTCGCATTTCTGCCAGGGCCAGGCGCAGCACGATGGCGACCACGGCATCGGCCAGCCACGCCAACTGCCGGGCGCTGGCCTGGGCCGGCTGGCGGTCGTCCAGCACCGCCAGGCCGATGCGGAAACTCAGCGCGTGGCGTTTCTCGTTGAGCGCGTTCAGCGCTGCCTCGGGGTCGTCGTCCAGACCGGCGACCGCAGCCTCGCACGCGTCAAGAAGGCTCTCCGGATCGGCCAGCACCGCGAGGCTGCGGGTATCCAGCAGTTCGTCCAGCAACAGCGGGTGATTGGCGATGCGCTCGGCCAGCAGCCCGCTGCGCGACATCGCATCGACCAGGCGCGTCAGTGCGTCGGGCTGTTCGTCCAGCAGTGCCAGATAGCTGGCGCGACGCAGGATGTTGTGCAGCAATGCCAGCAGCCGGCGCAGGGCTGCATCGGGCTGCTGGCTGGCGGCGGCGGCCTGCAGCAGCGCCGGCATCACCCGTTGCAGCCGGGCGTTGGCGGCGTCGGACAGGTCGCGCACGCCGGGGCTGCGGGCGAAATCGCGCAACTGGCCATCCAGTGCGGCGGCGTCGCCAAATCCCACCTCCAGCAGGGTTTGCAGGTGGCCGCCGTCGGGCAGGGCGCGCCAATAGCTTTCCAGCGTGCCGGGTACCGGCTGGTGCTGGCGCGGTGCCAGCAGGGCGGTGAACTCGGCGCTGATGCGCTCACGGTGCGGCCCCAGTTCGGCCAGCAGGCTGTCCCAATGGGGGTGGCCCAGGCCGTGGGCGATGCGCTGCCTGTCCCGTGGGTCTTCCGGCAGCGCATGCACCTGGGCATCGCGCAGCATCTGCAGGCGGTTTTCCAGCCGGCGCAGGTACAGATAGCTCTCGGCCAGCGCCGCGCCGACGTCGGCATCGACGTGGCCAGCGGCCACCAGCGCCTGCAGGGCCGGCAGCAAGCGCCGTTCACGCAGCGCAGGCTCGCGACCGCCACGGATCAGCTGCAGCGCCTGCACGAAGAATTCGACCTCGCGGATGCCGCCCGGCCCGCGCTTGATGTCGTCGGCCAGTTCGCGCCTGGCGACCTCGGCGACGATGCTCGCCTTCATCCGCCGCAGCCCTTCCAGCGCGCCGTAGTCCAGGTAGCGCCGGTAGACGAACGGCCGCAGGGTTCGCAGGAAGGCCTTGCCGGCCTCGATGTCGCCGGCCACCGGTCGTGCCTTCTGCCAGGCGTAACGTTCCCAGTCGCGTCCCTCGTTCTGGAAATACTGCTCCAGTGCGGCAAACGACCAGGCCACCCGACCGGCGCCGCCGAAGGGCCGCAGGCGCAGGTCGACGCGGTGGCAGAAGCCGTCCACCGTGGTTTCGTCCAGCAGCTTCGCCAGTTGCTGGCCGAGTCGGGCGTAATAGGCTTCCGCCGGCAAGGGCCGCGGGCCATCGCTGTCGCCGGCATGGGCGTAGGCGTAGACAAGGTCGACGTCGGAGGAGAAATTCAGCGCGCCGCCGCCCAGCTTGCCCAGCGCGAACACCACCAGCGGTGCCGGTCGTCCTTCCGGGTCGCGAATGTGGCCGTGGCGTTCGGCGAACTGCTGCTGCAGGGCGTCCAGCGCCCGTTGCAGGCAGTGGTCGGCCAGCAACGTGCTGCCATGCAGCGTGTCTTCGACCGCATCCAGCCCGGCGATGTCGCGCCACACGAGGCGGGCGGAGCCGGCGTTGCGGTAATGGCGCAACAGCCGTGGCCAGTCGCCAGGGTGTGCGGGATCCAGCTGTGGCGGGGGCGGTGCCGCGTGCCCGCCGTCCTGCAGCAGGGTCTCCAGCACCGCCGGCTGGCGATGCAGGACGTCGATGGCGAAGTCGCTGGCAATGGCGATGCGGCCGGCCAGATCCGCCTGCTCCGGCGACAGCATGACGCCGTCACCCTGCAGGCGTTGCACGGCGCGCTCGCGCAGCAGGGTCAGGGCAGGGTCGACGGGCAGCTCCACCGCGGCATTGTGGCATCGGCCCCGCGCGGCCGGAGCGCCGCCATCAAAAAAACCCGTGGCAGCTTGCGCTGCCACGGGCTTGCTCCCTCCCCCACGTCGGGATGCGGCTCGATTGTGAAAGAGTCGTTATGGGGATGCACGCTGCACTGCAAAAACAATACCTTGCAGTTCATTTACGTGCCGATGTCCTGCACGGGCAGGCCGAGGCGCTCGCGGAGCAGGGCGGCGATGCGGGCGGTTTCACGCAGCGGCACGATCCCCTCGCCGCTCTCGCCGAGTTCGAGAGCGCCATCGAAGGCGTGCAGGCGGCCGCTGTCGATCAGGTGCGCCAGCAGGCGCGAGGGTCGTCCGCGCATGGCACGCGGCGCCAGCACCTGGACAGGCACCCGGGTGGCGGCGGCTTCGCTGAGCATGTTGACCGAGTCCGGCGTGCAGACGATGTGCTGCGCGCACGCCAGCAGCCCGGGGTACGGATTGGGGCCGTCGCCGTCGCCGCGCCAGAACAGGCCGGGCACGCCGGCACGCGCCCGGTACAGCGCCGCCACCCACGCCGGGGGCGTGCGCCGGGATGCCGTCGCCAGCAGGCTGCCGCCGGCCTCGCGCACGCGCTCGCCGAGGCATTGGAACCAGCCGGTCACCGCATCCTCGTCGCGCAGGTGGGCGCTGGAGCCACCCAGCAGCAGGGCAACCCGCGGTGACGGCAGTTCCAGCAATGCGGAAAATGCGCTGCGGGCCTCGGCCAGCCAGCGGTCGTCGACCGGGTTCAGGCTGCCGTGCACCTGCAGCACGTTGCTGCCGTGCAGGCCGTCGTGGAACGGGGCGATGACCGCGTCCCAGTGGCGCGTGGCGATGCGTGGATCGAGGATCTGGACCGCGCGGGCACCCTGCAGGCGCAGCAGCCGGGTGGCCAGTGCGCCCTGCCGGCCGCAGCCGATGGCCAGTGCCGGCGGGGCCTGCAGCGCGCTGGCGAACGCCGTGCCGAAGGCGTTGCGGGCGGCGCCCGGCCATCGCCGCGGTGCCAGTCGTCGGGCGGTGGGCGAGGGCGCCAGGGTCCATTCCCGGTCCACCTCGCATGGCAGCGCCGCCGCCAGTGCCCGCGCCTGGCGCAGGTTGCCGGCATGGCCATCGGTCAGCAGCCAGGTGCCATCGGATCGTTGCAGGGATCGTTGCATGGATGGGTCGGTGCGTTGCGCGTGAACGGGTTTGGCGCGGCCAAAGGGCACTCTACACTTCTCCCATCGCCGCAAACGACGGCAACCATCCCCGTTTTTCGCAAGGAGTCGTTCCATGTCCGAAACTCTGACCGCCGACGCGCTTGACCGGCTGTTCCGCACCGCGCGCACCTACAACGCGTTCTCCGGCGAGATTCCGGAACAGACCCTGCGCCAGCTGTACGACCTGGTGAAGTTCGGCCCGACCGCCGCCAACACCTGCCCGGCCCGCTTCGTGTTCGTGACCTCGCCGGAAGCCAAGGCCCGTCTGGTGCCGCTGATGGACGAAGGCAACCGCGCCAAGACCGCGTCGGCCCCGGCCACCGTGATCATCGGCTACGACCAGGACTTCCACGAGAAGCTGCCGGTGCTGTTCCCGCATACCGATGCCAAGGCGTGGTTCGACGGCCCGCGCGAAGCTCGCCACGAGCCGGCGTTCCGCAATGGCAGCCTGCAGGCGGCCTACCTGATCCTCGCCGCGCGCGCGCTGGGTCTGGATACCGGCCCGATGTCCGGCTTCGACGCCGACGGCGTGGACCGCGAGTTCTTCGCCGGTACCGCCATCCGCACCAACATCATCGTCAACCTCGGCAAGGGCGACCCTGCCAGCATCTTCCCGCGCAGCCCGCGCCTGTCGTTCGACGAAGCCGCCCGCATCGTCTGACCCCCTGCCACTCGTACTCTCCCCACCGTTCAAGGAGCCTCCCATGACCTCATCCATTGCCACCCGCCTGTTGCCGCTGGCCCTTGCCGTCTCGCTCGCCGCCTGCGCGCAGGGCGACGCCCCGGTGGTCGATGCCGCCAGCCAGGCACCGGCCACCACCGAAACGGTCGCCGCCGACACCGCGCCGGCCGCCCGGCCGGCTGCCGAGCCGATCACCCTGCAGTCCGGCACCTACGTGATGGACCCGAGCCACACCATCGTGCTGGCGCAGTGGAACCACCTGGGCTTCTCCAACCCCAGCGCCAACTTCGCCGATGCCAACGGCAGCATCGTGATCGATGCCGAGGACATGTCGCGTTCGTCGGTGCAGGTCAGCTTCCCGCTGGACAGCGCCATACGCAGCTTCAGCGCCGATTTCGACGCGCACCTGCGCAATGCCGACTTCTTCGATGTCGGTCGTTTCCCCGAGGCGCGCTTTGCCAGCACCGCGGTCGAATCGCTGGGTGGCAACAAGTACAAGGTCACCGGTGATCTGACGATCAAGGACAACACCGCGCCAGTGGTGCTGGACGTGACCCTCAACGGCAGCGGCCCGCACCCGATGACTCAGGCGCAATCCATCGGCTTCGATGCCACCGCGCGCATCCTGCGCAGCGACTTCGGCGTGGGCATGGTGGCGCCGATGGTCAGCGACGAGGTCGATCTGCGCATCACCACCGAGGCGTCGGTGCAGGGCGAAGCCCCGGCCACCGACGAGGCGTCGTGATCATCGAGCGGCCGTCCGCCAGCCGCGGTCATGCCAACCACGGCTGGCTGGACAGCCACCACACCTTTTCGTTCGCCAACTACCACGACCCGAAGTGGATGGGCTTCGGCCCGCTGCGGGTGATCAACGAGGATCGCGTCGCGCCCGGAGGCGGGTTCGCGCCGCATGGCCACGCCAACATGGAGATCATCTCGGTGGTGCTCGACGGCGCGCTCGCGCACAAGGACAGCACCGGCAGCGAAGGCGTGCTGCGCCCGGGCGAAGTGCAGTGGATGAGCGCCGGCCACGGCGTGCGCCACAGCGAGTACAACGGCGATCCGGAGCAGACCACGCATTTCCTGCAGATCTGGATCCAGCCGGACCGTGTCAACGCCGAGCCGGCCTACGAGCAACGCGCCTTCGAACGTGACGCGCGTCGCGGCCGCTGGGACACCTTCGCCTCGCCCGAAGGTCGCGACGGCGGGCTGCCGATCCGCCAGGATGCCAGCCTTCTTGCCGTCGTCCTGGAGCCGCGCGCCACGGTCGAGGCGACGATGGATGACAGCCGCGCCTACTGGCTGCACGTGGCCGCCGGCACGGTGCACGTCGGCGAGCGCACGCTGCAGGCCGGCGACGCCCTGGGCTTCGTCGATGAAAGCAGCCAGGTCGTACTGCAAGGTGCGGGGGAAGGCGAGGCCGAGGTCCTGCTGTTCGACCTGCCGCGCTGATTCGCGGGCCGTGCCCATCAGGCGTTCGCTCCCCGGATCGGGAGCGAGCCGCCCTCGGCAGCACCTGCCGGCGGGCTACAATGGCCGCTTCGCAGGTTCTCTTGCCGACAGCCGCCATGACCGACGCCGCCACCGCCACCCAAGCCAACGCCCAGCGCGAATACGAGGTGCATCGCGCCGACCTGCCGCTGAGCTGCCCGTCGCCGGCGATGGCCCTGTGGAACTCGCATCCGCGCGTGTACCTGCCGATCGCATCCGAAGGCGGCCGTTCCGAGTGCCCGTACTGCGGCGCGACCTACGTGCTGGTCGACTGATCCGGCCGGCGTGCACCGCCGCCTGACGGTCCTGCAATTGCTGCCGGCGCTGGAATCCGGCGGGGTCGAGCGCTCCACCATCGAGATCACCCAGGCACTGGTCGCCGCCGGCCACCGGGCGCTGGTGATGTCCGCGGGCGGTCGGCTGGTGCCGGCGATCGAGGCCGCGGGCGGTGAACACCTGACCCTGGCGATCGGGCACAAGTCGTTGCGCACGCTGGGTCATGTCCCCAAGCTGGCACGGCGGATCCGCCGGGAAAGCGTGGACATCGTCCATGCGCGTTCGCGCCTGCCGGCCTGGCTGGGCCTGTGGGCGATCCGCTGCCTGCCGGCGGCGCAGCGGCCCCGGTTCATGACCACCATGCACGGCTTGAACTCGGCCTCGCGCTATTCGGCGGTGATGGGGTACGGCGATCGCGTGATCTGCGTCTCCCAGACCGTGCATGACTACCTGTTGCGGCATTACCCGCGTACCGATCCCGGCAAGCTGCGGGTGATCCCGCGCGGGCTGGATCCTGCCGCATTCCCGCGCCGTGCCCATCCCGACCGGCAGGCGCGTGCCCGGGTGGCCGCGGCCCACCCGGCACTGGCTGGCGACGGTCCGCTGCTGTTGCTGCCGGGGCGTGGCACCCGGCTCAAGGGCCACGCCGACGCCATCGACCTGCTGCAGGCGCTGCGTGCGGATGGCAGCGACGTGCGCCTGTGGATGCCCGGTGCCCGGGAGTCGGGGCGCGAGGCCTACATGGACGAACTTCAGGCCCTTGCCCGCGACCGCGGTGTCGAGGCCGCCTTGGCCATGACCCCGCCGACCGCGGCAATCGCCGATGCCTACGCCGCCAGTGACCTCGTGTTGCAGCTTTCGCGCAAGCCCGAAGCCTTCGGCCGCACCGTGCTCGAGGCCCTGGCGGTGGGACGGCCGGTCCTTGGCTGGGAGCATGGCGGCGTGGGTGAACTGCTGCGCCGACTGCAACCCGACGGCGCGGTGCCCGTGTTCGACGCCGCGGCATTGGCGGCCGCCGCCGCAGGATTGCTGTCACGGCCACCGCCGCCAGCGGCTACCATGCCCTTCACCTTGCAGGCGATGCAGGACGCCACCCTTGCGGTCTATGACGAACTCGTTCCCCGCTGACTCCTCCGCAACGACTCTCGCCCCGGCGGCGCCGCCTGCCGCACCCGCCGGCTGGCGCTGGGCACCCCACTGGGTGCTGGCCTTCGTCGCGCTGTGGCCGGCGCCCGGCTATGCCGAAGGGGTCATGGTGCTCGGCGCGCTGGCTGCCATCGTGATGCTCTCGCTGGTGCGCTTCCGCGGTGGCACCCGCCTGCTCAGCGGACAGGCCTGGGCGCTGACCAGCGTGCTGTTCTTCGCGTACTGGCTGCCGCAGCTGTTTTCCGCATTCGATTCGGTCGACACCGCACGCGCGCTGCGCGAGGCCGCGGTCGATCTGCGCTATCTGCCGTTCCTGTGGCTGGTGGCGATGGCCGTGGCCGATGATCGCGGCCGGCGCATCACCTTCGGCGGCCTGGCCGTGGTCGTGGCGGTATGGACCGTCGATGCGCTGTTGCAGGCGCTGACCGGTACCAGCCCGCTGTTCTGGGGCATCGATGCCATCAAGCAGCAGATCAGCGGCCGGCCGATGTGTCCGCTCGATGCCGGGCCGATGCGCGACCGCCTCAGCGGCATCCTGGGGCCGTGCAACCTGAAGCTGGGCATCGTCCTGGCCAGCCTGTCGCCGTTTGCGTTGTTCGTCGCGGGGCGGCGCTTCGGTGCGGCTGGCTGGATGGTCGCGGCCGCGGCGATCGGCATCGTCATCGTGCTGGCTGGCTCGCGCGCCTCGTGGATCACCTACGCACTGGTGCTGCTGTTTTCCGGCTGGCGGCTGCTGGGATGGAAGCGGATGCTGGGTGTGTTCGCCTTCGGCGCGCTGATCGGTGGGGTTCTGTTTGTCGCCTCGCCGCAGGTCAACGAGCGGGTCATGCGTACCCTGCAGGCCGCCGGTGGCGAGCAGGACGATGTCGATGCGGCACTGGCCGGGCGCACCCGGATCTGGGGCGCGGCCACCTGCATGGTGCGCGAAAACCCGGTCAACGGCGTCGGTGCGCGTGGCTTCCGGGAAGCCTTCCCCGGCTGCGACCCCGCCCCCGGCGAGGTGGCGGCGTGGGGCGAAGGTCCCGCGCTGCACGCCCACCAGATCGTGCTGGAAATCCTCAGCGAGACGGGCGTGCTCGGCCTGCTGCTGTGGCTGGCCGGCGCCGCCATGGCCTGGCGCGCGTGGCGTTACGCCAGCGCCGCCGCCCGTCGCCGTGCCCGCCCGGCGATGCTTGCGCTGGCGGTCACCGTGTTCCCGCTCAACACCCACCTTGCGTTCTATTCCACCTTCTGGGGTGGCCTGACCCTGCTGCTGGCGGCGTTGTATGCGGGCAGCCTGCTGGCGAGGGAGCGGGGAACGAGTGATGAGGAGTGAGGAACGAGTGGGAGCATGGGCGGGCCTTGCGAATCTGGCATCCTGGACACTCGTGGGGCCTTGGTTTCGAGGCGACCATAGAGGGGGTCAGAAGCGAGCGCGGCCGGGTGGGCGAGCAACGAGTGATGAGGAACGAGCGGCCGCTGCGGCTCTTGCTCACTCCTCACTTCCCTCCACTCGTTACTCGCTTTTCGCTCCCCACTCGTTCCTCGCTCTCTCCGCCCCCATACACATCGCCCCCGCCCGGTCGGCGCTTGAACCGCCGGTGGATCCACAGGTATTGCGAGGGTGACGCGCGTGCCATGGTTTCGATGCCGGCCATGATCTTGGCAGTGTCGGCGGTGGCGTCCTTGGAGGGGAACGGATCGGGCAGGGGGTGGATGGCCAGGTCGTAGCCGCCGTCTTCGCGGCGGGCGTGCTGGAACAGCAGCACCGAGGCCCCGGACAGGCGCGCCAGCTGGTGGGTGGAGGTCAGGCTGTGGGCCGGCTGGCCGAAGAAGGGCACGAACACCGCGTCGCCGCGGCTGGGGTCCTGGTCCGGTGCATACCACAGCAGCCCGCCCTGCTTGAGGTGGCGCACGGCACCGCGCACGTCCTGCTTGGGGAACATGGCCGCGGCATAGCGCGCACGGCCCCGGCGCACCGCCCATTCCATCGCCGGCTGCGTGTGCGGGCGATACATGCCGGCCAGCGGGATGTGGTCGCACATCAGCCTGCCGCACACTTCCAGCGTGGTGAAGTGGCCGGAGACCACGATCACGCCCTTGCCGGACGCGCGCGCGGCGGCGACGTGTTCCAATCCGCTGACACGGGTCCGTTGTCGCAGTGGTGCCACCGAACCCCACCACGCCCGGCCGAATTCGAACAAGCCGGTGGCCAGTGCGGAAAAGTGCTCTCGCAGCAGGCGTTCGCGGGCATCCGCGCCCCGCTCGGGAAAGCACAGCGCCAGGTTGCGGCGCGCGATCTCTCGCCGGCTGCCCATGGCGCGGTACAGCAGCGCGCCCAGCCCGTGGCCCAGTGCCCGTTGCAGTGGCCACGGGATCCACGCCGTCGCCGCCATCAGGCCGATCCCCAGCCAGGTCGGCCAGGTGCGTGGATGCAGGGGGGCAGAGGGCAGCGCTTTGCTCATGCGGGCAGTGTATTCGCTCAGTGCGTGGACGCCGCCGGCGAGCACGCCACACCGGGCGACCGCGCGGCCCTGCCGCTACACTTCACCGGATGCGAGCCGACTCCACCGAACGCGTGCTGCGCGGCCTGTATTCGGCCGCGCTTTACCTGTTGGTGCCGGTGACGGTCTACCACCTGATCTGGCGCGGTTTTCGCCATGCCGAGTACTTCCAGCGCTGGAACGAGCGCTATGCCGCCTACCGCAGTGCACCGCGCGAGACCAGCATCTGGGTGCACGCCGTGTCGATGGGCGAGGTCAATGCCGCCGCGCCGCTGGTCAACGCATTGCTGCGGGAACATCCGCACCGCCGGTTGCTGGTGACCACCATCACCCCGACCGGTTCGGCGCGCGTGCGCGAGTTGTGGGGTGAGCGGGTCGAACACGTCTATCTGCCGTACGACCTGCCGGGCATGGTCCAGCGCTTCCTGCGCCATTTCCGTCCGCAGCTGGGGCTGGTGATGGAAACCGAACTGTGGCCGAACCTGCTGTTCGGCGTGCGCGATGCCGGGGTTCCGACATGGATCGTCAATGGCCGGTTGTCGGAGCGCTCGCTGCGTGGGTATCGCGTGCTGCGGCCGCTGGTCGGTCGTGCCCTGCGTTCGTTGCGTGGGGTGCTGGCGCAATCGACCGACGATGCCGCACGCTTCGTGCGGCTCGGCGCTGACGCCGATCAGGTCCGGGCCACCGGCAACCTGAAGTTCGAACAGACGGCCGACCCGGCGGCTCCGGCACTGGCAGAACGCCTGCGCGAGCGTGCCGGCGTGCGCCCGACCTGGATCGCCGCCAGCACCCACGTCGAGGAGGAAGCGGCGATCTTCGAGCTGCACCGGCGCTTGCGCCAGCGCTGGCCGGATCTGCTGCTGCTGTGGGCGCCGCGCCACCCGGAGCGCTTCCGTCCGGTGGTGGAGCAGGCCATTGCTGCCGGCTTGCAGGTGGCGACCCGGCGGCACACGCGCTTTCCCGGTGCCGACGACGCGGTGTTCGTGATCGACACCATGGGCGAGCTGGCGGGTTTCTATGGCTGCGCGGACGTCGCCTTCGTCGGCGGCAGCCTGCAACCGGTGGGAGGACACAACCTGCTGGAGCCGGCCGCCGCCGGCCGCGCCGTGGTCACCGGCCCGCACCTGCACAACACCAGCGACATCGCCCGGCGCATGCGCGAGGCCGGGGCATTGCGCGTGGGCCATGACGCAGCGGCGGTGGGCGATGCCCTGGAGCAGTTGCTCGCGGATGCGGCGCTGCGCGAGCAGGCAGGCGCGGCGGGCATTGCGCTGGTGGACGCGGGCCGCGGCTCGTTGCAGCGCACGCTGGATGCGCTTGCCGACGAGCCGGCCCTGCATCGCGGCCCGCGGCCACTGGATTAGCGGTTTCAGCGCTCGCCGAGCAGCGCGCTCACGTGGGCGATGCAGCTGTCGGCCAGCGCCTGCAGTTCGTACCCGCCTTCCAGGAACGACACCAGCCGGCCCGCGCAGTGGCGCTCGGCCAGGCGCACGATGTCGGCGGTGAGTGCGCCGAAGTCCGCGGTGTCCATCGCCAGTGCCGCCAGCGGATCATCGCGGTGCGCATCGAAGCCGGCCGAAACCAGCAGCAACTGCGGGGCGAAGGCATCGACCGCCGGCAGCAGGCGCTCGCGCCATATGGCCAGCACTGCCGCACCGTCGCTGCCGGCCGGCAACGGCGCGTTGAACACGTTGCCGACGCCGGTTTCGTCCTCGCCACCACCGCCGGGGTACAGCGGTGACTGGTGCGAGCTGGCGAACAGCACGCGCGGTTCGGCGTCGAGGATCGCTTGGGTGCCATTGCCGTGGTGGACGTCGAAATCGACGATCGCGACCCGCTGCAGGCCGTGCTGTTGCAGCGCGTGCGCGGCGGCGACGGCGATGTTGTTGAACAGGCAGAAGCCCATCGCCATGCCGGCGGTGGCGTGATGGCCCGGCGGGCGCACCGCGCAGAACGCGCGGGTGACGGTGCCGCCAAGCACCGCGTCGACCGCGGCGATGCCGGCACCGGCGGCGCGCAGCGCGGCCTGGGCGGAATCCGGGGACAGCACGGTATCGGCATCCAGTCGCAGCGTGGCTTCGGAACGGGTGTCCAGGACGCGACGAATGAGGTCGGCACGGTGCACGCGCTCCAGTTGCTCGCGGCTGGCGCACGGCGCGTCCGCCCAATCCAGTTCCGGCAATTGCTCGCGCAGCGCAGTGGTCACGGCGCGCAGGCGTTCCCAGCATTCGGGGTGGCCGGCGCCGGTGTCGTGGGCAAGGCAGTCGCGGTGGCTGTAGACCCGCACGCTCATGGGGTAATGCTAGCGGCGGCGCTCGTGTTGCCACAGCACTTCGCCATGGCCGTCGACGCGCGCCAGCACCCGTGCCAGCACGAACAACAGGTCGGACAGGCGATTGAGGTAGCGCACCGCCTGCGGGCGGATGTCCTCGTCACGCGCCAGTGCCACGGTTTCGCGCTCGGCGCGGCGAACCACCGTCCGCGCGACGTGGCAGCGCGCCGCGGCTTCACCACCGCCGGGCAGGATGAAGTCCTTCAGCGGTGGCAGGTCGGCGTTGTACTGGTCCAGGTGGCGTTCCAGCGCCTCGACGTCGGCATCGTCGATCGCCGCGTGGCCGGGAATGCACAGCTCGCCGCCGAGGTCGAACAGCTGGTGCTGGACGGTGGTCAGCAGCGCGGTGACGTCTTCGGGCAGCCCGCTGGCGATGACCAGGCCAATGCAGGAGTTGGCTTCGTCGACGGTGCCGTAGGCGTTGACCCGGGCCGAGTCCTTGCCGATGCGACTGCCGTCGCCCAGGCCGGTGCTGCCGTCATCACCGGTACGGGTGTAGATCTTCGACAGCCGGTTGCCCATGGTGCCGCTGTCAGTGTGTGGCGGCGTGGCCGTCGCGGACGCCGCGCAATTGGGTCATCACGCCATGGCCGATCACGGCCAGGCCGACGTACAGCGCGGCGCTGCCCATGTACGGCAGCAACCAGTCGGTGTAGTTCTTCCACCAACCGGCCACGGTCGGCTCGGCCACGGCGATCCAGTAGAAGCTGCCTTGCGCCAGCAGGTGGCAGGTGATCACCGACAGCGGCAACGCCAGCGCCAGCAGCCCGGCACCGCGGCCATCGAAACCGGCTTCGCGTCCGCGCAGCCACATGCCGCCGGCCCACATGGCGAAATACGCCGGAATCAGCATCCAGTAGGCCGGGCTGACGCAGTAGTGCTGCCAGAAACTCATGCCGGAGCGGGTGATGACCAGCCAGTCCACCGCCACGGCCAGCGCCATCAGTGCCGGGAACGCCCAGCGGGTGCTGCCGCGCAGCGCCAGGCCACCCAGGAAGAATGCCGCCCACGAGGCGTCCGGAACCACCGCGAAGTGGTGCATGCGGGTCGCGGCCAGCAGCACGGCCAGCGCGGCGAAGGTCAGCAGGCGGGAGGATCGGGGGTTCATGGCAATTCCTTCGGAGCCGGACACCGGATAGCGGGCTTCGATTCTAGCAGGCCACCGGATCGGGTTGGCCGGGCCTCGTCGGCGCGCGCGGCGCCGTTATCATGGCCGCATGTCCCCTCCCGCCATGCCCGAGGCCACGCCTGCCGACGCCCGATCCGGTGCATCGTCCGACGGCGGGCGCGTGGTCGATGTCGCCATCGTCGGCGGCGGTCTGGTCGGTGCCAGCCTGGCGATTGCGCTCGAGGACCTGGGCCTGGAGGTGGCGATGCTGGAGGCCACGCCATCCGGGGCCTTGCCGGCTGTCTTCGACCAGCGCAACCTGAGCCTGGCCGAGGCCAGCGTCAACGCACTGACGGCGCTGGGCGTGTGGCCGCTGCTGCAGACGGCTCCCGGACCGATCCGTCGCATCCATGTCAGCCGCGCCGGTGATTTCGGCCGGGTGCTGTTGCGCGCCGACGACTTCGGCCGTGACGCGTTCGGCCAGGTGGTCGTGGCCCGTGATTTCGGTGCAGCGCTGGAAGCACGGCTGCAGCAGTTGCCGCGGCTGCAGCGCCTGCGCCCGGCGCGCTTCACCGGGACCACGTTGGCCATCGATGGGCTTCGCGAAGTTCGTTACGAGGACGCGGATGGTCCGCGGACGCTGCGCGCGCGCCTGCTGGTCGGTGCCGATGGTGCCGACAGCGCCGTGCGCGCGGCTCTGGGCATCGATGCCGATGTCGAGGATTACGACCAGACCCTGTTCGTTGCCCGCCTGCGCAGCGCGCAGCGACCGGACGGCACCGCCTACGAGCGCCTGACCGATCACGGGCCCACGGCCCTGCTGCCGCGTGGCGATGGCCACTTCGGCGTGGTTCACGGCGTCGCCACCGCCGAGGCCGATGCGTTGGCGGGGCTGGACGACGATGCTTGGCTGCTGCGGCTGCAGGACGCGTTCGGCTGGCGTGCCGGGCGCTTCCTCGCCGTCGGCCCGCGCAGCCGCTATCCCTTGCGTCGGGTGCTCGCACGGCAGGTGTCGGCACCGCGTGCCCTGCTGGTTGGCAATGCCGCGCAGGCGATGCATCCGATCGGCGCGCAGGGCTTCAACCTGGGCTTGCGCGATGCCTTGGTGCTGGCCGAACTGCTGGCAGCGTCCGGCGTCGATGCGGATCTGGCCGATGCCTACGCGGCGCGGCGTGGCGAAGACCGTGCCCGCACCCTGGCGTTTTCCGATGGCCTGGCGCGCTGGACTGCCAACCCGTCGCCGCTGGCCTCCGCGCTGCGCTCGCTGGGACTGGGCGTGTTGGCCGGCTCCGGAAGCCTGCAGGCCTGGCTGGTGGGCGGGGCGATGGGGTATCGCGGTGACGTGCCGGCCCTGTGTCGCGGGACGGCGGCATGAGTGCGCGTGGCAGCGACGTGGTGGTGGTCGGTGCCGGCGTGGTCGGTGCCGCCTGCGCGTTGGCGCTGGCCGACGCCGGGCTGTCGGTGGCGCTGGTCGAAGCGCGCGAGCCGCCGCCGTGGCAGGCCGCCGAACGCGACCTGCGCGTGTTCGCGTTCGCGCCGGACAACGCTGCCTTGCTGGACGCGTTGCAGGTCTGGCCGCGCGTGCTCGCGGCCCGCGCCCATCCGTACCGGCGCATGCACGTCTGGGATGCGGCCGGCGGCGCGCCGCTGGTGTTCGACGCCGACGCGCTGGGTCGGCGCGAGTTGGGCTGGATCGTCGAGAACCGCCTGCTGATCGACCGGTTGTGGTCGCGGCTGCCGGCGGCTGGCGTGGAGATCCTGTGTCCGGCCAAGGTGGCGGGGTTCGATCAGGACGACACCGGCGTGCGCCTGCGCCTGGACGATGGCCGGCTGGTGCGCGCGCGCCTGGCGGTCGCCGCCGACGGTGCCGCGTCGGCATTGCGCCGGCTGGCCGATATCGAGGTCGACACCCATGACTACGGCCAGCGCGGGGTGGTTGCCTACGTGCGCAGCGAGCGGCCGCATGACGACACCGCCTGGCAACGCTTCCTTCCCGGTGGTCCGCTGGCGGTGCTGCCGTGCAGCGAGGCGCTGGCATCGATCGTCTGGTCGTTGCCGGAGGCCGAGGCGGGGCGGCTGCTGGACGAGGACGAAGATGCCTTCAACGAGGCTCTCGCGCGTGCGCTGGACCGGCGCCTCGGCGCGATGCGACTGGCGTCGTCACGTGCGGCCTTCCCGTTGCGTCGGCAGTTGGCCAGCACCCAGCAGCACGGTCGCCTGCTGCTGGTCGGTGATGCCGCGCATGCGGTGCATCCGCTGGCCGGGCAGGGCGTGAACCTGGGCCTGCGCGATGTCGCGGCGTTGCGCGCCAGCGTGCTGGACGCCGCGCGGCGGCAATCCGCGTTCGACCATCCCGTCCGGCTGGCGCACTGGGCCCGCACGCGTCGCAGCGACAACACCGTCTCGGCGCTGGCGTTCGAGCAGATCAACCGGATCTATTCCACCGATGCGCCCGTGCCGACCTTGTTGCGGCGTCCCCTGCTGGGCATTGCCGGAGGCCTGCCGCCGTTGACCCGCGCTTTGTGGCGGCACGCGGCCGGGCTCTGACCGTCGCATCCGCGCCACGCTGGAGTGGTGCACGCGCGGCGTGACATGCGCGGCGGCAACCGCCCTCAGCGCGCCGCGAACACCGTGATCTCTTCCCGGTCGTGATACAGCTGGCGTGCCCGGACGTGCAGCGGTTCGCCGGCCTGGGCCTGGAACAGATCCAGGCAGCGCCGGGTTTCCTGCCAGCGCTTTTTCATCGGCAGCTTCAGGTTGAAGATCGCTTGCCGGCACCAACCGTGGGCGAACCATTCGGCCATGCGTGCGGCCACCCGGACGGGCTGTTCGACCATGTCGCAGACCATCCAGTCCAGTGGCTGCGGCGGTTGCCAGCGGAAGCCGTCGGCGCGCAGGTGTTCCACCAGGCTGGTGTCGAACAGATGCGCGCGCAGCGGGCCGTTGTCGATGGCGGTCACATGCAGCCCGTGGCGTGCAAGCACCCACGTCCAGCCGCCCGGCGCGGCCCCGAGGTCGGCGGCGCGCATGCCGGGTTGCAGCAGCCGCTGGCGCCGGTGCTCATCCAGCAGCACCAGCAATGCCTCTTCCAGCTTCAGTGCCGAGCGTGACGGGGCGTCCGGATGCAGTTTCAGCCGTGGAATGCCCAGCGGCCAAGGCGCGCTGTCCAGCGGATCGGCATGGCCAAGCAAGGCATGGTCGCCGGCGACGAAGGTCACGTGCAGCCGGGGCAGGGTGGGCGTGTCGGTGGCGGCGAGGATGCCGGCCTTGCGCAGCGCCGGACGCAGCGCGTTGCCGAAGCTGCGGGCGAGGCCGGCCAGTGGTTTGCCCGCATCCGAGTCCGGATGCTCCACCCACAGCGTGCCGAACCGTCGGCCCGCCAACGCCGCCAGCATCGGCGTGATGCGGTCGCCCGGATCCAGTGCCGGCAAGTCGGCCAGCAGCACCAGCTTCTGCCGGGCGAATACCAATTGCTGCCATGGCAGTGCCGCATCCAGCGCCGCGGCATCGTCGGTCAGGAACTGCACCCAGCCGTCGCCGCGCCGGGTGCGTGCATGGCCGTACACCCCGGCGAGCACCGCGCGTTCCGTCAGCTCCGCGGCCAGTTCCGGTTCGAAGCCGGCGCGGCAATAGCCGAGCAGTCCCATGGCAGGTGGAAGGGGCGGGGAAGGCATCGGTACAGGTTAATGGCTTGTTGCGTGCGCGAGCGGCATCGATCGCGCGGGAGCGTGACACCGGCCGGCCGGTTCAAGGCGGATGGCCCTCGCGCGTGAACGGGGCATCGGTGCGCGTTGTCATCGATATGAAACCCTTTTGTTATCACGACGTTAAACCGGCTGCCTACATTGGTCCGGTTCCGTGACAGCACAGGGTTTGCGGCGGGGCATTCCTTTCTCAACAGACACGGCCCGCGGTCGGGATCGCGCGGGCCTGGTCGCATCTGTACAGGACTCTTTCGATGACGCCTTCGCGTTCGCTTCTTTCGTTCGCCATTTGTGCCGCGCTGGCATCGGCAACGCTTCCGGCCATGGCCAATGACGGTGCCGCCACCGCGGCTTCGGCGCAATCTTCGGTGGCGCTCGCGGCCCAGCAGGCCGGCACCATCCACGGCCGCGTGTTCGACGCCGGCAGCAATGACGCGCTGCCCGGCGCAATCGTGCGGGTGGTCGACAGCGGCCTGGAAACCAGCAGCAACCGTGACGGCCAGTTCCAGCTGCCGCCGCTGCCGGCCGGCCGCCACGAACTGCGCATCGATTACATCGGCTACGCCAGCCGCACCGTCAGTGTCGAAGTGCGCGAAGGCGAGCGCGTGCGCGTGGATTCGCCGATGACCGTCGGCGAAGCGCTGCAGACCGTGCAGGTGGTGGGCTATCGCGGCGCGCAGGCGCGCTCGATGGCGCAGCAGCGTGCCGCCGATGGCGTGGTGAACGTGGTGTCGTCCGACACCCTGGGCCAGTTCCCCGACGTTTCGGTGGCCGAATCGGTGGCGCGCATCGCCGGCGTGGCAGTGACCCGCCACCGCGGCGAAGCCGACGCTGCGGTGATCCGTGGTGGCGACCCGTCGTGGACCCGCGTGTCGCTGGACGGCCTGAGCATGCCCGACGCAGGCGGCGGACGGCAGGTCGCACTCGGCCAGCTGACGTCCGAAGTGCTGTCCTCGGTGGAGATCACCAAGGCACCGACCCCTGACATGGATGCGGACGCCATCGGCGGCACCATCAACATCGTCACCCGCGGTGCGCTGAGCGCGCGCAGCGGCGTCTCAGGCAAGTTGTCCCGCGGCTACAGCGAGCTGGGCAAGGACTGGAACCACGACGTCAGCATCGGCTATTCGGACGTCTTCGGCGAGGTCAACCAGCACGGGTTCATGTTCAACGTCAGCCAGAACGTGATGGACCGCGAGATGAACAACAAGGAGACCTCGCACCGGCTGTTGAAGGCCGACGGCCAGTTCTACCCCGACCGGCTGCAGACCAAGGCCTACAACATCCTGCGCGAGCGCGGTGCCATCGAGCTGCGCTACGACTTCCAGAACGCCGACCAGGACCGCCACTACTTCGCCGGGTACACGCTCAGCGAGTACCTCGCCGACGAAGACCGCCACACGGTCATCATCCGCAACCGCAGCGCGGACAAGTTCATCGAAGGCTCCGACCCGATCCACGGCATCTGGCCGGGCACCCGCATCGAGCAGAACTGGACCGACCGCCACGACCAGAGCAAGCGCCACCTGCTGGTGTTCGGCGCCAACAACCATTACGACGCGTTCTCGCTGGAATTCCGTGGCGCCGTCGGCCGCGCCGAGAACATCCGCAAGCCGAACCGCACCTCGTGGGCGTACCGCGGCGATTTCAATGACCGCCAGCTGCGTTACGACTACACCGACCCGGACTTCCCGGTGCTGACCTTCGTGGAAACCGGTGAAACCCCCAACGTCGGCGGCAACGTCGCGCTGGATGACCTGACGTTCCGCTACGGCAGCAACTACCTCAACGAACGCTGGGAAGACGAGAACAGCCTGCAGGCGCAGCTGAAGATCGAAGTGCCGATGGACTTCGGGGCCAATGCCGGATTCCTGCGTTTCGGCGGCAAGTTCTCCAGCCGGGACCGCGACTCCGACGAGAACCGCTACACCATCCTCGCCGGTGCGCCGCTGCTGTCGGAGATCGTCGGTGACGAGCCGATCAACAACTTCGGTCGTTTTCCCTTCGGCTACCGTTTCAACAAATCGGCGACCAAGAAGTGGCCGTACGGCATGACCACCGAACAGACCATCGAGAACTCCTGGGCCAATGACTTCTCGATCAAGGAAGACATTGCCGCCGCTTACGGCATGGGCGTGTTCGATACCGGCGACTGGCGCCTGGTCGGTGGCGTGCGCGTCGAGCACACTCGCACCGACAGCCAAGGCTGGATCAGCCACGACAACTGGTCCTCTCGTCCGGATCCGACCCGCTTCGAGCGCAGCTACACCAACTGGTTCCCCAGCCTGCATGCGCGCTACAACGTGGGCGAAAACGTGGTGATGCGTGCGTCGTACAGCACCGGCATCGCCCGCCCGAGCTTCAGCAACCTGCGACCGACCGTGTCCATCAACCGCGGCGAAGGCGGTGGCGACGGCAGCATCAACGCCCGCAACATGGACCTCAAGCCGGCCCTGTCGCAGGCGCTGGACCTGATGGTGGAGTACTACATCGAGCCGATCGGCCTGCTCTCTGCCGGCGTGTTCGCCAAGCGCATCAAGGACGTGCACTTCGACATGAACCGCGTTGCCGCGCCCGGCGAGACGTTCCAGGGCTTCGTGGTGCCGGACGATGGCCGCACCTGGCGTGTCAGCGAGGTGGTGAACGCCGACGAGGCCGCGACCATCTACGGCGCGGAACTGTCGTGGGACCAGGCGCTGACGTTCCTGCCCGCCCCGTTCGACGGCTTCGGCGTGTTTGCCAACTACAGCTACATCAAGACCGAGTCGACCACGCCGGCCGGCGACAAGGCGCCGCTGGGCCTGCAGCCGGAGCACACCTACAACCTCGCGGTGTACTACGAGAAGGGTCCGTTCAGCACCCGTCTGGCGTGGAACAACCAGACCCGCGGCGTCAGCGAATTCGGTGATGGCACCGCCGGCGACTTCCTGTGGTGGGACGAGCGCGGGATCCTCGACTGGACGGCGCGCTACCAGTTCAGCGACAGCTTCGGCGTGTTCGCCGAAGCCAGCAACCTGACCGATTCGCGCGCCCGCCGCTATCGTGGCGATCGTCAGCGGGTCGAGGAGCTGGAGGATTTCGGTCGCAGCTACAACATCGGCATCCGCTTCCGGTTCTGATGCCAGCCGCACGCCCTGCAGCCCGGCCCGTCCGGGCTGCAGCCGTTTGCACGCGGTCGCGATTCGCGATCCGCAGCCCCCATTGCGAGGACCGATTCATGAACCGTCTGATCCACCGTTTCGCGTTGTTGCTGTTGCTGGCCGTGGGTGGCGTTGCGCCGCTTCATGCCCGGGCGATCGACCCGCTCGGCCTGGTGCTGAGCTGGCAGCGCGACCCCACCACCACCATGACCATCGACTGGCACACGGCAGATGCCGGCGATGGTGCGCAGGTGCAGTTCCGCCCGGCCGACGGCGAGCACGAATGGCGCAGCGTCGGCGGCAGCCAGCAAGCATTCCCGTTCTCCGACCGCACCATCAACCGGGTCGAGCTGACCGGACTTCAGCCGGACACCGACTACCTGTTCCGTGTCGGCGACTTCACCCGCGAGCGGCGCTTCCGCACCATGCCGTCGCAGATCGTCACCCGGCCGGTCCGTATCGCCCTCGGCGGCGACGTGCGAGGCACCGAGCCGGCGGCGCGGGTCAGTCGCTTCGCCATGCAGCACGATCCGGATTTCGTCATCTGGGGCGGAGACCTGGCCTACGCCAACGGCGACGAGGGCAACGTCAGCCGCTGGTACGAACTGCTGGACCAGACCATGCATCTGCTGGTCACGCCCGATGGCCGCAGCGTGCCGGTGGTGATGGGCATCGGCAACCACGAAGTGCGCGGCGGCTACATCACCAACAATGACCACGACCTGCGCAAGGCGCTGCCGGCCTACACCCAGACCGATGCCTCGCGCGCGCAGGTGGCGCCGTTCTACTACGCACTGGTCAGCTGGCCGGGACAGCCCGGTTGGGGCGCATTGGACTTCGGTGACTACCTCAGCCTGCTGCTGCTGGACACCGACCACAGCAATCCGGTCGACGGCGAGCAGACGCGCTGGTTGCAGCAGGCCTTGCAGCAGCGCATCGGTCGCGTGGCCCATGTGCTGCCGATCTATCACGTCGGCGCCTATCCGTCGGTGCGCGACTGGGAAGGGCGCGTGCACCAGCGCGTGCGCCAGCACTGGTCGCCGTTGTTCGACCAGTTCCGCGTGCCGATGGTGTTCGAGAACCACGACCACACCTACAAGCGCACGTGGCCGATCCGTGGCGGCAAGGTCGATCCGCGCGGTACCGTGTACATGGGCGACGGTGCCTGGGGCACCGGTCCGCGGGTGATCGGCCGCAGCCACGAGGCGCACGCGTGGTACCTGGACCGTGTCGCCAGCCAGTACCACAGCATCATCCTGACGCTGCAAGGCAACTACCAGTCACTGCTGGTGGTCAACGACGAAGGCACGGTGATCGACGAGTATCCGCGCAGCGGCATGCGCGATCTGCGCTCCGGCCCGGCGGTGCGCTGGGTGCCGGGGACGAAGGAGCCTGCGCACGGCACCGAGCAGCCCTGAGGGGCGGCTGAGCCGACGACGGTCGACTGGCCGTGCGCGACCCTCAGGCCAGTTCCGCGCGCGGTCCGTCCACCGGTCCGACCCAGGCCTGGGCGTCGAGACCGGCGTCGGCGAAACCACGCCGCATGTCGGCGATGGCCGCCCGTGCCGCCGCGGCGCCATCGAACCATGCGAACACGCTGGGCCCGGCGCCGGAGATGCTGGCACCCAGCGCGCCGTGGTCCAGTGCCGCGCCCTTCACTGCAGCGAAGCCCGGGATCAGCGGCGCGCGCCGCGGTTCCACCAGGATGTCGTTCAATCCGGCGGCGATCAGCTCACGATCGCCGCGCGTCAGCCCGGTGAGGAACAGCGCCAGATGGCTGCAGTGCCTGACCACCTGCGACAGGGGGTAGGGCTCGGCCAGCACCGCGCGGGCGCTACGCGTTTCCAGCACCTGGTCCGGATGCACCACCACTGCATGCAGCCAGTCGGGTACCGGCAGCGGCACCAGGCGATGTTCGTCGGCGAGCACCACGCCACCGAGCAACATCGGCCCGACGTTGTCGCCCTGACGGCTGTGGCTGGCCACCGACTCGCCTTGCAGCGCCGCCGGATACAGCGCATGGCGCTCCAGCGGCGCATCCAGCAAGGCATTGCCGGCCACCAGCGCCGCCACGCAGCTGGCGGCCGAACCGCCCATGCCCGATCCGATGGGAATGCCTTTTTCCAGCACCAGTTCGAAACCGTGTTTGGCCCGGGTCTGCGCCAGCAGCGCCATCAACGCGGCGCCGGCCGTGTTGTGCGCTGCCTCCAGCGGGATGTCCGCCACACCCGGCGCATCGCCCACGATCGCTTCGATCCGCACCACCGGCGCGTCGATCCGTCGCACGGTCACCGCATCGCCCGGGCCTTCGATGGTGTGACCCAGAAGGTCGAAGCCGACACCGATGTTGCCGACGCTGGCAGGGGCGAAGGCGCGGGCGTGGGTCGATGCGTTCATGCCGGGCATGGTAGCGGCTGGCCGCGGACGCCGGGACGTGGTCCAATGGCCCTTGAAGCGGGGGTATCGGCGCAGGCCGGTTGAGACAGACCCTTCGAACCTGATGCGGATCATGCCGCCGTAGGGAAGCTTCGAGGCCCGCGGCGCGGGCCCGCCGCCGCTTCATGTATTCGCTTCCACCAGAACGCCGCCGCCCGTCGCCGGCCTTCCCGACACAGGACGAACGACATGAATGCCCGCCCCGCCGACCTGCTGGCCCAGGCCGAAGAGCTGTCCACCGACGTCACCCGGCCGATTCCCGGCTCGCGCAAGATCCACGTGACCGGATCGCGCGACGACCTGCGCGTGCCGATGCGCGAGATCGTCCTGAGCCAGACGCCGACGCTGTTCGGCGGCGAGGACAACGCACCGGTCACCGTGTACGACACCTCCGGTGCGTATTCGGATCCGGAGGCGACCATCGACCTGACCGCGGGTCTGCCGCCGTTGCGCGCCGGCTGGATCGACGAGCGCGGCGACAGCGAGCAGCTGCCGGGCATCACCTCGGCGTTCGGCAAGGCCCGCGAGCACGATCCGAAGCTGGCGGACATCCGCTTCCCCAACCGCGTGGCACCGCGCGTGGCCAAGGCCGGTGCCAACGTCACCCAGATGCACTACGCCAAGCGCGGCATCATCACGCCGGAGATGGAGTTCGTCGCCATCCGCGAAAACCAGCGGCTGGAGGCCGTTCGCGAGGCACACCTGCGCAACCAGCATCCGGGGCAGTCCTTCGGCGCGTCCATTCCCGAGCGCATCACCCCGGAATTCGTGCGCGACGAGATCGCCCGCGGCCGCGCCATCCTGCCCAACAACCTCAACCATCCCGAAAGCGAGCCGATGATCATCGGCCGCAACTTCCTCACCAAGATCAACGCCAACA
>JAUNRQ010000054.1 GCA_030535605.1 Pseudoxanthomonas suwonensis
ATGCGCATCTCGCGGGTGACGTAGGGATCGGCCATGCGGAACCACGGCAGGTGGTCGATGACGCGATCGTCCATCGCCAGCTTGCCGTCCTCGGCCAGCAGGTTCAGCGCGGTGGCGGTGAAGGCCTTGGTATTGGAGGCGATGGCGAACAGGGTGTCGGCATCGACCGGTTCGGGCTTGCCCATCTCGCGCTGGCCGAAGCCGCGCGCGAGGATGACCTCGCCGTCATGGATCAGCGCAACGGCGACGCCCGGTACCTCGAAGCGCTCGCGTACCGCATCCACGCGCTGCTCGAAGGCGGCGATGGCCTCGTCGGAGGGCGGTGGCGTGGCCGGCCGAGCATGCGCGCCGGTGGCGAGCAGGGCGAAGCCGACGAAAGCGAGAAGCCAGTTGCCAAGGCGGTGCTGCATGCGGAAATCCCCGGTTTGCATGAGGCCAAGCATGGCACAAGCGCGGAGGCCCACGCCGTCCGGCTCAGTGAAGCTGCGCGCCGCGATCCTCGTCCAACCACGCATTTTCCAGCTTGCGCAGTCGTCGGTTGAGGGTTGCCACCTGCGGTGGCGTGTCGTCCCATCGGCCACCGAACCATTCCAGCATGCTTGCATGGCGGCGGTGGCCGGGATCGAGCATGGCCACGCGGAACTCGGCGAACCCCGGTGGGCCGCCGCAATCGTCGAACGGCGCGGCGCCTTCGGCGCCGACGCATGCCGGCAACTTGCGCCGCGGCGGTGCCGGTCCGATGGTCACCGCCACCAGGTCGTGCATCCAGCCATCGCCGAAGTCGTATTTGTACTCGGCACGTGCCCCGGCAGTCGGCAACAGTTCGGCAACGGCATGCAGGGCAGTGTCGCGGCTGTCGGGCATCAGGTCGAAGTGGTCCGCGTACTCGGGCGGAGGGCGCGGTTCGAACAGCAGACGATTGCGATGCCCGTCATTCCGGGCGAACAGGTGCAGATGGGAGTCGTTCCATTCCATTACCCGTTGCAACACCTGGTGCAGGCGCTCCAGGGTCATGCTCGAGTCCACGATGATGTCCCGTGTCACCGCTGGCGACACGTGGCGCAGGATGACGTGGATGTGATGGGCGCTCATGCTGTTTCCCGCTCGATGGCCCGCCAGCCGATGTCGCTGCGATGGAACTCGCCTTCCCAGCCGATGCGCTCGACGGCCGCGTAAGCCACGCGCCGGGCGTCGGCGACGGTGTTGCCCAGCGCCGTGGCGCAGAGCACGCGACCGCCACTGGTGACGACGTTGCCCTCGGCGTCGAAGCCGGTGCCGGCGTGGAAGACCTTGGCGTCGGAAGGCAGCTCGGCATCGAGCCCGTGGATCACGTCGCCGGTCTGCGGGGGGCCGGGGTAATTGGCGGCGGCCATCACCACGCCCAGGCTGCACTGCGGGTTCCAGCAGGCGCTGGCCTGGTCGAGCCGGCCGTCGATGGCCGCTTCCAGCAGGTCGAGCAGATCCGATTGCAGCCGCAGCATCACCGGCTGGGTTTCGGGATCGCCGAAGCGCACGTTGAATTCGATCACCTTCGGCGCGCCGTCGGCGCCGATCATCAGCCCGGCGTAGAGGAAGCCGGTGAACGGCACGCCATCGGCGGCCATGCCGGCGACAGTCGGTTCCACCACTTCGCGCATGATCCGCGCGTGCACCTCCGGCGTGACCACCGGGGCGGGCGAATACGCGCCCATGCCGCCGGTGTTGGGGCCGGTGTCGCCGTCGCCGACGCGCTTGTGGTCCTGCGAGGTGGCCATTGGCAGCGCGGTGCGACCGTCCACCATCGAGATGAAGCTGGCCTCCTCGCCCTCGAGGAACTCCTCGATCACCACCCGCGCGCCCGCCGCGCCGAAGGCGTTGCCGGCCAGCATGTCGCGCACCGCGGCTTCGGCCTCGGCCAGGGTCATCGCCACGATCACGCCCTTGCCCGCGGCCAGGCCGTCGGCCTTGATGACGATGGGCGCGCCCGCGCTTTTGCGGGACATGTCGCGGACACAGGCCAGGGCGGCATCGACGTCCGTGTGCACGGCGTAGAACGCGGTCGGGATGCCGTGGCGGGCGAGGAACTCCTTGGCGAAGGCCTTGCTGCCTTCCAGCTGCGCGGCGGCGGCGACGGGGCCGAAGATCTTCAGGCCGGCGGCGCGGAAGGCATCGACGATGCCGGCCACCAGCGGGGCTTCCGGCCCGACCACGGTCAGTGCCACGCCTTCCTCGCGGGCCAGCGCCAGCAGGCCGTCGATGTCGGTGGCGTTGACCGCGACGTTGCGGCACTTGCCTTCGCGCGCGGTGCCGGCGTTGCCCGGTGCGACGATCACCTCGTCCACCCGCGGGGAGCGGGCCAGCTTCCAGGCCAGCGCGTGTTCGCGGCCGCCGTTGCCGATGACAAGGAGTTTCATGGATGCATTCCGTGGGAAACCGCCGATTTTAACCGCGGAGCCTGCCGCAGGGCCGGCCTCGGCGCCTGGCGCGGCACACGGCACGCCATCCGGCAGGGGCGCGGACGCACCGGGTGTTAGGCTTGGGCGGGTTTCAGGCAATCAACCAACGGTGTGATGGACGTGATCGAAACCGCGCTGGCTGCCGTGGTCGGGGCGATCAACGGGGTGATCTGGAATTGGGTGCTGGTGGCGGTGCTGCCGCTGGTCGGGTTGTATTTCACCGTGCGCCTGGGCGCGGTGCAGCTTCGGCGATTCGTGCAAATGTGGCGGGTGGTGTTCGCCGGAGGGCACCACGACAAGGCCGGGATTTCGCCCTTTGCCGCCTTGTGCACGTCGCTGGCCTCACGCATCGGCACCGGCAACCTGGTCGGCATCGCCCTGGCCATCGGCATCGGCGGCGCCGGTGCGGCGTTCTGGATGTGGATGATGGCGTTGCTGGGCATGGCCACCGCCTACGCCGAAAGCGCGCTGGCGCAGCTGTACAAGGTGCGCGACGGCGAAGGCCACTATCGCGGTGGCCCCGCGTTCTACATCTGGCGCGGCCTCGGCTCGCGCACCTGGGGCATGGTGTTCTCGATCTGCCTGGTGGTGGCCTTCGGGCTGGTGTTCAACGCGGTGCAGGCCAATTCGATTGCCGGGGCGATGGCCGCGGCTTTCGCCGTGCCGACATGGGCCACCGCCGTGGTGCTGGTGCTGGTGGCCGGGTTCATCATTTTCGGCGGACTGCGGTCGGTGGCGCGTTTCGCGGTCATGGTGGTGCCGTTCATGGCGCTGGCCTACCTGGGTCTGGCCGCGTGGGTGGTATTGACCAACCTGGCGGAGGTGCCGGCGATGCTGTCGCTGATCGTGCGCAGCGCCTTCGGCCTTGAGCAGGCGGCCGGTGGCGTCGCGGGCGGGCTGGCGGTCGCCCTGCTCAACGGCGTCAAGCGCGGGCTGTTTTCCAACGAAGCCGGCATGGGCAGCGCGCCGAACATTGCCGCGGCGGCCACGCCGGTGCCGCACCATCCGGCCAGCCAGGGCCTGGTGCAGGCGTTCGGGGTGTTCGTCGACACGCTGCTGGTGTGTACCGCCACGGCGCTGATGATCCTGCTTTCGGGCATCGCACCCGATGGCCAGGAGGGCATCGCCCTGACCCAGGCGGCCATGGCCGTGCACTTCGGCGACTGGGGAGGGCAGTTCATCGCCATCGCCCTGCTGTTCTTCGCGCTGACCTCGATCGTCGGCAACTACGCCTATGCCGAGTCGTCGATCACCTTCCTGCGTGGCGGGCGCCGCGCCTTCCTGCTGATGCGGCTGGCCTGCCTGGCGATGGTCGCTTGGGGCAGCCTGACCGCGCTGGCACTGGTCTGGGATACCGCCGATGCGGCGATGGGGCTGATGGCGCTGATCAACCTGGGCGCGGTGCTGCTGCTGTCCGGGGTGGTGGTCAAGCTGACCCGCGACTACGACCGGCAACTGCGCGACGGCCGCGAGCCGCGACTGGACGCGGACGACTACCCGGAACTGGGTGAACGCATCGATCGCGGCATCTGGACGCGCGAGCCCTGAGGCGCGACCGTCGTCCGGGAATTCGATTCGCGAATTGCTGCGGACGCCTGTCGCGACTTGAACTCGCTCCCGAGGAGCCACTGCGAGCGTCTTCGCACTGGCTGCCCGCGCCAATGCTTGCAGGCGCCGATCGCGCCAGCCCGCAGGCAGCCGGCACGCCGCCGTGCCGCAGCGGTCAATGCCGGAAGTGGCGCACCCCGGTGAACACCATCGCCAAGCCGTGTTCGTCGGCGGCGGCGATCACCTCGTTGTCGCGCATCGAGCCGCCGGGCTGGATGACTGCCTTGATGCCTGCGGCGGCGGCCGCGTCGATGCCGTCGCGGAACGGGAAGAAGGCATCGCTGGCCATCACCGAGCCGGGCACGTGCAGGCCGGCTTCTTCGGCCTTGAGTCCGGCGATCTTCGCGCTGACCACGCGGCTCATCTGCCCGGCGCCGATGCCGATGGTGCGCGTTTCCTTCGCGTAGACAATCGCGTTGGACTTGACGAACTTCGCCACTTTCCACGCGAACAGCAGATCGTCCATCTGCGCGTCGGTCGGCGCCACTGCGCTGACGACCTTCAGCTCGCCGCGGCCGACTTCGCGGTCATCGGCGCTTTGCATCAGCAGGCCCGAGCCGACGCGCTTGACGTCGATGAAGCCCTCGCTGCGCGGTGCCAGCGGGATGCGCAGCACGCGCACGTTGGCCTTCTTGCGGGCGATGTCCAGCGCTGCCTCGTCGTAGTCCGGGGCGATCAGCACTTCCACGAACTGGCGATCAAGGATGGTCTTCAAGGTCGCGCCATCGACCGGCGTGTTGAACGCGATGATGCCGCCGAAGGCGCTGGTCGGATCGGTGGCGTACGCAAGTTCGTAGGCATCGCCACAGGCCACGCCCAGTGCCACGCCGCACGGGTTGGCGTGCTTGACGATGACGCAGGCCGGCGCATCGAACTGGCGCACGCATTCCCACGCGGCGTCGGCATCGGCGAGGTTGTTGAAGCTCAGTTCCTTGCCCTGCAACTGGGTGAAGGTGGCCAGCGAGCCGGGCGCCGGGTGCAGGTCACGGTAGAACGCGGCCTGCTGGTGCGGATTCTCGCCGTAGCGCAGATCCATGACCTTGACGAAGTTGCCGTTGTTCTGGCCGGGGAAGGCGCTGCGCTCGATGCCCTGCTCGCCGGCATCGGCAACCGCCGACAAGGCGTTGCTGATGGCGGCGTCGTACTGGGCGACGCGATTGAAGGCAGCCACTGCCAACTGCCAGCGGGTGGCGCCGGACAGCGCGCCATCGTTGCCGGCCAGTTCCTCGATCAGCGCCGGATACTGCGCGGGGTCGGTGGTCACGGCCACCCGGGCGAAGTTCTTCGCCGCCGAGCGCAACATCGCCGGGCCACCGATGTCGATGTTCTCGATCAACTCGCCGAAGCCCGTGTCCGTGCGCGCGGCCACCTGCTCGAACGGGTACAGATTGATCACCAGCAGGTCGATCGCGGCGATGCCATGCTCGGCCATCACCGCGTCATCGGTGCCGGCGCGGCCCAGCAGGCCGCCGTGCACTTTCGGGTGCAGGGTCTTGACCCGCCCGTCCATCATCTCGGGGAAGCCGGTCACCTCGCTGACATCGCGCACAGGCAGGCCGGCATCGCGCAGCGCCTTGGCGGTGCCACCGGTGGACAGCAGTTCCACGCCGTGGCGATGCAGCGCCTGGGCCAAGTCGATCAGCCCGCTCTTGTCGGAGACCGAAAGCAGGGCGCGGGTGAGGCGGCGGCGTTCGCCGGCGAGCAGGGACGAGGACATGGCGGTTCCGCGGATGGAAACCGCCCATTATAGGAAGGATGCCGGCACCAGCGGCAGGCGGCACCCCGGCTCAGTCGATGCCGTAGTCGCGCAGCTTCTTGCGCAGCGTCGCCCGATGGATGCCGAGGATCAGCGCCGCGCGGCTCTGGTTGCCATCGCAATGGCGCAGCACCTGCATGAACAGCGGAATCTCCAGTTCGCGCAGCGCGATCTGGTAGAGGTTTTCAGGTTCCTGGCCATCCATGCCGGCCAGATAACGGTCCACCGAATTGGCCACATGCTCCCGCAGCGGAGTACGCGGCGTGGCACGTGCGGGATCGGTGCGGTTGGTCGAGCTCAATGCGGGTCCCCGGAGGCGTCCACCGGGAAAGTCGAGGCACCGGCGGACGGGCAGTCTAGCGCTGCTCGCCGGACATTGTCATGAATGCACGGGTCAATGGAATGCGAAGCTGAAGGCCACGACCCCGCCGGGCGGCTCGACGATGTCGAATGCGATCGCCGCTTCCTGCCCCGCAGCAAGGCGTTCGCCTGCCGATGGCGGCTCGCCCAGATACTCCGCCGGTTGCAGCACGCGCGCCGCCAGTCGCCGGCCGTCGGCATCGGCCAGGCTTAGCTGCAGGTGCGGCCATGCCTGCGGCCAGCGCGCGTCATTGCGGAAGCGTGCCTGCACCCGCAGCAGGCCGGGCCGTGCCGGGTCGGCGCGGATGTCGCGCTCGATCATGCGCAGCGCCGACGGCTCATGCCAGGCCGGCACGCTGCAGGGCAGCGCGGCGCACAGACCGGCGACGACCGGCCGCCAGCGCGCGTCCGCGGCCAGCCGTTCGCGATCGGCCAGCAACCATTGCAGCACGAACAACAGGGCAAGTCCGGCGATCAGCAGCAGGTGCAACGGGCGCAGGTTGCGGGGCGCGCGGCGCGCGAAACCCGGTTGCGGAGCGGGGCGCGTGGATGTGGCAGGGGACGGCGCGGTCGCGTTCATGCCAGCGTCGCTCAGGCTGCGCGCACGCCGTCGATCCGCACCCAGTCATCCAGGTGGGTGACGGCCAGCGCATCGAACCATTCCCCGTAACGCTCCAGCAGCGCGTCCTCCTGGCCGGCAAGGATGCCGGACAGGGCGATGCGCCCGCCCGGCTGTACCCGCGCCGCCAGGTGCGGGGCCAGCGCGTCCAGTGCCGAAGCGAGGATGTTGGCGACCACCACGGGATAGCTTGCCTCCGGTTCGTCGTCGGGCAGCACCGCCTGCAGGCGGGAGCCGACGTCGTTGCGTTCGGCGTTGTCGACGGTCGCGGTGATCGCCTGCGGGTCGTTGTCGACGCCGATGGCCGAGGATGCACCCAGCTTCAGCGCCGCCAGCGCGAGGATCCCGCTGCCGCAGCCGAAGTCGAGGACCTGTTGGCCGCGCAGCAGGCCGGCATCGGCCAGTGCGTCCAGCCAGTGCAGGCACAACGCGGTGGTCGGATGCGTGCCGGAGCCGAAGGCCAGGCCCGGGTCCAGCCGGATGATCGCGGCATCGTCTGCCTGCGCCTGGTCGGGCAACGCGTGGTTCCACGGCACGATCCAGGTCCGCGCACCGAAGCGCATCGGCTGGAACTGGTCCAGCCACGCACGTTCCCAGTCCTGATCCTCCAGTGGATCGAATGCAGCCTGACTGAAGTCCAGGTCCGGGTCGGCGGCTTCCAGCGCCGCCAGCACCCGCAGCGGCTCGCTGTTGCCATCGAACAATGCACTCAACCGGATCTCGCGCCACAGTGGCGTCTCGCCCACGCCCGGCTCGAAGATCGCCTGCTCGTCGGGGGTGTCGGCGTCGGCATCGGCCAGCGTCACCGACAACGCGCCGGCTTCCTCCAGCGCGTGCTCGTAGCGCGCCTGGGTCGCGTTCTCGCAGGGCAGGGTCAGTTGCAGGAAGGGCATGGCATCAAGGATAGCGGTTGCCCGCATGGCCGCGGGGCGCGCGCCGGCTGTCGGCGCGCCAGTTCAGCGCGTTCAGCCGATCGGCACGCTCTTGTCGCGGCGTTCGGCCAGGCGCTTTTCCAGGTAGTGGATGTTCTGGCCGCCGGCCTGGAAGCCCTGGTCGCGCATGATCCGCTGCTGCAGCGGGATGTTGGTCTTGATGCCGTCGACCACCATCTCGCTCAGCGCCACGCGCATGCGGCAGATGGCCTGCTCGCGGTCGGCGCCGTGGACGATGAGCTTGCCGATCATCGAGTCGTAGTTGGGCGGCACGCGATAGCCCTCGTAGACGTGGGTATCGACGCGCACGCCCGGGCCACCGGCGGCGTGGAAGTGCTGGATCAGGCCGGGGCTGGGCAAGAAGGTTTCCGCGTCTTCGGCGTTGATCCGGCATTCGATGGCATGGCCGGTCAGGACCACGTCCTCCTGGCGGATCGACAGCTTGCGGCCGGCGGCGATCATCAACTGTTCGCGGACCAGATCGATGCCGGTGACCATCTCGGTGACCGGGTGCTCGACCTGGATGCGGGTGTTCATTTCGATGAAATAGAAACGGCCGTCCTCGTAGAGGAACTCGAAGGTGCCCGCGCCGCGATAACCGATGCGTATGCAGGCCTCGACGCAGACCTTGCCGATGGCCTCGCGCTCTGCCGCGGTGATGCCCGGTGCCGGGGCTTCTTCCACCACCTTCTGGTGACGGCGCTGCATCGAGCAGTCGCGCTCGCCCAGGTGGATGGCGCCACCCTGGCCGTCGGCCAGCACCTGGATTTCCACGTGGCGCGGGTTCTCCAGGAATTTTTCCATGTACACCATGTCGTTGCCGAAGGCGGCCTTGGCTTCGGACCTGGTGGTGGCGATGGCGGTCAGCAGCGCGGCTTCGGTGTGCACCACGCGCATGCCGCGACCGCCGCCGCCGCCGGCCGCCTTGACGATCACCGGGTAGCCGATCTCGCGGCCGACGCGGATGTTGGTTTCCGCGTCCTCGCCCAGCGGGCCACCGCTGCCGGGCACGCACGGCACGCCGGCCTCCTTCATCGCGCGGATCGCCTCGACCTTGTCGCCCATCAGGCGGATGGTGTCGGCCTTCGGCCCGATGAAGATGAAGCCCGACTCCTCCACCCGCTCGGCGAAGTCGGCGTTCTCGCTGAGGAAGCCGTAGCCGGGATGGATGGCCTGGGCGTCGGTCACCTCGGCGGCGGCGATGATCGCCGGCATGTTGAGGTAGCTGTCGGTGGACGGCGCCGGGCCGATGCATACCGACTCGTCGGCCATGGCCACGTGCTTGAGATTGCGGTCGGCGGTGGAATGCACCGCGACCGTGCGGATGCCGAGCGCGTGGCACGCGCGCAGGATGCGCAGCGCGATTTCGCCACGGTTGGCGATGACGACCTTGTCGAGCATGGGCATGGCTCAGCCGATCACGAACATGGGCTGGTCGAATTCGACCGGCTGGCCGTTTTCGCAGGCGATCGCCAGCACGGTGCCGGTGGCATCGGCTTCGATCGGGTTGAACATCTTCATCGCTTCGATGATGCCCAGGGTTTCGCCTTCCTTGACCTGTGCGCCGACGGTGACGAACGGCGGCTTGTCCGGCGCGGGACTGGCGTAGAAGGTGCCGACCATCGGCGCGCGGACGACATGGCCTTCTGGCAGGCCGTGGTCCTTCGGCGTGCCGCCGGTGGCCGCCTGTACCGGCGACTGCATCGGCATCGACACGCCGGTCGCCGGGGCGGCGGTGACCATCACCGGTGCCGGGGCCGCGACGTGGCCGGCGGTGGCGGTGCGCGACAGTCGCACCGATTCCTCGCCTTCGCGGATCTCGATTTCGGTGAGGTTCGACTCTTCCAGCAGGTCGATGAGCTTCTTGATCTTGCGCAGGTCCATGGGAGCCTCGGGTCGGGCCTTCCGCGGAAGGCGTTGGGAATCAGGGAGCGCTGGCCAGCCGGGCGATGGCGGCGTCAAGCGCATAACGATAGCTGTCGGCACCGAATCCGGCGATCACGCCGACTGCCAGGTCACTGAAAAGACTGGTGTGGCGGAACGGTTCGCGCCGGTGCGGGTTGGACAGGTGGATCTCGATGAAGTCGATGGCGACCGCGGCCAGTGCGTCGCGCAGCGCCACCGAGGTGTGGGTGAAGGCGGCCGGGTTGATCAGGATGAAGTCGGTACCGTCGCTGGCGGCGGCCTGCACCCGCTCGATGAGTTCGGCCTCGGCGTTGGATTGCAGGATGTCCAACGGGTGCCCGGCGGCGTGCGCCCGCGCTTGGAGATCCTCGTTGATGCGCGTCAGCGTCACCTGCCCGTAGACCTCCGGCTCGCGGCTGCCGAGCAGGTTGAGGTTGGGGCCATGCAGGAGCAGCAGTCGAGCCATCGGGATGCCGGTCGGAACTGGGGGCGAAGTCTGGCGGATTGGTCCGTTACTGTCCAGATCAACGAAGTTTCGCCCTGTTTCAAACAAATGTTGGGTTTCTCCGGCCGTTGCCGGTGCCCGGCGCTATAGTGTGCGCCCCTCCCGGACGGCTGCCGACGTGCGCCTGCTCGCGATCGAAACCGCCACCGAAGCCTGCTCGGTCGCCGTGCTGGACGGCGAGCGCCTGCTGGAGCGCCACGAGGTGGCGCCGCGCCGGCATGCCGCGTTGGTGCTGCCGTGGGCCGAGGCCTTGCTGCAGGAAGCCGGCATCGCCCGCCATGCGCTGGATGGCGTCCTCGCCAGTCGTGGGCCGGGGGCGTTCACCGGCGTGCGCCTGGGGTTGTCGCTGGCGCAGGGCATCGCGTTGGCACTGCAGCGGCCGATGGCGGGGATTTCCACGCTCGCCGTGCTGGCGCTGGGCGCCGATGCGGCCGAAGGCGACAAGGTGCTGGCGGCCATCGACGCGCGCATGGGCGAGGTGTACGTCGCCGGCTTCCGCATCCGCGACGGCCTGCCGCAGCCGCTCGCTGCGGAGCAGGTGCTGGCGCCGGAGCAGGTGCAGCTTGCCGGTGTCGACTGGCACGCGGTGGGCACCGGCTTTGCCGCGGCCGATGGCCTGCTGGCGCAGCGGCTCCAGGATCGGTTGGCCTCCTGCCGGCCGGACGCGCTGCCGCGCGCCGGACATCTGGCCAGGCTGGGCGCGGCTGCGTTCGCGGCAGGGCAGGCACTGCCACCGGAACGCATCGAGCCGGCGTACCTTCGCGACCAGGTGGCGCTGACCCTCGCCGAGCAGGCCGCCCGCCGCGCAGAGCGCAGCGCCGGGAACTGACTTTCGGCACGGGTCCGGTGTCGCCGGAAGGCGCACGCTGCCTGCATCTGGTACGCAAGGAATGCTCATGCACCCTCCCGAATCCACCAAGCGTTCGCGATTGGCCGGCTGGCGTGGCGAGGCGCTGCGCATGGGCCTGCTGCTGGCGTTGTTGCTGGTGTTTCGCAGCAGCTTCGCCAACCATTACGTCGTGCCCAGTGGCTCGATGCAGCCGGCATTGCAGCCCGGCGACCGCGTGCTGGTGGACATGCGTGCCTACGGCTGGCGCTTGCCGCTGGGCGGGCCGGTGGTGTGGCCGGCGGACGCGCCGCGCGAGGGTGACATCGCGGTGTTCGCATCGCCGCACGACGGTACCCGGCTGATCAAGCGCATCGTGGCATTGCCGGGGCAGCGCGTCGCGGTCCGCGATGGCCGGCTGTGGGTCGACGGGCGCTCCCGCGCGGTGCCCGGCCCGCGTGCGCTGGACATCGTCGGCACGCAGGCAGTCGAACTGGACATGAGCCACGGTGGTGGCCCGGAACTTCCGGACATGGTGGTGCCTGCCGGCCATGCGCTGGTGGTCGGCGACCATCGCGGCAACAGTTTCGACGGTCGGCAATTCGGGCTGGTGCCGCTGTCCGCGTTCCGCGCCCGTGCGCTGGGCGTCTACTGGCGGCGCGGCGAAGGGCTGGCGTGGCACCGGCTGACGCAGCACTGAGCATCGCGCGCCGCCGGCTCGCTCACAGGTCGACCATTTCCCCGCCCGGCAGGAACTGCCAGGTGCGAACGACGTTGAGGACGTCCGGGTTTTCCTCGGTCTGCGGCAGCGGCGGATACGGTGCCGCCAGCTCGGCGATCCGCAGCGCGGCCTGGTCGAGCATGGGGATGTGGCTGGACTGGACGATGTGCGCGCTTTCCAGCGTGCCATTGCGGCGCACGCCGACGTTGATCACCACCACCCCGCCGATGCGCCGGCGCCGGGCTTCGTCCGGATAGTTGAGATTGCCGATGCGCTCGACCCGGTCCACCCACTGCCGCAGATAGCCGGCCCAGGCATATTCGCGCGTGCTGGCGGAGACGAACTTGCGGCTGGGGCGGCGCGCGTAGGCTTCCGAACGCAGGTGGATTTCCGCGGCCAGCCGCGCCATTTCCATGTCATGGCTGACCTTCCGGCGGCCGTCCGGCAGCGTCGGATCGGCCTCGGCGACGGTATCGCGTGCGGCCGGTTGCGGTGTCGTGCCGGCGGTGCTGGTGACGACACGGGCTTCCGGAACCGGCTGCGGTTCCGGCGCCTGCGCGCTCATCACCTGCGGCGTCAGGCCGGCTTCGGGGACCGGCAACTGGCCGGTTTGCGGCTCGCGGGGGCGTTGTGCCCTGTCGTGCTCGCCGCCGCCGGCGTGGTTGGCCTGGGCAAGGAAGTCGGCTTGTTCGGGCGTGAGCAGGTTCTGGCTTTCGCTCAGGATCACGTCCAGCGCCGGCGCCACCGGCGCCGGCTCGCGCAGGGTGAAGCCGATGCCCAGGATGACGAGCGCATGCAGCAGCACCGACAGCACCATGGTGGCGCCAAGCCGGTCGGCATCGCCGATGCGCGGGCGGGGCAGGGCCGGAGCGGCTGCGCTCATTGCGTCGGCCCGCGCTCCAGTGCGTCGAACAGCATCCCGGCGATGTTGATGCCGAACTGGCGGTCCAGTTCACGCACCCCGGTGGGACTGGTGACGTTGACTTCGGTGAGCCAGTCGCCGATCACGTCCAGGCCGACGAAGCGCATGTTCCGCCGGCGCATTTCCGGGCCGACCTGTGCTGCGATCCAGCGGTCGCGTTCGG
>JAUNRQ010000055.1 GCA_030535605.1 Pseudoxanthomonas suwonensis
CGCCGACGAATTCGTGGCCGATCACCAGCCCGGGCTTGATCGTGCGCTGGCTCCACTCGTCCCACAGGTAGATGTGCAGGTCGGTGCCGCAGATCGCGGTCTTGTGCAGCTTCACCAGCACGTCGTTCGGTCCCGGGGCGGGCTTCGGCACCTGTTCCATCCAGATGCCTTTGCCGGCTTGGCGCTTGACCAGCGCCTTCATCATTTGCGTCATGTCGTGTTCCGTGGGCGCAGCGGCGCGCCATCCGGCAATTATAGGTGGCCGACCTGCAGTGGTCGTGAGAACGCACCGCAGCGGCCGCGGACCCGGCTAGACTGGGGGAACGATACCCATCCGGATGTTCCGCCATGCGCAAGACTCTGCTGACCCTCGTCATCGCCCTGGCCGTCGTGCCTGCCGCCCACGCCGGCGAAGGCATGTGGGTTCCGCAACAACTGCCCGAAATCTCCGACGCGCTGCGCAAGGCCGGGCTGAAGCTGGACCCGCGGCAGTTGGCCGACCTGACCGGTGATCCGCTGGGTGCGGTGGTCTCCCTGGGGGGCTGCACCGCCAGCTTCGTCTCGCCACAGGGCCTGGTGGCGACCAACCACCATTGCGCCTACGGCGCGATCCAGCTCAACTCCACGCCGGAAAACAACCTGCTGGTTGACGGCTTCAACCCGGCCAACGTCGCCGATGAAGTGTCGGCCGGTCCCAACGCGCGGATCTTCGTGCTGGAAGCGATCACCGACGTCACCGCCGATGTCACGGCGGCGTTGGCCGCGCAGGGCGACGACACAGCGCGTGCCCGCGAGTGGGAGCGACTGTCCAAGCAGCTGGTGGCCGAATGCGAGCGCGAAGACGGTTACCGCTGCACGCTGTACAGCTTCGGCGGCGGCAACCAGTACCGCCTGTTCCGCAACCTCGAGATTCGCGACGTGCGCCTGGCCTATGCGCCGCCGGGCAGCGTCGGCGCGTTCGGCGGCGACATCGACAACTGGATGTGGCCGCGGCACACCGGCGACTTTTCGTTCTACCGGGCGTACGTGGGCAAGGATGGCAAGCCGGCCGCCTACAGCATCGACAACGTGCCCTACCAACCGAAGCGTTGGCTGACCGTCAGCCAGGGGCAACTGGGTGCCGGTGATTTCGTGATGGTGGCCGGCTATCCGGGCCGCACCAACCGCTATGCGCTGGCCGATGAATTCGCCGCAACGCAGCAGTGGGAATATCCCTGGGTCGGTGCCCGCTACGGCGAGGTGATCGCGTTGATCGAGACTGCCGGCAAGGCCGATCCGGACATCGCGGTGAAGTACGCCAATACCATGGCCGGCCTGCAGAACGTCAGCAAGAACTACGCCGGCCAGCTTGAGGGTTTCCGGCGCATCGACGCATTGGCGACCAAGCGGGCCGAAGAGGCCGCGGTGCTCGACTGGCTGCGCACGCGTGGTGCAGAGGGCCAGGCGGCGCTGCAGGCCCATGAACGGCTGGTACAGCGCCACGCGCAGGCAAGCGAGGGTCGTCAGGCCCGGGTCGTGCTGGGACAGTTGCAGCGTGGTGGCCTGATCGGCAGCGCAATGCAGCTGTACCGGCTGTCGATCGAGAAGACCCGTGATGATGCCGAGCGTGCCGCCGGCTACCAGCAGCGCAACCTTCCGGGGATCGAGGGCGGCCTGCGACAAATGGAGCGCCGCTATCACCCGGCCATGGATCGCCAGCTCACCGCCTACTGGCTGCAGCAGTACCTGCAACTGCCGGACGCGCAGCGCAATGCCGCGCTGGACGCCTGGCTGGGCGGCAATGATGCCGCCGCGGTGGAGCGCGCGCTGGATCGGCTCTACACCTCGCGCCTGGGCGAACTGGAGCAGCGACTGCATTGGTTCGGTGCCGACCGCGCCGCGTTCGAGGCCAGCGACGATCCGGCCATTGCCCTGGCGGTGGCGTTGACGCCCACGGTGCTGGAGCAGGAGGAGAAAGCCCGTGCCGGCACCGGTCGCGACCTGCTCGACCGTCCCCTGTTCCTGCAGGCGGTGGCCGATTACCGGGCCACGCGCGGGCAGTCGGTGTACCCGGATGCCAATTCCTCGCTGCGGATCACCTTCGGCAACGTCACGGGCTACTGCCCGCGCGACGGCGTGCAGTACACGCCGTTCACCACTCTCGAAGGCGTGGTGGCCAAGGAAACCGGCGAGGAGCCATTCGACTCGCCGAAGCCACTGCTGGAGGCGGTCGCGACCAAGCGCCATGGTGGACTGGAAGACCCTCGGATCGGCAGCGTGCCGGTGAACTTCCTGGCGGACATGGACGTGACCGGCGGCAATTCCGGATCGCCAGTGCTGGACGCCAACGGCCACCTCACCGGGCTGCTGTTCGACGGCAACTGGGAGTCGGTGAGCAGCAACTGGGTGTTCGACACCGACCTGACCCGCACCATCTCCGTGGATGCCCGTTACATGCGCTGGATCATGCAGGAAGTGTTTCCCGCACCGCGACTGCTGCAGGAAATGTCCTTGCCCACCGGGGCGCCCTGACGTGCGCATCCTCCTTGCCCGCCACGGCGAAACGCGCTGGAACGCTGAGGGCCGCTATCAGGGCCAGGAAGACATCCCGCTGTCGGAGCTCGGCCAGGCGCAGGCGCGGGTACTGGGCCAACGCCTGCGCGACCTGCGGATCGACCGGGCGGTGTCTTCGCCGCTGGGTCGTGCGCGACACACCGCGCAACTGGCGCTGGGCGAAGAGCGCGCGGCACTGCTGCAACTGGACGCGGGCCTGATGGAAATCGCCCACGGCCAATGGGAGGGCCTGCTCGCCGACGAGATCCGCGCCCGCGACCCGCAGCGCCTGCAGGCCTGGCGCGATGCGCCGGGGACGGTGCTGATGCCGGGCGGGGAGTCGCTGCAGCAGGTCATCGACCGCGCCTGGCCGGCGCTGCTGCGGGCGATGGATGGACTGGGGAGCGAGGACACCTTGCTGGTGGTCGCCCACGACGCCGTCAACCGCGTGTTGCTGTGCCGGATCCTGGGCATCGCGTTCGACCGCTTGTGGGGCTTCCGCCAGGCGCCGACCACGCTGAACCTGCTGGAAGGCGACGATGTCTCCAGCCTGGAAGTGGTGCGGCTCAATGACTGCAGCCACCACACGGCGCTGTTCGGCGAGGCCGTGCATCGCGCGCTGTAGCCGCTGACCGCGTGCGCCGGTGGCGGGTCGTGGCATCGGCCGCGGTCGTGACGACTCCTACAATGGCCGTTCGATGATCCTGAAGGGCAGTCCCCCCGCCATGCCGTCACCCGTGCCCGCCACCCTCGAGGACTGGTTGCTCGAGATCGAGCAACGCCATCCGCGCGACATCGAGCTGGGCCTGGATCGCATCCGCAGCGTCCATGCACGGATGCGCCTGACGCGGCCCGCGCCTCAGGTGATCACCGTCGCCGGCACCAATGGCAAGGGCTCGACCGTGGCGTTCATCGAGTCGATCGCCCGTGCGGCCGGCTGGCGAGTCGGCAGCTACACCTCCCCGCACCTGCTGCGCTACAACGAGCGCGTGCGCATTGATGGCGAAGACGTCGACGATGCCTCGCTGGTTGCCGCATTCCAGGCGGTCGAGGACGCGCGTGGCGATGTTCCCCTGACTTACTTCGAGACCGGCACGTTGGCCGCCCTGTGGTTGTTCGCCAACGCGGCGCCGGATCTGGCGGTGCTGGAGGTGGGGCTCGGCGGACGGCTGGATGCCGTCAACATCGTCGATGCCGACGTCGCGGTCATCACCACGGTCGATCTCGACCATCAGGACTGGCTGGGCGGCGATATCGAGGCGATCGGCCGGGAAAAAGCCGGGATCGCCCGGCCCTGGAAACCGCTGGTGCTGGGGGACGATGACCCGCCGGCCAGCGTGCTGCGTCATGCCTACGCGATCGGTGCGCCGAGCTGGCGCATCGCCAACGACTTCTTTGCCGAACCGGTGGATGCCAGCCACTGGCGATGGCGCGACGTCGGCTTCGAGGCCGTGCTGCCACGACCACGGCTGGCCGCACCGGTCCAGCTGCGCAATGCCGCGTGCGCCATCGCCGCGTTGCGGGCACTGCCCGACGCGCCTCCGGCTTCGGCCTATGGTCCGGGCCTGCTGGCGGCGCGGGCCGCCGCCCGGCTGCAGCGGTGGGAACGTGACGGGGTCGAGTGGTGGGTGGATGTCGGCCACAATCCGCAAGCGGCACGGGCGCTGGCGCAGGCGCTGGACGAGGCACCGCCGATGCCCACCCACGCGATCTATTCGGCGCTGGCCGACAAGGACGTGACCGCCGTGGTTGCGGCGTTGGCGGCACGGGTCGAGCATTGGCACCTGGCCGGAAGCGAGGCGGCCGGCCCGCGCGGACAGGCCGTCGAGGCGCTGGCGGCGCGCCTGCGGGATGGACCGGCAGGCACCGCGCACCTGCACCCGGGCCTGGCCAACGCCATCGCGGATGTCGATGCCAGGCCGGGGCAACGGGTGCTCGTGTTCGGCTCGTTCCATGCCGCCGGCGAAGCATTGCGCCTGCTGAATGCCGGCAGTTGAAGCGCGTCCCGGTTTCCGGGTGGCCTCGGCGCGGGCGCTATAATCGACCATCGCCCTGCGCTCCCGGACCTGCCAGCACCTGATGGATAGCGGATTGAAACAGCGCCTCATCGGCGCGGCCGTGCTGATCGCCCTGGCCGTGATTTTCCTGCCGATGCTGGTCAAGGGGCCGGCACCGGAGAGCGGGATTGCCGACGTGCCGCTGAGCATGCCGGACGCGCCCGAGGGAGAATTCGTGACCCGCGAACTGCCGCTGGTGCGCCCTGGCGGCGCCGGCGAGGGTGGAGCGCTGAACATGCCGCGTCCGGTGCAGCCGGACCAGCAAGACGTCACCACCACGCCCGCCGCTGCGTTGCCGGCCGCCACGGCCGGTGGCCGCTTTGCGGTGCACTTCGGCGCCTATGGCAGCCGCGGCGATGCCGACGCGGTGAATGCGCCATTGCGTGACGCCAGCCTGCCGGGCTATGTCGAGGAAACCCGGGTGGGTGAGCGCCAGGCATGGCGCGTGCGGATCGGTCCGTTCGCCACCCGTGCCGAGGCCGAGGCCGCGCGGCTTGCCGCCAATGCCGTGCGTGACGATGTGGGTGCCCGCGTCGTCACGCTGGATGCCGGGGACGGGACAGCCGCCTCCGCCCCCACGCCTGCGACCCCGACTGCGACGACCGCACCAACGACTGCTCCCGCGACGCCGGCGGCCAGGCCCGCAACGGCGCCGGCCACCGAACCGTCGCGACAGCAGGCCAGCAGCGAAGCGCCGCGTCCGGCGGCACCGGAACCCAAGCCGGAACCGGCGCCGACGCCGCGTCAGCAGCCCAAGCCGCCCGCACCCGCGGTCCCGGCCGCCAGCGATGTCGGCTTCGCCGTGCAGCTGGGTGCGTTCGGCAACGCCGAGGAAGCCACGCGCCTGCGTGACCGCGCGCGCGCTGCCGGTTTCAGTGCGTTCACCGAACAGGTGCGCGGCGAGTCCGGCCCGCTGACCCGCGTGCGTGTCGGTCCCGTGGCCAGTCGCGCCGACGCCGAGCGCCTGAAGGCCCAGGTCGATGGCCGCCTCGGGACCGCCGGCATGGTTCGGCCGCACCCGTAACGCCCTTCTCCCCAATCAACGCGAGTCCAGCCCTGCATGTGCGGCATCATCGGAATCGTCGGCCAGTCGGACGTGGCGGCCGCCCTGTATGACGGGTTGACCGTCCTCCAGCATCGTGGCCAGGACGCGGCCGGCATCGCCACCGCGCACGGCACGCGCCTGCGCGTGGACAAGGGCAACGGCCTGGTGCGTGACGTGTTCAGCGCCGACTCGATGCAGGTGCTCAAGGGCCGCGTGGGCATCGCCCACTGCCGCTATCCGACCGCGGGCAGCGAAGGTAGCGACGAAGCGCAGCCGTTCTACGTCAACTCGCCCTACGGCATCGCCTTGGCGCACAACGGCAACCTGACCAACACCGACGCCCTGCGGCGCGAGGTGTTCGAGACCGATCGGCGCAACATCAACACCGAGTCGGATTCGGAAGTGCTGCTGAACGTGTTCGCGCACGAGTTGGCGATGCAGGACGAGCTTGGTCCCGAAGCGGCGCTGCGCGCGGTCGATGGCGTGCACCGCCGCGCCACCGGTGGCTATGCCGCGGTCAGCCTGGTGCTGGGACTTGGCGTGGTGGCGTTCCGTGATCCGCATGGCATCCGCCCACTGGTTCTGGGCCGTCGCGTGACCGCCGATGGCGAGGAGTACGCAGTGGCCTCGGAGTCGGTGGCGCTGGACATCCTTGGCTTCGAGCGCCTGCGCGACGTCGAGCCCGGCGAGGGCGTGGTCATCACCGATGACGGCCAGCTGCACCACCGTGCCTGCGCCGAGCCGGCGGCGTTCGCCCCGTGCATTTTCGAGCATGTGTACTTCGCCCGCCCGGACTCGATGATGGACAACATCTCCGTGCACAAGGCGCGCATGCGCATGGGCGTGACCCTGGGCGAGAAGATCCTGCGCCTGCGTCCGGACCACGACATCGACACGGTGATCCCGATCCCCGACACCAGCCGCGATGCCGCACTGGAAATCGCCAACGTGCTCGGCGTGAAGTACCGCGAGGGCTTCATGAAGAACCGCTACGTCGGCCGCACCTTCATCATGCCGGGGCAGGGCGAGCGGGTGAAATCGGTCAAGCGCAAGCTCAACCCGATTCCGCTGGAGTTCCGGCGCCGGGTGGTGTTGCTGGTCGATGACTCCATCGTCCGTGGCACCACCAGCCAGCAGATCGTGCAGATGGCCCGCGACGCCGGCGCACGCAAGGTGTACCTGGCGTCTGCGGCGCCGCCGGTGCGCTATCCGAACATCTACGGCATCGACATGCCCTCGCGCCAGGAACTGATCGCCCACGGTCGCACCGAGGAACAGATCCAGGAACTGCTCGGTTGCGACTGGCTGGTCTATCAGGATCTCGAAGACCTGGAGGCCGCGGTGGCCGGGCCCAAGTTCCCGGGCCGCCGGTTCGACAGTTCCTGCTTCAGCGGCGAGTACGTGACCGGCGTCGAGCCGGAATACTTCGAGCGACTGGAGCAGGCGCGCTCGGACAGCGCCCGGCACCAGCGCCGGGCATGATCCCGGTGCGAACGGGGGCCTTCGTCGAACCTACAGCAGCGTCGGCGGCTCACCGCCGACGATCACCACGTCGGCGCGGCGGCGAGCGAACAGCCCGACGCTGACCACGCCGGGGAGCTGGTTGAGTTCGCGTTCCATCGCCACCGGGTCGCTGATGGACAGGCCGTGGATGTCGAGGATCCAGTTGCCGTTGTCGGTGGTAACGCCGTCGCGCCAGACCGGCTGCCCACCGGTGGCCTTGAGGATTTCCCGGGCCACCAGCGAGCGTGCCATCGGCACCACTTCCACCGGCAGCGGGAAGCGGCCGAGGACGTCCACCTGCTTGGACGGGTCGATGATGCAGACGAAGGTTTCGCTGGCTTCGGCGATGATCTTCTCGCGGGTCAATGCCGCGCCGCCGCCCTTGATCAGGCATTTGTGCGGATCGCACTCGTCGGCACCGTCGACGTACAGCGCCAGCGGGCCGGTGGCGTTGAGCTCCAGCACATCGATGCCATGCGATTTCAGTCGCGCCGTGCTTTGCTCGGAACTGGAGACCGCGCCGGCGATGCGATGCTTCTCGCGTCCCAGGGCGTCGATGAAATACGCCACCGTGGACCCGGTGCCGACACCGACGATCATGTCGTCTTCGAGGTAGTCGAGGGCTTTTTCGGCGGCCAGGCGCTTGGCTTCGGTCATGGCAATGGCGCGTTCGGGGAACCGGGATTGTAGGGCGGCCACCGCACGCATGCAGGTGTCGCCTTGCGTCGGGGTGCGCCTACGCCGTGCCTTCCAGCCCCAGCAGTACCTTCCATTGCGCTGCCGTGACCTGCATCACCGACAGGCGCGAGCCCTTGCGGATCAGCGCGAACTCGTCGCCCAGCGCCTCGGCGTGCTCGCGAATCCGGGCCAGCGACAGCGGTTCACGCAGGTGGCGGACGTAACGCACGTCCACGTGGTCCCAGCGCGGCTGCTCGCGGGTGGCCTTGGCATCGAAGTACTTGGAGTCGCGATCGAACTGGGTTTCATCCGGGTACGCGGTGGTGGCGACCTCGGCGATGCCGTAGACGCCGGGCACTTCGGTGTTGGAGTGGTAGAACAACACGCCGTCGCCGACCTGCATCTGCCGCATGAAGTTGCGGGCCTGGTAGTTGCGCACGCCGGTCCAGGGTTCGGTGCCGACCTTTTCCAGATCATCGATGGAAAAATCGGTTGGCTCGGACTTCATCAGCCAGTAGCGCTTGCGGGTGCTCATGCAGGGGACGAAGCCGGTGCGGGTGAACCCATGAGGGTAGCCGATCCGGTGCAGATCGCGTCCGCGCGCACGTCCCAGTCCTGCACATCCAGTGCATCCACGCGCTGGTCATCGAAACCGGCGCCCACCAGCCACGGCGGTGCTGCGCGCCGGTTGCGGAAGCCGAAGCTGCGGTCGTACCAGCCTCCACCCATGCCCAGCCGGTTGCCGAGCGCATCGAAGCCGACCAGCGGCATCACCACCAGTTGCATGGCTTCGCCCGGCAGCAGCGCGTCGCCATCGACGTCGGGTTCGGGGATGCCGTAGCGGTTGCTCGCCAACGGTTGCCCCGCGCGCCACGGGGCGAACATCAGGTAATCGCCGGCCAGCACCGGCAGGCAGTACACCACGTCAGGCGGCAGGGCCAACTGCCAGGCATGCAGGGCGATTTCACCGTCCATGGCCCAATAGCCGGCGACGTGGCCGCGGGTCGGTGCAAACGGCAGCGCCAGCAACTGCCGGGCAAGGCCGTCGGCAGCGGCGATGCGCGTGGCGGCGGGCAGTTCACGACGGCGGGCGCGCAGTTGCGCGCGCAGCGCGGGGCGGTCGATGCTCATGCGCGGCAGTGTACGGCAGTGCGTGCATGGTGCCGGAACGAACGAAGCCCGCGACAGGCGCGGGCTTCCGGAATTTGCATCCTCCGCCATGACGATGCGGACGAAACGACCTTGAACCCGGGGTTCAAGTGGGGATGTTCGCCGGCCGTCGGGCTTTCCGCTGCATGGCGGACTTGCGCACCGGGCTGGTTCCGATCCCCGTGGTCGCTGTTAAGGGACAAGGCGAATGTTTTGCCCGCTGTCGACCACGGCAGAGGAGGCAGGGACAGTATAGCCGCGGGCGGGCCCGGGAAGTCCCGCGTTGCAGCAAGGCATCAGCACCGGTTCACGTGCGCCTTCGAAGCGCCGTGAAGCGCATCGGACGCTGAACGAAATGCGTGCGCTACAGCGCGTCGAAGCGATCGAGCTTGCGCTGCATGCTGGCCAGGACGCGTTCGACGTCGTCGTCACTGCGGTCGCCATCGCCACGCAACTGGTGCAGCTCGTGGGCCAGGTTCAGCGCCGCCAGCACGGCCACGCGGTCGATGGCGACCATCCGGTTGCTGCCGCGGATCTCGCGCATCTTCGCCTCCAGCATGCGCGCGGCGGCGGTCAGGCTTTCGCGTTCTTCCGGCAGCACGCCGACGGTGTACTCGCGGTCGAGGATGCTGACGTTGACCGGTTCGGTTCCCTGGCTCACGTGTTCTGCTCCAGTGACTTCAGCCGCGCGATCATCGCTTCCACCCGGGTGCGGGCCTGCTCGTTCTTCGCCAGCAGTTGCGAGCGCTCGCTGTTGATGTGCTCCTGCTGCTGGCGCAGGCTGCGATTCTCGTCGGCCAGCCGTTCGGCCTGTTCCAAGGCGGTGTCGAGCCGCTCGTTCAGCGACTGCAATTGGGCGAGGAGGCGCACGCGGTCCATCCCAGCACGATAGGCAGCCGGCCGTGGCCGGTCAAGCGCCGGTTGCTACACTGCGTCATTCTCCTGCATGAGTGATTCGACGATGGACCTGCCTGAAGCGGCCGCGATCAGCGCCCAGTTGCAGCGCCTCGGCCTGGGCATCGCGGCAGCGGAACTGCACGGTGCCGCCTGTGGCTGGATCGCCGGTGGCGGCGAGCGCGAGGGCAACTGGCTGGCAGCGGTGATGGTCGATCCGGATTTGGCGCCGGTCGCCATGGAGTCGGCGCTGGATGCATTGTTCCGTGCCAGTGTGCGCCAGTTCGAGGATCGCGACTTCAGCCTGGGTCTGTTGTTGGCCGATGACGAGGCCAGCCTTGGCGAACGCAGCGCCAGCCTGTTCGACTGGTGTCGCGGCTTTCTCGGCGGCTTCGGGCTGGCCGCTGGCGCCGAGCCGGCGCTGTCGGACGAAGGGCGCGAGGCGCTGGCCGACCTGGCGCGCCTGGCTGCGGCCAGCGCCCAGGAAGAAGGCGACGAGGACGATGAACAAGCGTTGGTCGAAATCGAGGAGTTCGTGCGCGTGGCGGCGATGCTGCTGCACGGCGACTGCGTGCTTGCAGCTCGTCACCGTCGCGCGCTGCACTGATCAGGTGCCGCACTGACCGGAGTCAAATTGCCGATGGCCAACGAAACCCGCCGTCACCCCATGCTCCCCGATGTCCCGGCCCGCCCGGTGGAAATCCCCTCGTCTGCGCATGCACGACGTCGGCGCCAGCTGATGCGCATGGCCCAGGACAACGCCATTCTCATCATCCCCGCCGCCCCCGAGTGCGTGCGCAGCCGGGACACCCATTACCCGTACCGGCAGGATTCGGACCTGCTGTACCTGAGCGGCTTCGAAGAGCCCGGTGCGGTGCTGGTGCTGGTGCCGGGACGGGTCCACGGCCAGGTGCTGATGTTCTGCCGCGAACGCGACCCTGCGCGCGAAGCCTGGGACGGTCCGCGGCTCGGCCCGGAAGGCGCGGTGGAGGCACTGGGTCTGGACGATGCCTGGCCGATCGACGACATCGACGACATCCTGCCGGGGCTGCTGGAGGGTCGCAGCCGGGTCTACTACCACTTCGGCCGCGACACCGATTTCGACCTGAAGCTGATCGGCTGGCTCAACCAGGTGCGCGCGCAGGTGCGAATGGGAGCGCAACCGCCGCACGAGTTCCTCGAACTGGGCCACCTGCTGGACGAAATGCGCCTGTTCAAGGGGCGCGAAGAAATCCGATTGATGCAGCGCGCCGCCGATATCTCGGTGGCGGCCCACGCGGCGGCCATGCGCGCGGTACGCCCGGGCCAGCACGAATACCACGTGCAGGCCGAACTGGAGTACATCTACCGACGTCACGGCGCGGTGCCGGCCTACGAAAGCATCGTCGGTGCCGGACGCAACGCCTGCGTGCTGCATTACCGCGCCAACAACGCGCCCATTGCCGACGGCGACCTGGTGCTGGTCGATGCCGGTGCCGAGTATCGCGGCTACGCTGCCGACATCACCCGCACGTTCCCGGCCAATGGCCGGTACACCGCCGAGCAGCGCATGCTGCATGATCTGGTCGAAACCGCCCAGGCGGCGGCGCTGGCGCAGGCGCGGCCGGGCGTTCCCTACGAGGCCGGACACGATGCGGCGGTACGCACCCTGACCGAGGGGCTGTTGCGACTGGGGCTGCTCAAGGGCAAGCTGGAGCGGAACATCGCCGACGGCAGCTACAAGCGCTTCTATCTGCACAAGACCGGCCACTGGATCGGTCTGGACGTGCATGATGTCGGCGAATACCGGATCGACGGCCTCTCGCGGCTGCTCGAGCCGGGAATGGTCTTCACCATCGAGCCGGGTCTGTACGTCCGCCACGATGACACCAGCGTCGATGCGAGGTGGCGCGGCATCGGCATCCGCATCGAGGACGACGTGCTGGTGACCGGTGGCGGCCATCAGGTCCTGACCGATCGCCTGCCACGCAGTGCCGAGGCGATCGAGGCCTGGATGGCCGGTTGAGGATCGGTTCGCGTCGCCCCGCGGGCATGTGCAGCGCGAGCCGTGGCCACGGCTCGCGGTTGGCGGAGTGATCAGTCCAGCGCGGCGAAGGCCTCGCGGCTGAGATTGTGTGGTGCGTCCTCGGTGCAGGCGACGTCATCTTCGATGCGGATGCCGCCATACGGCTTGAACTGCGCGATGCGTTCCCAGTTCAATGCATCGCCGTCACCGCGCTCGCGCAGTTCGTCAAGCAGCATGTCGATGAAGTACAGCCCGGGCTCGATGGTCACCACCATGCTTGGTTCCAGGGTGCGGGTCAGGCGCAGGAACGGGTGGCCTGCGGGCTTGTCGATGGTGCCGCCACGGTCGCTGGCGGCGAAACCACCGACGTCATGCACCTGCAGGCCGATGCCATGGCCGATGCCGTGCGGGAAGAACGCGCGGGTGATGCCGCGCTCGACGGCCTCCTCGGCGGATGTCCGGAGGATGTCGAACGACGCCAGCACCCCGGCGACCTGGCGGTGCGCCTCCAGGTGGATGTCCGCGTAATCGATGCCGGGGCGCACCATGTCGCACAGGCGTTGCTCCAGCTCGTCCATCGCCTGGATCATGTCGGCGAACTCGCCGTCCCCGGCCGCCCAAGTGCGGGTGATGTCGGCGGCGTAGCCGGCGTGGCTGGCGCCGGCATCGATCAGGAAGCTGCGCGCCTGCGCCGGCGGTACCCGCTGGCGCTGCGTGTAGTGCAGGATCGCGGCGTGCTCGTTGAGCGCGATGATGCTGCCGTAAGGCAGGTCGTTGGCGTCCTGCCCGGCGGCCATGCAGTAGGCCAGATGGATGCCGAACTCGCTGGCACCGGCGCGGA
>JAUNRQ010000016.1 GCA_030535605.1 Pseudoxanthomonas suwonensis
CCCCCACCGCGCCCCCCCCCCGCGCCCAGAAGGCCACCCCCCCCCCCGCCACCCCACAGGGGGGCGCCAAAAGACAAGCCCCCACCCCCAACCCACCCCGAACATTCGTGGGAGCGAATTCAGTTCGCGACCCCCAACCCACCCCCGGAAGCTCGTGGGAGCGAATTCAATTCGCGACTGCCGAGTTGCCACGGGGAAAACGGACGGCAGAGACCTTCCCCCTCCCCGATGCCCGAATGAACACAAGCCCGGCATGGGCCGGGCTTGTCCAGACACACGAGCAATGGCGTCGACCCCTCAGAACCCGACCACCCAACGCAGGTTCGATTGGGTCCACGTGCGGCCGGCGTCGCGGCGGGCGTCCAGGCTGGCGCTGAAGGACCCGGCGCGGCCCAGCGCGGCATCGACGCCGAAGCCGACCACGCCGACGTCGCGCGACAGCGTCAGGCCCGGAATCGGCGCGTAGACATCGATGGCGTTGAAGCGCGCGTCGATGCCGGTGCCGTGCTGCGACAGCGTGCGCTGCCATTCGACCCGGCCCCAACCCTGCAGGGCGAGGCGGCCAAGCAGCCAATCGTGCTGCAGGCGCACGCCGGCCAAGGCCTGACTGGCGCGCAACCGCGACTCACTGGCCGTCAGGCCGAAGCCCAGCAGGTCATGCTCGGCAAACCCGCCGCGCTGCAGGCGCAGGCTCTGAACGCCGGCGTACGGCACGAGACGGGTCGAATCGCCCACGTTGAACCGATGGCCGGCCTGCAGGCTCACGCTGGTCCAGTTCTGGGTGTAGTCCGACAACGCGTCGAAGCTGTCCAACCCCAACCACATCTGCCGCTGCGCGTGCCGCTCCAGGCGACCGTGCGCACCACGGGCCAGAAGATAACTGCCGCCACGCGCCCAACCCGCGTACAGCTGGGTTTCCAGTTGCCGGTTACGCTCGCGGTCGTTGCGCAGCGCGTGCCAGGTGGTGGCGTCGGTCTGGCCGAACCCGCCACCCACCAGCAAGCCGTTCTGCAGGCGGAAGTCCTGCCCGATGCGCCAGCCGCTGGCATCGCTGCCGAAGTGCGGCATCGGCATGCGCTGCAGGTCGAATCGCTCGCCCCAGCCACCGGCAAGGCCGCCGTCATGCAGGCGATCCATGCGCTTCTCCAGCGCATGGCGGCCGCTTTCCACCGCGGCCAGCGCATAGGTGCTGTCGGCGGCGTGCAGTTCACCGGACAGGCTGGCCAAGGTCTGCGCCGCAGCCTCGGCGCTGGGCGAGCGCTGGATCGCGCCGGCACCGGCAAGGAAGCCGTTGCCAGGACCACCGCCACCCACCTGCCCGCCGTCGATGGCATCGAAGGCACCCTCCAGACGCTCGGCGCTGGACAGGGACATGCCGGTGATGCCCATCGCCGCAGCGGTGGCCGAAACACTCAGGCGATTGATGTCCAGCCATACATTGGTCGGGTCATAGGCGAGCTTGCCTTCGAGGAACACGCCTTGGGCCGCGGTGAGGTTGGAGAACGTCCCGCTGACACCACCCACGGCATTGAGCACGTTTTCGCGGCTCTGCCAGGTGTAGCCGCTGGCCGCACCCATCACCCGCAGCGTGCCGGCGAGACTGGCCTTGCCGCGCACCATGAGCGTATTGCCGACATGGAAATCCAGCCTGCCGGCACCGGACTGGGTGAAGTCGCCAGTGATGTTGCGCTTGGCGTGGCGTGTGGTGGTGGCGACCACCCCACCGTTCGTCAGACTTCCGCTGACCCCCGCAGCCAATTCGACCGTGCCTCCGCTGCCCACCTGAACCGCTGACGGTGCGCTATGGCTGAAGCTCAGCACACCGCCATTGACGGTGGTGCCGCCCTTGTAGGCATTGGCTCCGGCAAGGCGCAAACGACCGCTGCCGTTCTTGACCAGTCCGCCATCGCCACCGATGTCATTGGCCCAAGTGGACGTGCCGGTGAAGTTGACCGTGACCGTGCCCCAGTCGAACCTGCCCGGCCCCTTCACCGCCTTGCCGGCATCCAGCAACCCGTAGCCGAACAGCAGGTCCGGCCCCGGATCACCAATGTCCTTCGCGGTGCCCAGCAGGGTCTGGCGGACCAGATCGTTGTCGAACCACGGGAACGCCTGCCACACCAGTGCCGCCGCACCGGACACCTGCGGCGCGGCATAGGACGTGCCACTGCCGCGCCAGTAGGTGGAAGTCGTGGGCCCATCGTCCTTGCCGGTGAACACCGCCGTGCCCGGGGCGGCCATGCAGTACGACATGGCCTCGCCGCAGGCATTGGCGTAAACCGTTCCGTCGGCAGTGCTGTCAAGCGAATGGATGTTGTCCGGGTCGACCGCGGTCACCGCGATCCAGCCACGCTCCAGATCCGCTGCTGGCAGGGAACCATTCGGCCCGGGCTGGCTGGGCAGCGCCGCCATGCTGGAGGGATTGGCGAAGCCGGCATTGCCTGTGGCGAACACCACCAGCCCGCCGTTCTGCAGGATGAAGGGCCGGTATTCCTCGGCAATCGGCGCGGTCGCACCGAGGTTGGTCCAGTACAGGCCGCCCCACGAGTTGTTCATGATGCGCATGCCGCGCGCGACCAGCGCATCGTGGATCGGCTTCAGGCCCAGCGCGCCGGTGACCTCGTTGCCCTTGCCGGAGCCGTCGTCCTCGGGCGCCTTGTCCTGGATGATCCGCGCCGAGAGGATCGTCGCGCCCGGGGCGATGCCACCCGGCCATGCGCCGAACGGTGCACCGGCGGCCAGTTGCGAGACGTTGGTGCCGTGGCCGACCACGTCGTCCTTGGTCAGGTCGTTGTTGGCGGCACTGATGTACACCAGATTGGCGGTGACCCGCGGCGACAGCGCCGGATGATTGCGGTTGACGCCGCTGTCGATCACGCCGATGGCCGAGCCGGTGCCGGTGAACCCGGCCGCATGCGCGGCAGCGGTATTGGTCAGGGCGATGTGGCCGCTGTAGCGGGGGTCGGGGTCCTGGACCACCGGTGCGGCCGGTGGCGCTGCCGGCGGCGGACTCGGCGGCAGCGGTTGCCGCACATTGTTCCCGCCACCGCCACCACAGGCAACCAGCGTCGAGGCGAGCGCGCCCAGCGCCAGCAAGCGGATGTAACGATCATGATTCGACGCGGCCATGCCTTCCTCCTGCGGCACATGGGTCATGGTGCGGAGTGTGCACCCTGTCGGGGCGGCGGTCCAACCCTCCCACGCGGCCCTCCTCAACCGGCTCATCCGGCGCGATTCGGCGATAATCGGGGTATCCCCACCCCACACGGAGCAACCCCATGAGCGACATCGTGATCGTCGGTGCCAAGCGCACCGCCATCGGTTCCATGCTCGGCCAGTTCACCGGCGTGCCCACCCCGACCCTCGGCGCGACCGCGATTGCCGCTGCACTCGGCCAGTCCGGGATCGACGGCAAGCAGGTCGACGAAGTCATCATGGGGTGCGTGCTGCCGGCCGGGCTGGGCCAGGCGCCGGCGCGTCAGGCCGCGCGCGCGGCGGGCATCGCCGATGCCGCCGGTGCCACCACCATCAACAAGGTGTGCGGCTCCGGCATGAAGGCGGTGATGTTCGGCCACGACCTGATCAAGGCCGGCAGCGCGAAGGTCGTGGTGGCCGGCGGCATGGAATCGATGACCAATGCGCCGCACCTGCTCAACGGCTCGCGCACCGGCATCCGCTACGGCAGCACCGACTTGGTCGACCACATGGCCTTCGACGGCCTGACCAACCCGGACGACGGCAAGGCGATGGGCGTGTTCGGTGATGCGACCTGCGACAAGTACGACTTCAGCCGCGAACAGATCGACGACTATTCCCGGCAGAGCGTGGAACTGGCGCAGAAGGCGATCGCCGATGGCGCGTTCAAGGACGAGATCGCCCCGGTGACGGTCAAGACCCGCAAGGGCGAGGTCGTGGTCGATGCCGACGAAGAGCCCGGCCGCATCGACATCTCGCGCATTCCCGACCTGCGCCCGGCATTCGGCAAGGAAGGCAAGCTCACGGCGGCCTCCTCGTCCAAGATTTCCGATGGTGCCGCCGCGGCCGTGCTGATGTCGGCCGATACCGCGCGCGAGCTGGGGGCAACGCCGATCGCCCGCATCGTCGCCCACGCGACCCATTCGCAGGCACCGGAATGGTTCACCACCGCCCCCGTCGCCGCGATCGGCAGCGTGCTGGAAAAGGCCGGCTGGAAGGTCGAAGACGTTGACCTGTTCGAAATCAACGAGGCGTTCTCGGTGGTGGCAATGGCACCGATCAAGGAGCTGGGCATCCCCCGAGAGAAGGTCAACGTCAACGGCGGCGCGGTGGCGTTGGGCCACCCGATCGGCGCCAGCGGCGCGCGCCTGCTGGTGACCCTGCTGCATGCACTCAAGGCGCGTGGGCTGAAGCGCGGCGTCGCCTCGCTGTGCATCGGCGGCGGCGAAGCGACGGCCGTGGCGGTGGAACTGGTCTGAACCGCCCGCCGGAGGTTCGACGGACATCGCCATCCATACCATCGGGCGGCGATCCGGCCGGTCGTGAAACGCTCAGCGCGACAACACGCCTGAATGGGGGAAATCCCGGCGAAAAAGGTTAATTTCGTTTAACGAAAAAATCGCCGATAACGCTTGACACCGAAACTGAGATTGTCATCATGTCGCCGACCGCGCATTTCCAGCGCGTTCGACAAACACATTGACGAGGAAGATTCAACATGACCATCAACAAGGCTCTGATCGCCGCCGCTTTCGGCCTGGCCCTGGCTGCTTGCTCGAACCAACAGCAGGCCGCCGACTCCGCCGCCGACGCCGCTGCCACCGCCGCCGAAGCCCAGCAGCACGCCGATGCGACCGCCGCGACCGGTGATGCCGCTGCCGCCGACGCTGCCCAAGCTGCTGCCGACACCGCTGCTGCCGGTGCCGACGCTGCCCAGACCGCTGCCGACGCCGCTGCTTCGGCCGACTCGGCCATGACCGCCGAACAGGCCGCCGACGCTGCCGACCAGGCGGAAAGCGCCACCGAGCAGGCCAAGGACGCTGCCGAAGAAGCCCGCAAGGCTGCCGAAGGCAACTAAGCAACACCATGCATCCCGGGCTTTCCGGGACTGCATCCACAAGGCCGTCGCTTGCGACGGCCTTGTTCTTTTTGCCACCCCGCTTTCTTCTCCCTGCCCTGGCCGCGCGATGGCCGCGCGCTGTGTCCCGGCTCGTGCGCGAACAACAAGCAGGCCGGGCGCGCCGCGGGAATGAGCCATGGCTGAATACCGGCTCCGCGCTGACGACGTTCGCCTTCACCTGTTCTTAGCACCGTGCACACGTACGCTGCGCGCCAGGCAGACACCCTTTTCCGCAACTGCCGAGGAGACCATTGATGAACCACAAGCTGACCCTGTTGCTGGCCGCCTCGGCCCTCGCGCTGGCCGCCTGCAACAACCCGACCGCCGAGCAGCGCGCCAACGAGGCCGCCGCCCACGCCGACGCCGCCGGTGACCAGGCCGCCGCAGCCGCACGTGATGCCGGGGCCGCGACCGAAGCCGCCGCCAGTGAAGCGGCCGCCCGCACGGAAGCGGCTGCCGAAAACGCCGCTGCCAACACCGAGGCCGCTGCCGCGGAAGCCGCGGCTCGCACCGATGCTGCCGCCGCCGACGTGCGCCGCGGTTACGAGGAAGGCAAGGCCGCAGCTGCCGATGCCATTGCCAGCGGTGCCCAGCGTGTCCAGGAGGGCGCCCAGCGCGTGCAGGAGGAAATGGAGCAGGAGCGCGCCGAAGCCGAGGAAACCGCGCGTCGCCAGCCGTAACGTCGGCACGCATCGCGACGCAACACCCACGGGGCCCGCTTCGGCGGGCCTTGTGCTTTCTGCCCTTCCGTTGAAGCCGATGCGCCGACCACCGGCCAGTGGCGACGGGCCGAGCGGTTATCCTTGGTTGTTGCCATCGCCCTGACCACCCCGCTCGCCATGTCCGTACTGCACAGCCATCTCGACCCGCGCTCCAGCGAGTTTCGCGACAACGCCGACTACCACCGCGGACTGGTGGCCGAACTGGACCGTCGCCTTGCGCGTGCCGCCGACGGCGGTGGCGAAGCCGCGCGCGCCCGCCATGTCGGCCGCGGCAAGCTGCCGGCGCGCGAACGCATCACCGCGCTGCTGGACCCGGGTTCGCCGTTCCTCGAATTGAATGCGTTGGCCGCCGAGGACATGTACGACGGCGCCGCACCGGCCGCCGGCATGGTCAGCGGCATCGGCCGGGTGCACGGCATGGAAGTGCTGGTGGTGGCCAACGACGCCACCGTCAAGGGCGGCACCTACTTCCCGATGACGGTGAAGAAGCACCTGCGCGCACAGCAAGTCGCGCGTGAAAACAACCTGCCTTGCGTCTACCTGGTGGATTCGGGCGGCGCGTTCCTGCCGCTGCAGGACGAGGTGTTCCCGGACAAGGAGCACTTCGGCCGGATCTTCTACAACCAGGCTCGGATGAGCGCCGAGAACATCCCGCAGGTCGCGGTGGTCATGGGCAGCTGCACCGCCGGCGGCGCGTACGTGCCGGCGATGTGCGACGAGTCGATCATCGTCAAGGAACAAGGCACGATCTTCCTTGGTGGCCCTCCGCTGGTGAAGGCGGCCACCGGTGAAGTGGTGGATGCCGAAGCGCTCGGCGGTGCCGATGTGCACACCGCGGTGTCCGGCGTCGCCGACCATTTCGCCGAGGACGATCGCCACGCCCTGCAGATCGCCCGCAATGCCCTGCGCAACCTCAACCGCCGCAAGCAGCCGCCGGTGGCGTTGCGAGAGAGCCGCGAACCGTTGTTCGCTGCCGAAGAGCTCTACGGCATCGTGCCGAAGGACACGCGCCGTCCGTTCGACATCCGCGAAGTCATCGCCCGGATCATCGACGGCAGCGAGTTCGACGAATTCAAGGCCCGCTACGGCAAGACCCTGGTCTGTGGCTTCGCCCATGTCCATGGCTGCCCGGTGGGCATCGTCGCCAACAACGGCATCCTGTTTTCCGAGTCCGCGCTCAAGGGCGCGCACTTCATCGAGCTGTGCAACCAGCGCGGCATTCCGCTGGTGTTCCTGCAGAACATCACCGGCTTCATGGTCGGGCGCAAATACGAGAACGCCGGCATCGCCAAGGACGGTGCCAAGATGGTCACCGCGGTCGCCTGCTCGTCGGTGCCGAAGTTCACCGTGGTGATCGGCGGAAGCTTCGGCGCCGGCAACTACGCAATGAACGGTCGCGCCTATGGCGGGCGCTTCCTGTGGATGTGGCCCAACGCGCGCATCAGCGTGATGGGCGGCGAACAGGCGGCCAGCGTGCTGGCAACCGTGCGGCGCGACGGCATCGAAGCCAAGGGCGGACAATGGAGTGCGGACGAGGAAGAAGCCTTCAAGGCACCCATCCGCGAGCAGTACGAACACCAGGGCAGCCCGTGGTACTCCACCGCGCGCCTGTGGGACGACGGCATCATCGACCCGGCCGACACCCGCCGGGTGCTGGGACTGGCGTTGTCGGCAGCGCTCAACGCGCCGATCGCGCCGGCGAAATTCGGTGTTTTCCGGATGTGAGGCGAAGCCGATTCGGATCGTCGCTTCACGCCACGTTGACATGCTACGCTCGGGCACCCTTACCACTGCAACCGCCCGGAGCAGCGCATGGCCATCTTCACGAACCCCGGCAACGCCAACAGGAAAGACACCCCGAGCTTCGCTTCCGACCTGCCGCTGAAGGATCTGGTCGACGACAAGAAGGCGGCGGACTTCGCGCCGCAGGCGGTCGCCTCGCAGCCGACGCGGGCGGCCGCCAACACCGCCGCCAAGGAATCGCTGATCGCCTCGGACCTGAGCATCGAGGGCAAGATCGAGGGTGCCGGGCACGTGCGGATCGCCGGCCGTTTCAAGGGCGATGTCAACGTCCAGGGCGATCTGACGATCGAACAGGGCGCCAAGCTGGCCGGCGGCGTGCGTGCCAACCAGGTCAACGTCGCGGGCGAACTGGAAGGCAACATCGAGCAGGCTTCGCGGGTCGAGCTGCTGGCCTCCAGCGTGGTCAACGGCGACATCAAGGCCGAAACCCTGACCGTTGCTGCCGGCGCACGCATCCGCGGCCACGTCGACTGCGGCCCCGACAACAAGGCTGACAAGCCCTCCTCGCGCAAAGACACGTGACCCGAGGGGCCAGACCCGGCGAGGCAGGTGCCACCCGGACCTGCCCGCATTGCAAGAGCGACATACTGGAATCCGCGGCGGTCTGTCCCGCCTGCGGCGGGCATCTGCGCTATGACTCCGCAGTGGCCGCGGGCAAATCCAACGCCACATTGGTTCCGCTGAAGGTCGAGGGCGTGCTGCGCCACCCGGGTGCCGGCGAAGCGCCATGGGAATATTCGATGCTGCTGGTGATCCGCAACCAGCGCGGCGAGGAAGTCGCGCGCAAGCTGGTCGGCGTCGGTGCGCTGCATCCGGGCGACGAGCGCACCTTCAGCCTCGCGGTGGAGGTGTTCGCCAGCACCCGGATGCGGCGCTGACCGGCGACGCTGATGGCCTTGCCGCATTCACGTCGCGGCTATCATGACGGGGTTTCCGCCAGGCAGTGTTCCCCATGACCGATTCCATGCTCCTGCTGCGCGACGGCCCGGTTGCACGACTGCGCCTGACCCGCCCTGCCCTGCACAACGCCTTCGACGCGGAATTGATCGAACGCCTGACCGGGGCACTGCAGGACATCGGCACCGACGCCACGGTGCGCGTGCTGGTGCTGGAGGCGGAAGGCACCTCGTTCTCGGCCGGTGCCGACCTGAACTGGATGCGCTCCATGGCCTCCGCCAGCGAGGAAGACAACCGCATCGATTCGCTGGCGCTGGCGCGGCTGATGCGTACCCTCGACGAGTTGCCGAAGCCGAGCATCGCCCGCGTGCACGGTGCCGCCTTCGGTGGCGGCGTTGGCCTGGTGGCCTGCTGCGACATCGCCATCGGCGTTCCGGAGGCGAAATTCGGCCTGACCGAAAGCCGGCTGGGGCTGCTACCGGCGGTCATTTCCCCGTATGTCGTCCATGCCATCGGCGCACGGCAGGCGCGCCGCTACTTCGCCACCGCGGCGATTTTCGATGCCGCCGAGGCCCTGCGCATCGGCCTGCTGCACGAGGTGGTCCCGGCCGAGCAGCTTGACCACGCGGTGCAGCGCGAGATCGACCTGCTGCTGAAGGCCGGACCGCTGGCGGCGGCCGGTGCCAAGTCCTTGGTCCGCAGCGTGCTGGCCCATGCCAACGGCCAGCTGCACGACGAAGAAAACGCCGCCCTGATCGCGCGCCTGCGGGTGTCCGCCGAAGGCCAGGAAGGCCTGTCGGCATTCCTCGACAAGCGCAAGCCGGTCTGGAACTGACGGGGAGATGCCTTACCTGGCGGCGATCTCCACCCCTCCTTGCGCATCCGTGCGCCCTCCACGTGGCTGACGTATCCGACATGTTCGACACCATCCTCATTGCCAACCGTGGCGAGATCGCCTGCCGCATCATCCGCAGCGCCCGCAGCCTCGGCATCCGTACGGTCGCGGTGTATTCCGAGGCCGATGCCGACGCCCAGCACGTGCGCCAGGCCGATGAAGCCCATCCCATCGGCGGGCCGCGGCCGCAGGACAGCTACCTGCGCGGCGATGCCATCATCGAGGTGGCGTTGCGCAGCGGCGCCCGGGCCATCCATCCCGGCTACGGCTTCCTGTCGGAGAACGCGGAGTTCGCCGACGCGGTGGAAGCGGCCGGTCTGGTGTTCATCGGGCCGTCTTCGGCATCGATGCGGAAAATGGGCAGCAAGGCAGGTGCCAAGCAGCTGATGGACGCCGCCGGCGTGCCCGTCGTCCCCGGCTATACCGGGGAAGACCAGTCGCCCGAGGTGCTGCAGCGCGAAGCCGATCGGATCGGCTATCCGCTGATGATCAAGGCGGCACACGGTGGCGGCGGCAAGGGCATGCGCATCGTCCATGCCTCCGCGGACTTCGCTGCACACCTGCAGAGTTGCCAGCGTGAGGCGGCCAGCGCGTTCGGTCGCGACCGGGTGCTGCTGGAGCGCTACGTAGCGTCCCCACGCCACATCGAAATCCAGGTGTTCGGGGATTCGCAGGGCAACATCATCCACCTCGGCGAGCGCGAGTGCTCGGCCCAGCGCCGCTACCAGAAGGTTCTGGAAGAGGCACCATCACCCTTCCTCACGCCCGGGCTGCGCGAGGCGATGGGCGCGGCCGCGGTGCAGGCGGCACGTGCCATCGACTACACCAATGCCGGCACCGTCGAGTTCATCGTCGATGGCGAGGGCCGGTTCTATTTCATGGAGATCAACACCCGCCTGCAGGTCGAGCACCCGGTCACCGAAATGGTCACCGGGCTGGACCTGGTGCAGTGGCAGCTGCGCGTGGCTGCCGGACAACCGCTGCCACTGGCGCAGGAGCAGCTACGCCACGCCGGCCACGCGATCGAGGTCCGGCTGTATGCGGAAGATCCGGACGCCGGGTTCCTGCCGGGTTCCGGCGTGCTGCACACGCTGCAACTGCCACCGCCCGGCGATGGCATCCGCGTGGATGCCGGGGTGGTCCAGGGCGATGCGGTGACCATCTTCTACGACCCGATGATCGCCAAGCTCATCGTCCATGCCGCCGACCGTCCTGCCGCATTGGCAAGAATGCGCGAGGCGCTGGCGCAATCACGGATCCGGGGTCCGAAATCGAACATCGCCTTCCTCGAGCGGCTGGTGCGGCACCCGGTGGTGGTCGAGGGGCGCATCGACACCGGCTATCTCGACCGTCATCTGGATGAATTCATCGGCGCGCCGCTGCAGCCCGAGCCCGCGCTGGTCGCGGCCGCCGCCGGCATCTGGCTGCTTCATCAGGAACAACGGGCGCGCCAGCAGGCGGCGGATTCGACCGAACCCGGCTCGCCGTGGGCGATTCCCGATGGCTGGCGCTTGGGCCATGCCGGGCAGCGCAGCGTCGCCTTCCAGCATGGCGAACAGCGCATCCTCCTGCATGCCCGCGGCATCCACGGCAATTACGCCTTCGAGGCGGACGACGGCACGCAATGGCAGGTGGACGGGGTCCGGTTGGCCGACGGCATGGCCAGCGTGCGGGTGGACGGCGTCGGCCTGCGCCTGCGCGTGGACGTCGACGGCAATGGTGTTCTGTTGCACGATGGCCGGCAACGCCTGCAGCTGGCCCCGGTGGATCTGTATCGGCATGAAGGCCGGGAAGTTGGAGGCAGTGGCGATCGCGCACTGGCGCCCATGCCCGGGCGCGTCGTCGTGGTGAAGGTTGCCGCGGGCGACACCGTGGAAGAAGGCCAGCAGCTGTTGGTGATGGAGGCGATGAAGATGGAACTGGCGGTCAACGCACCGCGAACGGGCCGCATCGCCGAGGTCCGCGCCGAGGAAGGCGACTTCGTCGAGGCGGACGCGGTGCTGGTGATGCTGGAGGCCGCCACGTGAGCCTGCCCGCCAGCGTGCGCATCGTCGAAGTCGGGCCCCGCGACGGGCTGCAGAACGAAGCGGCCATCATTCCCGCTGCCGACAAGATCGAACTGATCAACCGGCTGTCGGCCACCGGCCTGCGCACGATCGAGGCAACCAGCTTCGTCAGTCCCAGGTGGGTGCCGCAACTGGCCGATGCCGCCGAGGTGCTTGCCGGGATCGAACGCCGGCCGGGCGTGGCATATCCGGTGCTGGTCCCGAACCTGCAGGGCTACGAGCGTGCCCGCGCAGCCGGAGCCGACCGGGTGTCGGTGTTCACCGCAGCATCGGAAGCATTCAACCAGCGCAACATCAACGCGTCCATCGACCAATCCCTGGCGCGCTTCGAGCCGGTGATGGCGGCGGCCAAGGCCGACGACGTGCCGGTGCGCGGCTACGTCTCCACGGTGCTCGGATGCCCCTATCAGGGTGACGTGCCGCTGGCGGACGTCACCCGGGTCGCCGTTGCCCTGCACCGCATGGGTTGCGAAGAGATTTCACTGGGTGACACCATCGGCGTGGGCACCCCCGCCAAGGCAAGGGCGATGCTGCACGCCGTCGCCGCCGAAGTGCCGATGGAGGCATTGGCGATCCACTTCCATGACACCTGGGGCCAAGCGCTCGCCAACATCCTTGCCTGCCTGGAAGAAGGCGTCGCGGTGATCGACAGCGCGGTCGCCGGCACCGGCGGTTGTCCGTACGCGCGCGGTGCCAGCGGCAACGTCGCCAGCGAAGACGTGGTCTACATGCTCCACGGCCTGGGCATCGACACCGGCGTGGACCTCGATGCACTGGCAGCCACCGGGCGCTGGCTGGCGTCGCGGCTGGGAAGGGAAACCGGCAGCCGCGTCGGTCGGGCCCTGGCACCGCAATGACCACCAGCAAGCCGCCAAGTCCACCGCATGCACCGGTCACGGCGCACGCGATGCTCTTGCGCCGGTTGCGGGACGCCGAAGCATCCACGGCCCTGAGCGACGACGTGCGCGGCCTGCTGCGCGAGGCGCGGCAGGCACTGCAACAGTCCAGCAGCACGGATGGCAACCGCCTTGTCGCCGGGGCGCACGACGCCACGGCAACGGCGGACGCACCCGCGGACCGAAAGGACGAACTGCAGTCGCATGACCCGCTCACCGGCCTGGCCAGCCGCCAGACGATGCTGGCGGCATTGTCGCAACACATGCACGGCGCCAACGTGGCCCCGCTGGCGCTGCTGCACGTCGACCTGGACCGCTTCAAACAGTTCAATGACCGCTTCGGCCACGCCGTCGGTGACCAGGTACTGGTGGAAGCGGCGGAACGCCTGCGTCACGCAGTGGGTGACCGCGGGCTCTGCGGTCGGCTGTGCGCCGACGAATTCCTGATCATCCACGCACCCGGCGAGGGCCGCCTGGAGCCGGAATCGCTGGCCGAAGCAGTCGCCCGGGTGTTCGACACACCGTTCTGCGTTGCCGGCCAACGGCTTGTGGTGCGCGCCGCCATCGGCATGGCGCAATCGCCGGAAGCGGGGCGGTCGCCCGACGCGCTGCTGGAAAGCGCCAATTTGGCCATGCGCCATGCCAAGCAGCGCGGCGATGGCGCCTGGCAGGCCTTCGACGAGCACAGCGCGCGACTCGGCCGCAGGTGCAAGCATCTGGATGGCCTGCTGGCAGCGGCGCTGGACGATGAACGCCTCCATCTCACCTTCCAGCCGCAGGTCGACATGCGCGTCGACCGGACGGTCGGGGCCGAAGCCTTGCTGCGCTGGAACGACGCCGACCTCGGGGAACTGGAAACCGAGGCGCTGATCCGCCACCTCGAAGAAAACGGGGACATCATCCGCATCGGTGATTGGGCCTTGCGCACCGCTTGCGCGCAGGCCGCCGCGTGGCGCGATCTGGGTTTCGGCCAGCTGCGGATGGCTGTCAACATCTGCGCCCGGCAGTTGGTGGAGCAGGATCTGGCCGCGCGCGTTGGCGAAATCCTGTCGGAGTTCTCGCTGCCCGGCACCGCGCTGGAACTGGAGCTGACCGAGCGCACGCTGGTCGAGGACACCGCCGCCACGCAGCGCACCTTCCGCGCGTTGCGGCAGATGGGCGTGACGCTGGCGATCGACGACTTCGGCGAAGGCCACAGTTCGCTGGACTACCTGCGCCGCTTCCCGGTGAATGTGCTGAAGATCGGCAGCCGCTTCGTGCGCGGGCTGCCGCAAAGTTCGGCCGACCTGGCCATCTGCACGGCCATCACGCGCATGGCCGGCGACCTCGGCCTGGGCGTCATCGCCGAAGGCGTGGAAACTCCGGCGCAGCGTGATCTGCTGTTGCAGTTGGGCGTGACCACGGCGCAGGGCTTCCTGTATGCGCCCGGTCTGGATGCGAGTGCTTTCAGCCGCCGCCTGCACGAAGAGCGCAACGCCCGACCGCGCTGACGGGCACTGCGGTAAAATCGCGCGTTTCCGACCGGGGCATCGTTCATGCAGCTTTCCAACGTCCGCGCCATCGTCACGGGGGGCGTGTCCGGCCTTGGCCTTGCCGTCGCCGAATCCATCGTCAAGTCCGGGGGCAAGGTCGCGCTGTTCGACCTCAATGACGAGAAGGGCGCGGCCGCCGTTGCCGCCCTGGGCGATGCACAGGCACGCTACTGGAAGACCGACGTCACCAATGAAACCGACGTCGCCGACCACGTGGCCGCCGCCAGTGAATTCATGGGCGGTCTGAACGCCGCCATCAACTGTGCCGGCATCCTCGGCGCCGGCCGCGTGCTGGGCCGCAACGGTCCGATGGCGCTGGACCTGTTCAGATCCACCGTGATGGTCAACCTGGTCGGCAGCTTCAACGTCGCCAAGGCCGCGGCCGAACGGATGCAGCACAACGAGGCCGGTACCGACGGCGAGCGCGGCGTGATCGTCAACACCGCTTCGGTCGCCGCCTACGAAGGCCAGATCGGCCAGGCCGCCTATTCGGCGTCCAAGGGCGGCGTGGTCGGGATGACCCTGCCGATGGCCCGTGAGCTGTCGCGTTTCGGCATCCGCGTGATGACCATTGCGCCAGGCATCTTCTGGACGCCGATGGTCGATGGCATGCCGGACGACGTGCAGGCCTCGCTCTCGGCCTCGATCCCCTTCCCCTCCCGACTCGGCCAACCCGCCGAATTCGCCGACCTCGTCGGCTACATCCTGTCCAACACCTACCTCAACGGCGAAACCATTCGCCTGGACGGCGCGGTGCGGTTGGCACCGAAGTAGCGGGAAGCGCGTGGAGAGGAACGAGAAACGAGTGGGTTCCTCCCCGCGTAGCGCCTGCGGTCACTCGTTCCTCGTTTCTCCTCACTCGGTACTCGCTTCATGAAGGCTTACGACATCAAGAAAGGCAACGTCGTCGAATACAACGGCAGCGTGTATCAGGTCCGCGACATCGAGCGCAGCAGCCCGCAGGGGCGTGGCGGCAACGTGCGCTTCCGCTTCACCATGTATTCGGTGCCGGGCGGCAACAAGGCCGATGCCAGCTTCGACGGTGACGATGAATTGCGCGAAGTCGACCTGACCCGCCGGCAGGCGACGTTCTCGTACAAGGACGGCGACGCATTCGTGTTCATGGACGACGAGGACTACAGCCAGTACGCACTGGACGCCGCGGCCATCGGCGATGCCGCCGGCTACATCACCGACGGGCTCGGCGGCTGCTACGTGCAGATCGTCGATGACCTGCCGGTCGGCCTGCAACTGCCGACGTCGGTGGTGCTGGAGGTGGTCGACACGCCGCCGGAACTCAAGGGCGGCACCGCCACCAAGCGTCCGAAGCCGGCACGGCTGAACACCGGCATCGAAATCCAGGTGCCGGAATACATCGCCAACGGCGAAAAGGTGTGGGTCAACACGACAACCGGCGAATTCGGCGGCCGCGCCGACTGAAGACACGCAAGGTGCCGGGTCCGGTGCTGCGGCTGGACGGCCGCAAGGCGCGCCACGCCGCCGGGCGCATACCAATCAGTACCAATCCGTACGGAAATACCCCGTCCGCTCCACTACACTAGGCGTCTTTCGCCGACGTACGGCGTGCAGGACCACATGAATCCGAATTACCTCGATTTCGAGCAGCCGATCGCCGATCTGGAAGCGAAGATCCAGGACCTGCGCGCGGCCGCCGGCGACGCGCCCGATGTCGACATGGGGCCGGAACTGGCGGCGCTGCAGGGCAAGCTGCGGCTGCGCACGGCGCAGATCTTCCGCGACCTCAACCCGTGGCAGGTCTCGCAGATGGCGCGGCATCCGCAGCGGCCCTACACGCTGGATTACGCACGGCTGATCTGTGACGAGTTCCAGGAACTGGCCGGGGACCGTGCCTACGCCGATGACGCCGCGATCGTCGGTGGCCTGGCCCGCATCAACGGCCGCAGCATGGTTGTGATCGGCCACCAGAAGGGCCGCGACACCAAGAGCAAGGTGCGCCGCAACTTCGGAATGCCGCGGCCGGAAGGCTACCGCAAGGCGCTGCGCCTGATGAAACTGGCCGAGCGCTTCGGCTTGCCGCTGCTGACGTTCATCGACACGCCGGGCGCCTATCCGGGCATCGGCGCCGAAGAACGTGGCCAGTCCGAGGCGATTGCCCGCAACCTGCTGGAAATGGCCGGCTTGAAGGTGCCGATCATCTGCACCGTCATCGGCGAGGGCGGCAGCGGCGGGGCACTGGCGATCGGCGTCGGCGATGTCACCAACATGCTCGAATACAGCACCTATTCGGTGATTTCGCCGGAAGGTTGCGCATCGATCCTGTGGAAGTCGGCCGACAAGGCCCGTGACGCAGCCGAACAACTGGGCCTGACCGCGAAGCGCCTGCAGCAGCTGGGGCTGGTGGACAAGGTCGTGCGCGAGCCGATCGGTGGCGCACATCGCAACCCGCGGCAGATGGCGATCCGCCTGAAGGCGGTCCTGCTGGGCCAGCTGGATGAATTGCAGGCGCTGTCCACCGATGCGCTGATGGAACGCCGCTACAAGCGCCTGCGCGGCTACGGCACCTACGAGGCGGCCTGACCGCGACAGCCCCGATGCACCTGTCGCCGCCACCGCTGACCGACGCCCCGGTGCTGGTCGGCTACAGCGGCGGACTGGACTCCACCGCGCTGCTGCATCGCCTGGCCGGCGACGATGCGCAGCGCCGGCGCGGCCTGCGCGCACTGCACGTGCACCACGGCCTGCACCCGGACGCCGACGCCTGGGCCGCGCACTGCCAAGCGCAGTGCGATGCGCTCGGAATCACGCTGGGAACCATTCGCGTGCAGGTTGATCGCAGCAGCGGCATGGGGCTTGAAGCGGCGGCCCGCGAGGCGCGCCATGCCGCCTTCGCCGCATCGCTGCGCGACGGCGAACTGCTGGCACTGGCCCACCATCGCGACGACCAAGCCGAAACCTTCCTGCTGCGGGCCATGCGCGGCTCCGGCACGCGCGGACTGGCGGCGATGCGCCCCTTCCGCCCGTTCGCCCGTGGCTGGCTGTGGCGGCCCTTGCTGGAAACCCCACGCCGGCACGTGCATGACTACGCACGCCGCTTCGGACTGCACTGGATCGACGATCCATCCAACGCCGACACGTTGCTGGACCGAAACTTCCTGCGCCATCAGGTGCTGCCCCTGCTCACTCGGCGCTGGCCCGGCGCGGATGCGGCACTGGCACGCTGTGCCGCGCTCGCCGGCGAGGCCGAGACCCTGCTGGTTGAAGGCGACGCCCTGGCGCTGGCCCGCGCGCGGACACTGGATCCACAGGTCCTGTCGATGCGGCCGTTGCAGGCGCTGCCCGCCATGCGTCGGGCACGGGTGTTGCAGCGCTGGGTGGGCGCGCTGCGGTTGCCACCACTGCCGGCCAACGGCATCACCCGGGTCGAGGCGATGCTTGCCGCGGACGACGGGACGATGCCGGTGTTCGACTGGTCCGGTGCGCGCATCCAGTACTGGCGCGGGATGCTGCGCGCCGGCGCCCCGATCACCCCGCTTCCGGAGGACTTTGAAGCCGAGTGGGATGGCGCCACGCCGTTGGCATTGCCCGGCGGCGGACGGATCGCGTTGCTCGTCGCCGAGCGCTTTCCTGCACCTCTGCGGGTCCATGCGCGACGCGGCGGCGAGCGCATCCGCCTGCCCGGGCGCTCACACCGGCATGCGCTGAAGCACGTGTTGCAGGACCTTGGCGTGCCGGCCTGGGAGCGGCCCCGCCTGCCGCTGCTCAGTGATGCCGACGGCCAACTGCTGGCCGCGGGCGATCTGGTCCATGCGCACGATTTCGATGCGTGGCTGCGCCAGCATGGTGCCCGGCTGTGGTGGCAACCCGAGCCACCCCCAACGCCGAACCCGGCCGCCGGCAGCAACGCCGCCGGCGTTTGACCCCCATGCCCGCAGCATCCACACTTTGACGATGTCACGCAAAACCGCCAACGCGCCCGCCGCCGCCGAATCCCCCGTGGCCGATTTCGAAACGTCGTTGGAGGCGCTGGAGGCGCTGGTCGGCGAGATGGAGCGTGGCCAGATGAGCTTGGAGCAGTCGCTGGCCGCCTACGAGCAGGGCATCGGCCTGTTCCGCCGCTGCCAGCAGGCGCTGGAGCAGGCCGAATTGCGCGTCAAGCTGCTGGCCGATCCGATGGACGCCACCAGCGCCGAAGATTTCGAGCCCGATGCCTGAAGCGCTCCAGCCACGGCTGGCGCAATGGCGCGAGCGCATCGACGCTGCCATCACCCGCGCCCTGCCCGCGCGCCAGGCACGTCCGCAACGCCTGCACGCCGCCATGCATCATGCCGCGCTGCTCGGCGGCAAGCGCATGCGTCCGCTGCTGGTCTATGCCACCGGCACTGCGCTGGGTGCCGATGCGTCGCTGCTGGATGCGCCGGCCGTGGCGGTGGAGCTGATCCATGCCTATTCGCTGGTCCACGACGACCTGCCGGCGATGGACGACGACGCGCTGCGACGCGGCCAGCCAACCGTGCACGTCGCCTTCGACGAAGCCACGGCCATCCTTGCCGGCGATGCGCTTCAGGCCCTGGCGTTCGAAACGCTCGCCAACGCCACCGCATCGGAGCCCGCCGTGCGCGTGGCCATGCTGGCGGAGTTGTCGCGCGCGGCCGGCGCGGCCGGCATGTGTGGTGGCCAGGCCCTGGACATCGATGCCACCGGCGAGCCCTCGGGCGTGGACCTGGCGGCCTTGCGCGAGTTGCACGCGCGCAAGACCGGTGCTTTGCTGCGCGCGGGCGTGCGCATGGGCGCGCTGGCCGCCGGTGCCGACGATCACGCCCGCACGGCGTTGGATCGCTATGCCGACGCCCTCGGGCTCGCGTTCCAGATCCGCGATGACATCCTCGATGTCGAAGGCGACAGCACCACGCTGGGCAAGACCGCCGGCAAGGATGCCGCCCAAGCCAAGGCCACGTATCCGGCGCTGATGGGGCTGGAGGCTTCGCGCCGACAACTGCAGCAGCTGTCCGACACCATGGCCGACGCCTTGTCGGCCCTGGATGGTCGCGCGGAAATGCTTTCCCTGCTCGGCCGACAGGTGGTCGAACGCAACCATTGAGCCGGCTCCGGGCAACCTGCTCGCGCACGGGTGCCCGGTCAACCGGATTGCCCGCCTAGTTGATCAGGCGCAGCGCGAACGGGTAACGGTAATCCTCGCCCTCGTTGGCCTTGATGCCGGCGAGGATCGCCAGGATCAGGCCCGCCAGCCACGCCAGCATGTTGATGAGCATGCCGATCAGGATGATGCTGAGGATCGCGCCGATCACGTAGACGATCAGCAGGGTGATCTGGAAGTTCAGCGCTTCCTTGGCCTGGCTGGCGCTGAAGGCAGCGTCGGCCTTGTCCTTGTTCATCAGCCAGATCACCAGCGGTCCGAGGAACGAGGTGACGATGCCCAGCACATGGGCGAGCATCGCCATCGTGCGGTCGTTGGAGGATGTCTCGAGTGGCTGGTTCATTGATGGCTCCCTGCGAACGATGTCAACCTGAACGGACGTTCAGGATCGGCCTACTATCGGCATTGAACGGTGACGCTGTCAATCGCAGCGACGCGACGCAGCGCGATCCCGGTGCCACGCAGCACCGGGGACAGCGGTACCTGCAGGATCGTTTCACTTGAACAGGCGGATGGTCAACGGATACCGATACGTCTGGCCGTCATAGGCCTTCATGGCGGCGATGATGCCGCATACCAGCCACAGCAGCGCGATGGCGGCGACCGCCAGCAGCAACAGTACGCCGGCCGGCAACGTCACCAGCGCGCCGATGCCCAGCGTCAGCACCGTGGCACCCACCAGCAACAGGCCAAGCAGGAAGGCAACGACCGCATAGATGAGCATGGTGAGGTTGAAGTTGACCGCTTCCCTGGCGTGGCCGGCGGCAAACGGGTAGCGGTCGCGCACCAGCACCCAGACGGCCAATGCGGCGACCGCGCCGGCCACGCCCACCAGCCAACTGGTCAGGAACGCCGCCAGCAGTGCCGCGACATGGGCGCCGGCCGCCCATTGCCGCTCGGTGACCGACGGCTCGGTGGTCGATGCGACCGGCAATTGTTCGAAGTCGGACATGTTTGGCCACCGTGCAGGAAAGTGTGCGCCCATGGTGCCAAGCGCCCGCCGGCTTCGCCAGTGCCGGCGTTGCCATCCGCTGACCTCGCTATTCGCCGGCGACGGTCATGCCATCGACCAGGATCGAACCACAGGCGATGTGCGAACGCGGATCCACGTCGTCACCTATGGCACGGATACCACTGAACATGCGCCGCAGATTGCCCGCGATGGTGATGCCGTCGACCGGGTGGCTGATGCGCCCGCCCTCCACCAGGAAGCCCGCGGCACCGCGTGAATAGTCGCCGGTGACCGGATTGACCCCCTGCCCCATCAATTCGGTCACCAGCAGGCCATCCCCCAGTTCCAGCAGCAGCCCGCTCTGGTCGATGCCATTGCCGGCCACCTGCAGGTTGTGCACGCCACCGGCGTTGCCGGTGCTCGCCAATCCGAGCTTGCGCGCCGAATAGCTCCCGAGCACGTAGCGCTGCAGGATGCCATCGACCACCAACGGGGCCTCGCGGGTGGCGACGCCTTCGGCATCGAACGCGGCCGAGCGCAATCCGCGCATCAGGTGCGGCAACTCGTCGATCCGCATCCACGGCGGGAACAGCGGCTGGCCGACACTGTCCAGCAGGAAGCTGGCACGTCGGTACAGCGCGCCACCGGAAATCGCCGACAGGAAGTGGCCGATCAGCGAGCGCGCGACGTCGGCGCTGAACAGCACCGGCAGCGGCCCGGTCGCGACACTGCGGGGCGACAGGCGCGCCAATGTCCGTTCCGCCGCCTTGCGCCCGACCTGCTGCGCCGGCTCCAGTGCCCCGGCCTCCAACGCAAGGCTGTACCAGCCGTCGCGCTGCATGTCGGCACCGCGCCCGGCGATCAGTGCACAGGAGATGCTGTGGCGGGTGTGGCGCTCGCTGCCGAGGAATCCGTGCGAGTTCGCGTAGACGCCAAGCGAGCGTCCGGTCGCGACCTGGGTGCCGTCGGCGTTTTCCACGCGTGGGTCGAAGTCACGCCCGGCCTGCTCGCAAGCCAGCGCAAGGTCGATGGCGGCGTCCGCATCGATGTCCCACGGATGCCAGCCGTCGAAATCCCCGGAGCCATCGGCCATCCGCTCGGCATCGGCCAGACCGGCTGCCGCGTCCTCCTCGGTGTGCCGTGCAATGGCCACCGCCTGGGCGACGGTCGCTTCCAGACTGGACTCGCGCAGGTCCGCGGTACTGGCACTGCCCTTGCGCTGGCCGAAGTAGACCGTCACCGACACGCCGCGATCATGCGTGGCTTCCACCGTTTCCACGTCGCCCATGCGAACGTTGACGTTGAGGCCGCGATCTTCCGAGCAGGCGACCTCGGCCTGGCTGGCGCCGGCGGCCCGGGCGCGCTGCAGCAGCTGTCCGGCGATGTCCTCGAGCAGGCGCAGCCGCTCGCGGCTGCCGTCGACCGTGGCGTGTGCGGCCGTCACCGCCGGTGCGTTGCTGTGCTCCAATCCCGTATCCTCGTTGCCTTGGCCCGCAGGGGCCGTTGTGTTGTGCAGACGTGGAGTATGCCCATGCGAGGCCGCGATGCCGAGACCGGCGATTATTTCAGCCCCAGTCGCAGCCACCAGCGCCGCCAAGCACTGGACGTGCTGGCGCTGGCCGGAAGGCTGGCCGAATTGAGCGATTCGCAGCTGGCCCGACTGCCGATTCCCGAAGACCTGCTGCCGCATATCGAGCAGACCCGCCGGATCAGCGCGCATGTGGCGCGCAAACGGCAGACCGCGTTCCTGGCCAAGCAGATGCGCCGCGAGGACGATGCCGTGCTGGACGCCATCCGCGATGCGCTGGATGCCAGCGGTGAAGCCTCACGGGCGGAAACGGCGAACCTGCACAAGGTCGAACGCTGGCGCGAGCAGTTGCTGGAGGAAGGCAATGATGCACTGACGCGGCTGCTGGACGAATTCCCCGATGCCGATGGCCAGCGTCTGCGGCAGCTGGTGCGCAACACCCACGACGAGCGCAAGCGCGGCAAGCCCCCGCACGCGTTCCGCGAACTGTTCCGCGAGCTGCGCCGGATCCTGGCCGAAGCACCCGCCGGCGATGCACCCCGGGATCCTGCGGAGCACGGCGAAGACGATTGAACCGCGGCATTCCGCTGGCCATGCGGATGCTGCGGTGTCGGGATGTCCGGGGCCGGCATAGGCGCGCGAGCCTGCAGGTGTTCGTGCGTCGTTTGGCGGCAATCCCGACGAACTCGCCGGCGTGGGGCGGGCCGCTGGCACATGAGTGCATGTTGCCGTGCCCGAGGAGCGACGTCGCGGAACCCCTCAGTCGTTCTCGTCGACGCCAACGGTTCCAGACCCATCCGGCTCGGTCATCTCGCCCAGTTCCGCCAGCACCGCGGTGGCGTAGCTTCCCGGCGGCAGCGCGAAGCCAAGGCGCAACACCGATGCCTCCTGCCAGTCCCAGCGCAGGTCGCGCACGGGCAATCGCAGGCTGCGGCGTTCCTGCCGCAAGCCGGCCGCTTCCAGTCCGGTACGAAGCGCAAGCGCCGTGGCATCACTGGTCGCGGCCAGTTCCAACGCTGCCGCAGCATCATTGCTGCGCAACCCACCGCGTCCCCACATCGGCCCGGTGGGATGGATGTCGAACGCCGCCAGTCTCGCCGCCAGGGCATCATCGAACGGCTCCGGGCCGAACATGCTGTGGCTGCCGTCGAGGATCCAGATCTCGCCGTCCAGCGGTCGATCCCAGCACCCGGCATCGATGCGCGCGGCCAGTACCTGGTTGAACAACTGCGAACGCGCCGCCGACAACAGGATGCCGCGCTGGTCGCGGCGCACGCGGCGTCCATCGAACATCGCCAGCGCCTTGGCAACGTTGCCTCCTTGCCGTCCGAACCGCTGCTCGCCGAATACGTTGGGCACGCCGCGTGCGGCAATCGCCTGGAGGCGCGCCTCGATCGCATCGCGTGCGCCGCGCACCTCGCGCAGCAGCAGCACGAATCGGTTGCCGGCCAGTGCCCCGCGCGGCAATTTGCGGCTGTGCCAGTCGGCGGCAAGGACTTCGAAGTCCTCCGCCTGCAGCGATTCCAACGGCGGCGCAACCCGTTTCGGCAGCCACACGCTGAAACGCTGCACTGTCTGCGCGTGCCGATCCTTCAGGCCGGCATGGCCGATGGCCGATTCGGCAACGCCTGCCCAGCGGGCGATGCGCGTGGCCGCCCAGGCGGTGTTCATGCCGCGCTTGCGGATCTTCAGCAGCAGGTGTTCGCCGCTGCCGCTGGCGGCAAACGCATCGAGCTCCTCGACGATGAAATCCTCGGGCACGTGGCGGGTGCGGGCCCGCAGCACCGCCGGTCCGTGAGCGCGGGTGGCGCTCACGCCGGGCACCCTGTCGCGCTGCTGCCGCGACACGGCATGTCGAAGACGGGCAACCGCCTGAATCGGCATGTCGCCGGCTCAGGCATCGGCGCGGGCGTCCGCGTCGCGCAACAGCAGGCAGATCGCCTGCGCGGCGATGCCTTCCCCGCGTCCGGTGAATCCGAGGGATTCGGACGTGGTGGCCTTGATGCTGACCGCATCGACATCGATGCCGAGGTCGGCGGCAATGCACTGGCGCATGGCCGGCACGTGCGGACCGACTTTCGGTCGCTCGCAGATCACGGTCACATCGAGGTTGCCGACGCGCCAGCCGCGCTCGGCCAGCAAGGCCATGCAATGGCGGACGAACGCACGACTGTCGGCATCCTTCCACTGCGGATCACTGGGAGGAAAGTGGCGGCCGATGTCGCCCAGCGCCAGGGCGCCGAGCATCGCGTCGCACAGCGCATGCAGCACCACGTCGCCATCGCTGTGCGCCAGCACCCCACGGAAGTGCGGCACGCGTACGCCGCCGAGCATCACGTGGTCGCCAGCGCCGAAGGCGTGGACGTCGAACCCCTGGCCGATGCGCATCGTCACTGGTCTTGCCTCGTCACCGCTGCCGCTGCGACAGGACCCACTCGAAACGGGCCATGTCGGCGGCGGTGGTGACCTTGAAGTTGTCCTCGCGGCCCTCGACCAGCAGCGGGCGCTGGCCCTGCAATTCCATTGCCATCGACTCGTCGGTCACTTCAACCCCTTTGGCGGCCGCACTCTGCAAGGCGCGCGTCAGTTGCAGGCGTCGGAACAGCTGCGGCGTCAACGCGCGCCACAGGCCCTTGCGGGGTTGGGTGGCCTCGATGCCGCCATCTTCGCCGGCGCGCTTGAGGGTGTCACGCACCGGGCTGGCGAGGATCGCGCCCACCGGGTCGGTACGGCCGCGTTCCAGCAATTGGTCCAGGTCCGCGGTGGCCAGGTTGGGGCGCGCGGCATCATGCACCAGCACGAAGTCATCGGCGCGGATGGCGTCCGGCAACGCGAGCAGGCCAGCGAGCACCGACTCGGCGCGACTGGCGCCGCCGGTGCAGGTCAACACCGGCTTGCCGTACAGCGTATCGATGCCGCGCCACCAGGCGTCGTCCGCGGCCAATGCCACCATCGCGCCGCCGACACCAGGGTGGCGCAGGAGGGCATCAAGAGTGTGGGCGATCAACGGCGTGCCCGCCGCATCCATGTACTGCTTCGGCACCGGACCGCCGAAACGGCTGCCGCTGCCGGCCGCGGGAACCACGACCCAGACCATGACGTCAGTCTCCTTCCTGAAGCGGTTGCGGGGGCGACACCGCGCGGTCTTCGACCACCCGGTAGAAGGTCTCGCCGGGACGGATCATGCCCAGTTCGCTGCGCGCGCGTTCCTCGATCGCGGCCTCGCCCGACTTCAGGTCCTGCACCTCGGCGGCCAGCGCGTCGTTGCGCTGCTGCAAGCCGTTGTTGGAATGCGCCTGCGATGCCACCTGCGCACGCAACGCCTGGACGTCGCGCTCGCCACCATTGCCGAACCACAGCTTGTACTGCAGCAGTACAAGCAGGGCGGCCAGGAGCAGGATCAGGACACGGGGCAGGCGCATTCGGCGGACACGGGGCTCAGCGCTTCAACGAAACGAAAGCGTCGCGGCCAGCATAGCGGGCCGCGCTGCCCAGTGCCTGCTCGATCCTCAGCAACTGGTTGTACTTGGCCACGCGGTCGGAGCGGCACAGCGAACCGGTCTTGATCTGGGTCGCCGTGGTCGCCACCGCGATGTCGGCGATGGTCGTGTCCTCGGTTTCCCCGGAACGGTGCGAGACCACCGCGGCATACCCGGCGCGGTCCGCCATGGCGATGGCTTCCAGGGTTTCGCTGAGGGTGCCGATCTGGTTGACCTTGATCAGGATCGCGTTCGCGACCGAATGCTCGATGCCCTCGGCGAACACCCGCGGGTTGGTCACGAACAGGTCGTCACCGACCAGCTGCACCTTGTTGCCGAGTTCGTTGGTGAGCAATTTCCAGCCATCCCAGTCGTCTTCGGCCATGCCGTCCTCGATGGTGATGATCGGGTATTGGCGGCACCAGTCGGCCAGGAATGCGGAAAACTGCTCCGAGGTCAGGCGCTTGCCCTCGCCGGTGAGGTTGTACTTGCCGTTCTCGTGAAACTCGCTGGACGCCACGTCCAGTCCCAGCAGCACGTCGTCGCCGGCCTTGTAACCGGCCCTGCCGATGGCTTCCAGAATGGTGTCCAGCGCTTCGGCGTTGCTGCGCAGGTCCGGGGCGAAGCCGCCTTCGTCGCCGACCGCCGTCGACAGCCCGCGGCCCTTCAGCACCGACTTCAGCGCGTGGAAGATCTCGGCGCCGGCACGCAGCGACTCGGCGAACGAATCGAAACCGACCGGCAACACCATGAATTCCTGCAGGTCGACGTTGTTGTCGGCATGGGCGCCCCCGTTGATGATGTTCATCATCGGCACCGGCAGCACCAGTGCAGTGGTGTTGCCGGCAAGCGAGGCCACATGCCTCCACAACGGCACGCCTGCGGAGGCCGCCTGCGCATGCGCCGCCGCCATCGACACGCCGAGCAAAGCATTGGCACCCAGGCGACCCTTGTTCTCGGTCCCGTCCAGGTCGACGAGGCGGGCATCCAGCGCGGCCTGGTCGGCCGCGTCCATCCCCGCAAGGGCATCGGCAATCGTGGTGTTGACGTTCTCCACCGCGCGCAGCACGCCCTTGCCCAGGTAGCGGGTCTTGTCACCATCACGCAGTTCCACGGCCTCCTTGGCACCGGTGGACGCCCCGGAGGGCACCATGGCACGGCCGAAGCTGCCGTCGGAGAGAGTCACGTCGGCTTCAAGGGTCGGGTTGCCGCGACTGTCTAGGATTTCGCGGGCGTGGATCTTGGTGATGGCGGTCATGACTCTCTCGTGGATGTGAATCGAATCTCGTGGGTTGAATGAAATCCGCTTGCAGCCGCCCGGTGCGGAAAGCGTTGGCTTTGCATGCAGGCAAGCCGCCAGCCGCGGACGTGCGCCGATTACAGGTCCTGCTCGGGGAAACCGGCGCGTTTGGTGATGGCATCCAGTTCCATCAGCGTTTCCAGCAGCGCTCGCATCTTCGGCAGCGGCCAGGCATTGGGGCCGTCGGACAGCGCTTTGGAGGGGTCCGGGTGGGTTTCCATGAACAGGCCACTGACGCCGGCCGCAATGGCCGCACGCGCCAGCACCGGCACGAACTCGCGCTGGCCGCCGGAACTGCTGCCCTGCCCGCCCGGCAACTGCACCGAATGGGTGGCATCGAACACCACCGGGCATCCGGTCTGACGCATCACCGCGAGGCTGCGCATGTCCGAGACCAGGTTGTTGTAACCGAAGCTGGCACCGCGCTCGCAGACCATGATGCGGTCGTTGCCGGTGGACTTGGCCTTTTCCACCACCGGCGCCATGTCCCACGGCGACAGGAACTGGCCCTTCTTGATGTTGACCGGCTTGTCCATGCTGCAGACGCGGGTGATGAAGTCGGTCTGCCGCACCAGGAACGCCGGTGTCTGCAGCACGTCGACCACACTGGCGACTTCGGCCAGCGGCGTGTATTCGTGCACGTCGGTGAGCACCGGCACGTCCAGCTGGCGCTTGACTTCGGCCAGCACGCGCAGGCCTTCCTCCAGCCCCGGCCCGCGGAAACTGCCGATGGACGTCCGGTTGGCCTTGTCGAAGCTGGACTTGAAGATGAAGGGAATGCCCAGCGCGCTGGTGATCTCCTTCAGGCGCCCCGCCGTGTCGAGCTGCAACTGTTCGGATTCGATCACGCAGGGTCCGGCGATCAGGAAAAACGGCTGCTGCAGGCCGATTTCGAAACCACACAGGTTCATGGACGTACTCCAGGGTTGGCGGCGTCGGCTGCGGCCATTTGCCGCGCAAGAGTGAACGGCATCGCCGCGATCAGGGCCAGGATTGCCGCGACCATGGCGCCGACCACGATGGCGTGGGCCCAGCCTTGCATCGCCGCGCCGTCGGCGACCATCGACTGCAGCCATCCGCGCAGCATCAGCGCCTTCGCGGGCGTTGCCAGCAGCGCCACCGCGATCATGGCCCAGCCGATCCGGTACAACGTGGCTGGCGTCATGCCACCGCCTCGTTCAGCAGTTTCCCGCCGGCCTTGCGCTCGCGCGCGGCGCGGATGAAACCGATGAACAGCGGGTGGCCCTTGCGCGGGGTGGACAGGAACTCCGGATGCGCCTGGCAGGCCAGATACCACGGATGCACGGACTGCGGCAGCTCCACCATCTCCACCAGCGTGTCGTCCAGCGACTTGGCGCTGATCACCAGACCGGCGTCTTCGAGCTGGGTGCGGTAGCGGTTGTTGAATTCGTAACGATGGCGGTGGCGCTCGCCGACCACATCCTTGCCATACAACGCGTGTGCCAGGGTGCGAGGCTTCAGCCGTTGCTCCTGCAGGCCCAGCCGCATGGTGCCGCCGAGGTCCGAATCCTCGTTGCGACGCTCGACGTCACCCGCCGCGGTGCGCCACTCGGTGATCAGGCCGATCACCGGATGCGGCGCGCCCTTGTCGTTCTCGGTGCTGTTGGCACCCTCCAGCCCGGCCATGTGGCGGGCGGCGTCCACCACCGCTGCCTGCATGCCGTAGCAGATGCCGAAGTACGGAAGGCCGTTCTCGCGAGCGTATTGCGCACTGAGCACCTTGCCTTCGAAGCCGCGGTCGCCGAAACCGCCCGGCACCAGCACGCCTTGGACATCACCCAGCAACGTGGCCGCGCCCTGCTTTTCGATGTCCTGCGACTCCAGCCACTTCAGGTGCACGCGGGTGTGCTGGCGCAGGCCGCCGTGCTTGAGCGCCTCGGCCACCGACTTGTACGCGTCCTTGTGATCGACGTACTTGCCGACGATGGCGATGCGGACCTCGTCGATCGGCTGCTCCACCGAATCGACCACCTCCTGCCACTGCGCCAGGTCGGCCGCCGGCGCGGCCTTGCCGTCCAGTCGCAGCTTCTCGACCACCAGCGCGTCCAGCGCCTGTTCGTGCAGGCAGAACGGGATGCGGTAGATGTTGTCGACGTCCACCAGCGAAACCACCGCGCGCTCGGAGACGTTGGTGAACAGCGCGATCTTGCGTTTCTCGCTTTCCGGCAACGGCTGCTCGCTGCGGCAGACCAGCACGTCCGGCTGGATGCCGATGGAGCGCAGCTCCTTGACCGAATGCTGGGTAGGCTTGGTCTTCAGCTCGCCGGCGGCAGCGATGTACGGCACCAGGGTCAGGTGCATGAAGATCGCCTGCTCAGGACCACGCTCGGTGCGGATCTGGCGGATCGCTTCCAGGAACGGCAGCGATTCGATGTCGCCCACGGTGCCGCCGATCTCGACCAGGCCGATGTCGAAACCGGCCGTCGCCGCATCGATGCGGCGCTTGATCTCGTCGGTGATGTGCGGGATCACCTGCACGGTCCCGCCGAGGTATTCGCCCCGGCGCTCCTTGCGGATCACGGCTTCGTAGATCTTGCCGGTGGTGATCGAATTCAGGCCCGACAGGCGAGTGTTGACGAAGCGTTCGTAGTGGCCGAGGTCCAGGTCGGTCTCGGCGCCATCGTCGGTGACATAGACCTCGCCGTGCTGGAACGGGCTCATCGTGCCCGGATCGACGTTGATGTACGGATCCAGCTTCATCATGGTCACGCGCAGTCCGCGGGCTTCCAGGATGGCGGCCAGCGAAGCCGCGGCGATGCCCTTGCCGAGTGAAGAGACCACGCCGCCAGTGACGAAAACCAGCGGAGTCTTGGAGGAGTTGGCGGTCATGGCGGAGGGTTGCGCAGGAAACCGACATTCTACCGACTGCGGACAGCGGTGGCGACGCATGCGCCCGCCGCACCACCGCAAGTCACTGATCCGGCGGGTTTTTGCCGGCAAGCGCTTGCAACAGCGCCGCGAATGCCTCGGCCGAGGCCTCGACGTGCTCGCCCAGACGGTGGCCGTCATCGACCAGCAGCAGCCGGTCGCGCCGGGCCTGCGCCCAGGCGACCGCGTCGGCCGCGGGAATCAACTCGTCATCCCAGCCGTGGATGATCGACGTCGGCACTGGCGCGGCCTGCAGCGGGTACGCACTGTCCATGCGCACCGGAGGTGCCATCAGGAACAGTCCGGCCACCGGCACCTGCAGCGACACCTGCCCGCAGATCCATGCACCAAGGCTGGAGCCGGCAAGCACCAGCGGGCCACGCTCCGCGGCCGGTCGTGCCCGTTCCAGCAGGCGCTGCAAGCGCGCGGCGACATCGCCGAGGCGGCCGAGGTCGCTGCGGGCATCCAGGTCGGTGTAATCGGGCCGTTCGTGGCTCCAGCCAAGGCGTTCGGCAACCTCGGCCAGGGCAGTGACCTTGGTGGCGTCCGGGCCACTTTCGAAGCCGTGGGAAAGAATGCAATGTCCGCGCATCGGCCGATGCTAGCATCCGCGCATGACCCGCCCGCCCGTGTCCGACCCGCTGCCCTACGCCGAACGGCTTGATGCGCGCCCGCTGGATGCCATCGACCTGGTGGTGATCCATTGCACCGAACTGCCGGACCTTGCAACGGCGCGCGAGTACGGCGAGCGCGTCCTGCATGCGGGATCGGGCACCGGCAACAGCGGGCATTTCTACATCGATCGCGACGGCGGCGTGCAGCAGTGGGTGCCGCTGGATCGCGTGGCCCACCACGTACACGGGCACAACCGCAACAGCATCGGCATCGAACTGGTGAACCGTGGCCGTTTTCCCGACTGGCTGGATTCACGCTGCCAATCGATGAAAGAACCCTACCCCCCTGCACAGATCGACGCGCTGGTGGAGCTGTTGCGGCACCTGGCGGCAACCCTGCCGGGCCTGCGCCACGTCGCCGGGCATGACCAGTTGGACCGTGGGTGGGTAAACGCATCCGACGATGCCGGCGTGCAGGTGCGGCGCAAGCAGGACCCCGGGCCGTTGTTTCCGTGGGATGCGGTGCTGGCGCGGATCGGGTTGTCGCCGCTGCCGGAGGCGACGACCTCCGGTTGAGGCCGTACGGCGCGCCTTTCGCGACCAGGAATGGCGCGGCGAAACCGGACCGGGGCAGCCAACCCCGACGCTATACTGGCGCGCCTTGGCCGACGCCGCCGCGATGACGCCTCCGGTTTCCGAACTGATCCAGTTGCTCACCCTCGAACGACTGGAAAACAACCTGTTCCGCGGCCAGAGCCGCGACATCGGCACCAAGTACGTGTTCGGTGGACAGGTCCTGGGCCAGGCGCTGTCGGCCGCACAGGCGACCATGGACAGCGTCGAGGGCCAGCGCTCCGCGCATTCGCTGCACGCCTACTTCCTGCGAGCCGGCGACATCGATGCCCCGATCGTCTACGACGTCGACCGTACGCGCGATGGCGGCAGCTTCTCGGTCAGGCGGGTGACCGCGATCCAGCACGGCAAGCCGATCTTCTTCTGCGCGGCATCGTTCCAGCAGGCGGAGGACGGTGTCCAGCACCAGTTGTCGATGCCGGAAGTACCGCCGCCGGAGGACCTCGACCCGCCCGAGGAAGTCTCTGCCGAGGTCCTCGCCACGCTGCCGACCAAGGTGCAGCGCTGGCTGTCGCGGATGGGGCCGTTCGAGTTCCGCCATGTCTATCCGCGTGATGAACTCAAGCCGCCCAAGCGCCCGCCGTTCCAGCAGGTGTGGTTCCGGCTCGCCGACAAGGTCGGTGATGCCCCGGAGTTGCACCGGACGTTGCTGGCGTACGCCAGCGACTTCCACCTGTTGGGCACCGCCAACTTCCCGCACGGCATCAGCTATTACCAGCCGAACGTGCAGATGGCCTCGCTCGATCACGTCATGTGGTTCCACCGCCCGTTCCGTGCCGACGACTGGCTGCTGTACGCCATCGACAGCCCGAGCGCGCAGAACGCCCGTGGCCTTGCCCGCGGACTGGTGTACGACCGCCAGGGCAGGTTGGTGGCCAGCACTGCCCAGGAAGGCATGGTGCGGGTGCTCCGGGACGGCGACTGATGCGCCAGATCTTCGCCAGTCCGCGCCTGGAGAACGCCGAAGCGGTGGCCGCGCTACTGCAGGGGCACGGCATCGAAACCCTGATCCGCAACGGCCGCGGCTGGCGGGGCGCGATCCGCGGCAACTTCAGTTACCGCGACAAGGCACGGCCGCGCGAGGTACCGACCGTGTGGGTGGTGCGCTCCGCCGACCAACCTGAGGCTCGCCGCCTGCTGCGCGAGGCCGGATTGCTGGCCGACGGTCGCGACCGCGACAGTTATCTGTCACCGACCGTGCACGGCGGCAAGGGTGGCCGCGGCTATCGCAACCCGCTGCGGATCATGTTGCTTGTGGCGGCGGTGCTGGTGGTGGGGATGGTCTGGCTGCGCAACCAGCCGCCGTCGCGACCGGCTGCATCACCCGACGCGCCGGTCCCGGGGCCTGCCAATGACCTGATGGTCGCGACCACGCCTGCGCCCTACCCGGCAGCCATGCCGACGGCACTGGCGGCGCTGCTGGCCGACGAGGCCCGCGCCGGCGCGCCGGCCTGCGTGGCCATCGACGGCAACGACCCGGATGTGCAGTGGCTTTCGCGCTGGCCGGACGCTGCGCTGAGCGCCTTGTCCGATTGCCCCGATGACCGGCCACGCATCCGCATCGACCGCTACGTGACGGACGGTTCCGGCATCGGCACCGCGCGCGTGCACACCGTGCTTCCGGGTGCGACCGACGGCACGACGCGTTTGTTGCGGGTGGAACGACGCGGCAACGAGTGGCGGATTCTCGGCCAGGCCGACGACGCAGCCGCCAACTGAACGGTCAACGGCTCGAGGGCTGCCACGGCTGGCGCTGCCGGCCGAACACCAGCAGGCGCATCGACAGCACCCAGACCATCGCGGTCGCCCAACCGGCAAGCACGTCCGACGGGTAGTGCACGCCCAGATGGATCCGTGACCATCCCACCAGCGCGGCGAACACACCACCGGCCAACAGCGTCGGGAGCCGCAGCCGCGTCGGCCACGCCAGCACCACCAGCACCAGCACCAGGCTCATCGAGCCCAGGGCATGGCCACTGGGGAAGCTCCAGGTGGTTTCCGGCACGACCGGCTCCCACAATGCCGGTCGCTCGCGTGTGAACAGGCGCTTGGCGCCCATGTTGAGCAGCGCCGCGCCGATGAGCGCCAGGCCCGCGAAGATGGCTTCGCGCCAACGACGCAATCATGCCAAAACGCCGACCAGCACGACATCCGCAGGCACCACGCCCCAGGCGTAACCGGCCGCCGACACCAGGATGAAGAACCGGTCCAGCAAGGGCCCGCGCCTGTCGCGCGCCCAGTCCAGCAACGGCTGGTCGAATGCCGGCAGCGTGTTCGCCTGCACCTCGCCGGCCAGCAGCAGCACGCCCACCAGCGACGCCACGATGCCGACGCCCACCAGTACCGGTCGTCCGCCGTGGCGGCGCGGCATACCGCTGCACGGAGCAGCGCCCGGCGCGGGCCGGCGGTCAGCCAGGCGCGTGGCCCGTGCCGAAACTGCGCTCGACGTAGGCGTCGATGATGCCGAGGAACTCGGCGGCAATGCCCTCCCCACGCAGCGTCACCGACTTCTCGCCGTCGATGAACACCGGTGCGGCCGGTGCCTCGCCGGTGCCGGGCAGGGAGATGCCGATGTTGGCGTGGCGCGACTCGCCAGGGCCGTTGACCACGCAACCCATCACCGCCAACGTGAGGTTTTCGGCGCCCGGATGGGTGATCTTCCATTCCGGCATCTTCGCGCGGACATGATCCTGCACGGTCTTGGCCAGTTCCTGGAAGAAGGTGCTGGTGGTGCGGCCGCATCCGGGGCAGGCGGTGACCATGGGCGTGAATGCGCGCAAGCCCATGGTCTGCAGCAGTTCCTGGGCGACCACCACTTCCTGCGTGCGCGGCGCTCCCGGCTCGGGAGTCAAGGAAATGCGGATGGTGTCGCCGATGCCTTCCTGCAGCAGCACCGCCAGCGCCGCCGACGAGGCGACGATGCCCTTGCTGCCGATGCCGGCTTCCGTCAACCCGAGGTGCAGGGCGAAGTCGCTGCGCGCGGCCAAGTCGCGATACACCGCGATCAGTTCCTGAACGCCACTGACCTTTGCCGACAGGATGATGCGATCGGCCGGCAGGCCGATCTCGACCGCACGGTGGGCTGAATCCAGCGCCGAGCGGATCAGCGCCTCGCGCAGCACCCGACCGGCATCCCACGGTTCGGCCCGCTGCGCGTTCTCGTCCATCAGCGTGGCTGCCAGTGACTGGTCCAGCGAGCCCCAGTTGGCGCCGATCCGCACCGGCTTGTCGTGTTCGATGGCCAGCTCGACCAGCTGCGCGAACTGGGTGTCACGCTTCCTGCCAAAGCCGACATTGCCCGGGTTGATCCGGTACTTGGCCAAGGCCCGCGCACAGGCAGGCTCGCCTGACAGCAATTGATGGCCGTTGTAGTGGAAGTCGCCGATCAGCGGCACGTCCACGCCCATCATCGCCAGCTTCTCCACGATCCGTGGCACCGCGGCGGCGGATTCGGGGTTGTTGACCGTCACCCGCACCAGTTCCGACCCGGCGCGCCACAACTCGGCCACCTGCTTGACCGTGGCGGCGACGTCGGCGGTGTCGGTGTTGGTCATCGACTGCACCACCACCGGCGCATCGCCACCGACGAGCACCTGGCCGATGCGGACCTGGCGGGTGGAATGGCGCGGCAGCGGGCCGAAGGCGGGAGCGGACGGGTTCATCCGCGCATTGTAAGACCTGCCCCGGCCGCGAACCGTTACCCTTTGCCGATGGACGCACACCCGGTCACCGGCGAAATCCTCAGTCCCGGCCAGCTCAACGCCCTGGCCCGCGATCTTCTGGAAGGCAGTTTCCCTTTGGTGTGGGTGGAAGCGGAACTGGGCAATGTGGCGCGTCCGGCGTCCGGCCACCTGTACCTCACGTTGAAAGACGAGCGTGCGCAGGTGCGGGCAGCGATGTTCCGTCCCAAATCGACCTGGCTGAAGTTCCAGCCACGCGAGGGCATGCGCGTGCTGGCCCGCGGCCGGGTCACCCTGTACGAAGCCCGTGGCGAGTACCAACTGGTGCTCGATCACATGGAGGAAGCCGGGGAAGGCGCCCTGCGCCGTGCCTTCGAGCAACTCAAGGCGCGGCTGCAGGCCGAAGGCCTGTTCGATGCCGGTCGCAAGCGCCCCCTGCCCCGCTATCCACGCCGGATCGGGCTGCTGACCTCGCCCACCGGGGCGGTGGTACGCGACGTGCTCAGCGTGCTGCGCCGCCGCCTGCCGTTGCTGGAAGTGGACGTGCTGCCAGTCCCGGTACAAGGTGACACCGCCGCCGCGCAAATCCGCGGCATGCTCTCGCGCGCCATTGCTTCGGACCGCTACGACGTGCTGGTGCTGGCCCGAGGTGGCGGCTCGCTCGAGGACCTGTGGGCCTTCAATGATGAGCAACTGGCGCGGGCGATCGCAGCCTCGCCGGTGCCCGTGGTCAGTGCCGTCGGCCACGAAACGGACGTCTCGCTGAGCGATTTCGCCGCCGACGTGCGCGCGCCGACACCCTCGATCGCTGCCGAACTGCTGTCGGGCGACCAGCGCGAACTGCAGGCCCGGCTGGCGCAATGGCGGCATCGCCTTGCCCACCTGCAACAGGGACGGCTGCAGCAGACCGGCCAGCGGCTGGACCGCGCCTGGTTGCGGCTGAACGCGATGCGCCCCGCCGCCCGGCTGGCCATGCTGGCGCAGCGGCAGCAGGCCGCACGGCAACGACTGGACGCGCTGCTGCTGCGGCAACTGGACAACCGCGTGCAGCTTCTGCGACGACTGGGCGCGATGCTCGAAGCACACAACCCGCGGCGCCGGCTGGCGACAGTCTCGCAACGCCTGCACACGCTGCGCGGACGGCCGCAGGCGGCGATCGGCCAGCACCTGCAACGCGAGCGGCTGCGCCTGGACGGGCTGGCACGATCGATGCATGCGGTCAGCCCGCTGGCCACGATCGCGCGGGGTTACGCCATCCTCCGTGACGAGGACGGACACGTACTGCGCAGCGTCGAGCAGACCGGTGCGGGCAATCGGGTGGATGCACGGCTGCACGACGGCAGCCTGATCCTTCAGGTCGAACACGTCCGCAAGCGCGATCCGGCCACACCCTCGCGCAGCTGAGGTGGCGTCCACACGCCACCGACATCCCGGCGCGCATCATCGGCTGCGACCTTCCGCCGGCAGATCGTGATGACCAAAGCCTCGGACCTGTTCGTCGCCGCACTCGAAGCCGAGGGCGTGCGCGAGGTGTTCGGCGTCCCCGGGGAGGAAAACCTCGACCTCATCGAATCGCTGCGGACCTCGTCGATCCGGCTGGTGCTCACCCGCCACGAACAGGCGGCCGGGTTCATCGCCGCTACCCTCGGTCGGCTCACCGGCAAGCCTGGCGTGTGCCTTTCGACCCTTGGCCCCGGCGCGACCAACCTGGTCACGGCAGCGGCGCATGCACAGTTGGGCGCGATGCCGATGGTGATGATCACCGGCCAGAAGCCGGTGCGCAGCAGCGAGCAAGGGCGCTTCCAGATCATCGACACCATCGCGATGTTCGAGCCGCTGACCAAGTTCACCCGCCAACTGGTGTCGGCCGACGGCATCCCTGCGGCGGTGCGCGAAGCGTTCAATCGTGCACGCGACGAGCGACCCGGGGCGGTGCATCTGGAACTGCCGGAAGACATCGCCGCCGATACCACCGATGCCGTGGTGTTGCCGATCGCACGCACCTGCCGGCCGGTGGCGGACGACGCCACCATTGCCGCGGCCGCGCAGGCCATCGGTGACGCCCGCCATCCACTGTTGATGCTGGGCGCCGGCGCCAACCGCAAGCGCATCTGCGATGCCCTGTGCCGATTCGCCGAGCACCTGCAGATCCCGTTCTTCACCACGCAGATGGGCAAGGGCGTGCTCGACGAGGACAGCCCGTTGTGGCTGGGCTGCGCGGCACTCAGCAAGGACGACTTCGTCCACCGCGCCATCGACGCCGCGGACTGCATCATCAACGTCGGCCATGACGTGGTCGAAAAGCCGCCGTTCCTCATGCGCGAGGGCCGGCGCACGGTCATCCATGTCAACTACGACCGCGCCGAAGTGGACGCGGTGTATTTCCCGCAGCTGGAGGTGGTCGGCGATGTCGGCGATGCCATCACCCGACTGACCGCGGCGTTGCAGCCGCAGTCGCACTGGAACTTCGAGTTCTTCCACCGGGTGCGCGATGCCCGGCGCGAGCACGCCGATGCCTGCGCGGCGGACGAACGCTTTCCGATGCGCATCCCGGCCATCGTTGCCGGCCTGCAGTCCCTGCTGGGACCGCGCGACCGCCTGTGCCTGGACAATGGCCTGTACAAGCTGTGGTTCGCACGCGATTTCCGCTGCCGCCATCCCAACACGCTGCTGCTGGACAATGCACTGGCGACGATGGGCGCCGGCCTGCCCGCGGCGATCGCCGCGCGCCTGCATGATGCCGTGCACAAGGTGGTCGCGGTCTGTGGCGATGGCGGTTTCATGATGAACGCGCAGGAGCTGGAAACCGCGGTGCGCCTGCGACAGGATCTGGTGGTGCTGGTACTGCGCGACGATGCCTACGGCATGATCAAGTGGAAGCAGGCGCACGACGGCTTCCCTTTGCACGGCATGGACACCGGCAACCCGGACTTCGTCCGACTCGCCGAATGCCACGGCGCGCACGGGCACCGCGTCACCTCCAGTGAGGCGTTCCAGCCTTTGTTGCGCCAGGTACTGGAGCAAACCGGCGTGCACGTGATCGAGGTGCCGATCGACTACAGCGATGACGATCACCTGTTGAACCACGCCATCCCTGCACGTGCCCGCACCGTGCAATGACCCGTTCGCAACCCGAGACCACGATGAGCCGCAAACGCACCTCGCCCGCCCTGCCCGCCACGTTGCCCTGGTACCTGGCCAACGCCCCTGTCGAGGGCGGCGACATGGTGGAGGTGCGTGACAAATTCAGCGGCAAGGTCGCGACCCGCGTGCCGGTGGTCGGCAAGGCGGAGATCCGCAAGGCGATCGTCGCCGCGCATCGCGCGCGCGGCCCGATGGCGGCACTTTCCGCCGATGTCCGCCGTGACGTGCTGCAGCACTGCGTGCGCCGCTTTGGCGAGCGCCACGCGGAACTGGCGCAGGCGTTGTGCATCGAAGCCGGCAAGCCGATCCGTGACGCCCGCGGCGAAGTGGACCGCCTGATCGACACCTTCCGCATCGCCGCCGAGGAGGCCACCCGCCCGCCGGGCGAGCTGCTGAACCTGGCGGTGTCCGAGCGGACCCGCGGCTGGCGGGGGATGCTGCGGCAGGTGCCGGTGGGAGTGTGCAGCTTCATCACTCCCTTCAACTTCCCTCTGAATCTCGTCGCCCACAAGGTGGCACCGGCGATCGCCGCCGGCTGCCCGTTCATCCTCAAGCCGGCGCTGAAGACGCCGGTCGGCGCCATGATCATCGGCGAGGTGCTCGCGGAAACCGACCTGCCCAAAGGCGCGTTCTCGATCCTCAACTGCAGCAACGACGATGCCGCGCTGCTGGTCGAGGACGAGCGCATCGCCCTGTTCAGCTTCACCGGCGGACCGGTGGGCTGGGAGCTGAAATCCCGGGCCGGACGCAAGAAGGTGACGCTGGAACTGGGCGGCAATGCCGCCTGCATCATCGACGCCGACCCTGGCGCATCGCTGGAACACATCGTCGAACGGCTGGCCTTCGGCGGCTATTACCAGAGCGGCCAGAGCTGCATCAGCGTGCAGCGCATCCTGGTCCATCGCGATATCTATCCGGCCCTGAAAAAGCGGCTGCGAGCCAAGGTGAAGGCATTGGTGATGGGCGATCCGCGCAAGGACGAGACCGTCATCGGTCCGGTCATCGACGAGCAGGCGGCCGAACGCATCGCCTCGTGGATCGAGGATGCCCGCAATGCCGGTGCCAAGGTGCTGGTCGGCGGCAAGTGTGACGGCAACATGCTGCCGGCGCACCTGCTCGAGGACGTGCCCCGGCATTGCGACCTGCAACGCAAGGAGGTGTTCGGCCCGGTTGCGCTGCTGCAATCGTTCGACGATTTCGACGACGCCTTGCGACAGGCCAACGACAGCGATTTCGGCCTGCAGGCCGGCGTGTTCACCGCGCGTCTGGATCACGCCATGCGGGCGTGGGACCAACTGGAGGTCGGCAGCGTGATCATCGGCGACGTCCCCAGCTTCCGCGTCGACAGCATGCCGTATGGCGGGGTCAAGCAGTCCGGCCTCGGCCGCGAAGGCATCCGCTGGGCAATCGCCGACATGAGCGAGCCGCGCCTGCTTGCGCTGCGCGACGGCAGCCACGGCTGAGGCCCGGTGCGGGTGCTCCGCTTGCTTCACGTGGGCCGGCAGCTGGCCGCGGTCCACGTCGACGGTCCCGATGCCACCGTCCGAATGAAACCCTCGCCACGGCCGGATCACTACCGAACCGAAACCCCGATTCTCCCCGCCGGCCGTTCACCCGGGGGTGAATGCCTTCTCGCGACCGACGCTCCCCGTTGCGCTGCGCGTGGCGCCGCGTAGTCTGTTGGCCATGGACGCAGGCGTCGCCAACAGCACACGGACGGATGAGGCGCTGATGCTCGCTTGGGCCGCCGGCGACGTGGCCGCATTCGAGGCGCTGTATGCACGCCACCGCAGCCGCTTGTACGGCTTCCTGCATCGCCAACTGCGCGATTCGGCATTGACCGACGAGATGTTCCAGGACGTCTGGCAACGGGTCATCGGCGCCCGGCACGGCTGGCGCCCGGAGGCGCTGTTCACGACGTGGCTCTACCGCATCGCCCACAATCGCCTGAACGACCATTGGCGGGCATCCCGCCATCGGCCACCGGCACCCGGCGATGCCGAGCTGCGCATCGAAGCGATCCGTGACCCGGACACGCCGGAACGCGTGCTGTCGGACTTCGAACAGCGCCGCCAGCTGCAACTGGCCATGGCGCAGTTGCCGGACGAACAACGCGAAGTGCTGCTGCTGCGGCTGCAACAGGACCTGACACTGGAACAGATCGGAGACATCACCGGCGTCGGCAGGGAAACCGTGAAATCCCGCCTTCGTTACGCGATGGACAAGTTGCGCACCTTGCTGCGTACCGACGAAACGACATGACGACGCAATCGCCCCTTGACCCGACAGAACGCGCGCTGGCCGACCGGCTGGCCGCCGACCGCACGCCGCAACCATCGGCGGCGCTGGATGCACGCATCCTCGCCGCTGCGCGCGCGGCTGCCGGTGGGTCGCAGGGCAGCACATCGACAGGACAGCGGCCCCGCGCCCGCACGCGCTGGCCATTGTGGAGCGGGGTCGCGGCTTCCATCGCGCTGGCGCTGGGCATCGCGTGGCAGTTGCGACCACTGCCCGGCGAGCAGCAGCCCTACGATGAACGTCCGCCGGCAGTGAACGGAACCCCGGCGGTGGCGGCCAGCGACGCCACGCCGCAGGAGCCGGCCCTCTCGGCAACACCCGGCGAATCGACGACGACGCCGGAGGCGGCCGAAGTACCCCCACTTCGCAGCGTGACGCGGCAGACCGCGCGGCCCGAAGCGCGGCCACCGGCCATACCCGCCAGCACGCCGCCGCCGGTGGTGCTCGACGACGACGAGGCGGTAGCGAGTGATGCCGTCGTCCTTCCGCCTGCGCCACCGGTGCCGGCGGCAAGGGTCCCGGCCGCATCGTCGGCAGCGACGGAGACGGCGGAACACGCCACCAGCGACGACCCCGGCCGACCCGAGCGCAAGGCCACCGAACCGATGTCCTCGGCGTCGCATCCACCACCGCCCCCGCCACCTGCCCCGGTCACGTCACCATCAGCGCCGGTGCCTGCAGCGCCGCCAACGTCCGCACCAACGACACGTGCGGGCGCGGCGCTGCCAACGGCTGCACGCAGCGCAGCTGCAGTGCAACGCGCCCCTGACAAGACCACCACCGACGACGCAGCCACCCCCAGCGAGCGGACCGCGTTCGACGGTTGGACGCGCGAACAGATCAACGCCGATCCGCCGGCCACCGTCGACGACGTCGCCGTGCAGCTGGCCTGGCTGCAGCGCGTGCGCGAGCTCATGACGAAGGGCCGGACGCACGAAGCCCGCAGCAGCCTGGCCGAGTTCGTCCGTCGCTACCCCCATACCCGGGTCCCCGAGGACCTGAAGCCCCTGCTGGCCAAGTCGGTGCCGGAAAAGCCATGACGCTGCACACCCTGGCGGCACCGGTCGAGCATGCCGTCGAGATCAAGCACAGCCGTTTCATCGCCCGCGCCACGCCGGTGGAAACCCCCGAAGCGGCGCTGGTCTGGCTGGAGCAGGTCGCGGTCCCGGATGCCACCCACAACTGTTGGGCGTGGCGCATTGGCGACGACTACCGCAGCAGCGACGACGGCGAACCGGCCGGCACGGCCGGGCGCCCGATCCTGGCGGCGATCGACGGGCAGGGGTTGGACCGGGTCGTCGTGGTGGTCACCCGCTGGTACGGCGGCATCAAGCTCGGTGCCGGCGGCCTGGTGCGGGCCTACGGCGGTGCCGCAGCCGAAGCCTTGCGCACGGCGCCGCGACTGCCGCTGATCGAGGTGCGCGAACTGTGGTTGCAGGCCGGTTTCGAGGACATCGGCGCGGCCCACGCGGTCCTGGCAGCCTGCGGCGCGGACAAGCTGGAGGAACAGTTCGACAGCGACGGCGTGCACATGCGCCTGCAGTTGCCGACCGACGCCATCGACGCCCTCGTCGAACGGCTGCGCGACGCCACCCGCGACCGTGCGCGGCTCCTGGAGGAGGCACCCGCGGCGAACTCGTGATCGATGCTTCCCCGGTTGCAACCGTGCCTCAGGTCACGAGGTTGCCGGCATTGCGGAGCCGTTCGCGCCGACTGCTGCGCGACACTCCACCTCCCGGCAGCATGAAGAACAGCCGCCAGGGACCGGATCAGCCGCCGCGCGCATCCCAGGCTGCCTGCTCCGCGGCCTCGGCTTCATCACGCTCCTGCTCTTCGAAGAAACGCTGCACATCGAGCATGATCGGCCGGGTGCCTTCACGCGACAGCGCCGAAGTCATGTACCACGGGCCTTGCCAGCCCAGTTCATCGACGATGGCTTGCGCCTGCTGGCGGGCCTCGTCCTCGAACATCAGGTCGGCCTTGTTCAGCACCAGCCAGCGCGGCTTCTCCAGCATCGCCGGATCGTACTTTCGCAACTCGTGCTCGATGGCGCGGACCTGCTCCGCCGCCGAGGCCTCCACCCCGGCGTCCATCGGCGCCATGTCCACCAGGTGCAGCAGCAAGCGGGTGCGCTGGACATGGCGCAGGAACAGGCTGCCTAGCCCGGCACCATCGGCGGCCCCTTCGATCAGCCCGGGAATGTCGGCGATCACGAAGCTGCGGTGCGGCTCCACCGACACCACGCCGAGATTCGGATACAAGGTGGTGAACGGGTAGTCCGCGACTTTCGGCGTTGCCGCCGACACCGCGCGGATGAAGGTGCTCTTGCCGGCGTTGGGGAAGCCCAGCAAGCCGACGTCGGCCAGCAGCTTCAACTCCATCCGCAGCACGCGCTGTTCGCCCTCGCCGCCCGGTGTCGACTGCCGCGGCGCGCGGTTGACCGAACTCTTGAAGTGCATGTTGCCGAGGCCACCCTTGCCGCCACGGGCCACCAGCAGGCGCTGGCCGTGTTCGGTCAGGTCACCGATGAGTTCCTCGGTCTCGACGTTATGCACCTCGGTCCCGACCGGGACCATCACCACCAGGTCATCGCCGCCCTTGCCGTACTTCTGCTGGCCCATGCCGTTCTGGCCGCGTTGCGCCTTGAACTGACGTTGGTGGCGGAAATCGACAAGCGTGTTGAGGTTCTCGTCGGCCTGCAGCCAGACACTGCCGCCATCACCGCCGTCGCCGCCGTCGGGGCCGCCAAGCGGGATGAACTTCTCGCGCCGGAAACCGACGCAGCCATTGCCGCCGTTGCCGGCGATCACGGTGATTTCAGCTTCGTCGACGAGTTTCATGATCTGGCCGCATTGGAATGAAGGGATGGATGAAGCGGAAAGGCGCGCCGGAGCCGCGGCTTGAAGGGCGGTCGATGCCGCGCAGCGGTTTCGGATGAAGTAGCGCGATCACGCCGGTCAGCCGCCGCATACCAAGCATCCCGCTTCCGCAGGCGCACCACACCGCCAGCCCGTCATTGTGCAACACGTGGTGGCGGAGCATGCCGCCAACAAAAAGCCCCGCGCGCGGCGGGGCTTTTCGTCGAGCCGGAAAGCACCCGACTCAGCCAGCCGACACCACGCTCACGGTGCGGCGCTTCTTCGCACCCTTGGTGCTGAACTCGACGGTGCCGTCGACCAGCGCGAACAGGGTGTGGTCGCGACCGAGGCCGACGCCGGTGCCCGGATGGAACTGGGTGCCGCGCTGGCGCACGATGATGTTGCCGGCTTCCACGGCCTGACCGCCGAACAGCTTGACGCCCAGGTACTTCGGGTTGGAGTCGCGGCCGTTGCGCGAGGAACCTACGCCCTTTTTGTGTGCCATGACTGCTTCTCCTTACTTCTTGTCGCCGGCGCCGTTGATGCCGGTGATCTCGATTTCGGTGTAGTACTGCCGGTGGCCCATCTGCTTGCGATGGTGCTTGCGGCGACGGAACTTGACGATGCGCACCTTGTCGGCGCGGCCGTGGCCGACGACCTTGGCGGAGACGGTGGCGCCGTTCAGCGCATCACCCACCTTCACGCCGTCGCTGCCGCCGAGCATGAGCACATTGTCCAGGGTCAGCTCGCTGCCGGCATCGGCCTCGAGCTTCTCGACGCGGAGCGTTTCGCCCTGCATCACGCGGTACTGCTTACCGCCAGTCACGATGACTGCGTACATGGGTGTATCCTCTTCGGGTTCTGTAGTTCTTCTGGTATGGCCTGCCCGCATGCAGCGGACAGAAGCGGAATTCTGTCAGGTTTTCCGGGCCGGATCAAGTAGATGCGCGCTCAAATGGATGCACGGGTTGGCGCATCCTCGCCCGCAGCTGCGCCGGCGTTCATCTCATGAACAGCCTTCACCACCCGATCGACAGAGCGGGGGACGGACGATGGCGGCGGACATGGGCCGGGGGCTCTGCGCCAGGACTACCCGTTTGCGGTCCCTCGGCACCCGCCGCGGCACCGGCCTGCCCAGCCGGAAAGACCGATTCATTCAACGGATTTGCCCGCATCCGGGCTGCCCGCTACGCTAGTCGATTGCCCCTCGCGGCCACCACACCCGCCCAAGGATTCCCCCACCCATGGCGCTGGACACCATCCGCATCCGCGGCGCGCGGACGCACAATCTGAAGAACTTCGACCTCGAGCTGCCGCGCGACCGGCTGATCGTGATCACCGGCCTGTCCGGCTCGGGCAAGTCCTCGCTGGCGTTCGACACCATCTACGCCGAAGGCCAGCGTCGCTACGTCGAGTCGCTGTCCGCCTACGCCCGGCAGTTCCTGAGCGTGATGGAAAAACCGGACGTGGACCATATCGAAGGGCTGTCGCCGGCGATTTCGATCGAACAGAAGTCCACCAGCCACAACCCGCGCTCGACCGTCGGCACCATCACCGAGATCTACGACTACCTGCGCCTGCTGTACGCGCGGGTCGGCATCCCGCGCTGCCCGGACCACGACTTTCCTCTGGAAGCCCAGACCGTCAGCCAGATGGTCGACCAGGTGCTGGCGCTGGATGGCGATACCCGATGGATGCTGCTGGCACCGGTGGTGCGCGAGCGCAAGGGCGAGCATGCACAGGTGTTCGAACAATTGCGCGCGCAGGGCTACGTGCGCGTGCGCGTGGACGGCGTGGTGCATGAAATCGACGCGGTGCCGCC
>JAUNRQ010000017.1 GCA_030535605.1 Pseudoxanthomonas suwonensis
AAGATCGAGTCCTGAGCGGGTGGGCCGGCGGGGTTGTCGCGGATGAATCCGGTCCTACGAAGATGCCGCGGGGTTGTCGCGGATTGAATCCGCTCCCACGAAGGGCAGGGCTGTAGGGGTTGAATCCGCTGCCGGACGGGCAGGGTTGTCGTTACTGGAGTCCAGTGCCTATGGCGCGGGGCGCGGCGGCGTGGACGGGCGTCGGCGGAACAGTTTGCGCCAGACCCACCACAGCAGGATGGCGAAGGTCAGGGTCAGTGCGATGGCGATGCCCAGTGCGACCCACGGGTAGGTGAACACCAGCCCCAGACCGCCGACCACGGCGACGTCCTCGGCTGCCGATGCGCTCCAGTTGCTGATCGGCTCCGGCGAGGTGTTGATCATCGCGCGCGTGCCGCTCTTCAGGAAATGGCTGACCAGTGCGGTGCCCGCGCCGGCCGCGAGCATGCCGCCGCCGAGTTCGCCGTCCGGCGAAATCGCCGCCGCGGCGAGGAACGCGCCGGCGGGAATGCGCAGCAGGGTGTGCATCAGGTCCCATGCCGAATCCACGCCGGGGATCTTGTCGGCAAAGAACTCCGCCGCCGCCAGCACGCCGGACACGCCCAGTACCCAAGGCGATTCGGTGACTTGCAGCGCCTGCGGCAGGTCCAGCCAGCCGAAGAAGCCGGCTAGGCCGACGCCGAACACGGTGAGATAGACGCGGATGCCGGCCAGCCACGCCAGCAACACGCCGATGGCGAACAGGTGGGCTTCGGACATGGATCATCCCCGTGCAACGCGCCGCGATCGACGCCTGATGCGCAACTCTATACCGCGCCATGGCTTGACGCAGGCTTAAGTGGCTCGTTATACGGGGAGCCATGAATTCCAGTGATCCCAGCCAGCCGCCGTCGCCGGACGAACCGGCCGGCGGTGACTCCGCGCCGGCGCCGCCGCCGCCAGCAGCCGAACCGGCCAATGCCGGGCTCGCGTGGTCGGTGATCGGCTTGTTCCTGTTCGCGATGGCGTTCGGCATCTGGGGCCTGTGGCGGGCATTCGCCCCGGCGCCGGCCGACGCCGCCTTGCAGTTGCAGGTGCAGGAGCAGCGGATTGCCGAACTTGAGCAACGCATCACCGACCTGGCCCGCTCCGACCAGATTTCGCGCGAGGCCAACCAGCAGGTGCAGGCCACCCTGGCCGAGCGCGACGAGGAAATCGCCGGGCTGCGTGCCGATGTCGCCTTCTACGAGCGCTTCGTCGGCCCCACCGCGCAGCGTCGAGGCCTGTCGGTGCACGCGTTGGAACTGAAGCCGCAGGACGCACGCACCTGGCACTTCACCGCCACGCTCACCCAGAACGTCAACCAGGGTGCGGTCAACGAGGGTCGAGCCACGCTGGCGCTGGAGGGCACGCTGGACGGCCGCCTGCAGCAACTGGACTGGGCCGGGTTGCGGCAGCAGCCGGATGCCGAGGGCATCGCCTATTCGTTCAAGTTCTTCCAGCGGGTGGAAGGTGACGTGCTGCTGCCGGAAGGTTTCAAGCCGGTGCGGGTCATCGTCCGGCTGGTGCCGCGTGGCGGGCGCATGATCGAGCAGTCCTTCACTTGGACCGAGGCTGCCGGCAGTGCGCCGGACGAGGCGGTGAACGGCGGCGACGCCACGCCTTGAACCCGCGCCCTGCAGCCGCCATCCTGTGGGCATGGAACGCATCGACCTGCCCACTGCGGCCCCCGACTACCAGTCCCTGTCCCGCCCGCTGGAATTCACCGTGGCCGCGGCAACCAAGGTGCGCGAACTGATCGCCGCCGAAGGCAACGACGCGCTGAAGCTGCGGGTATTCATCCAGGGCGGTGGCTGCTCCGGTTTCCAGTACGGCTTCGAGTTCGACGAGCAGCAGGCCGAGGATGATGCCGCGGTGACCACCGATGCGGTGACGCTGCTGGTCGATCCGCTGAGCCTGCAGTACCTGATGGGTGCTGAAATCGACTACACCGAGAGCCTGCATGGCGCGCAGTTCGTGGTCCGCAACCCGAACGCCAAGTCGACCTGCGGTTGCGGGTCCTCGTTCACCACCTGATGCCTCGCCGCGGCCGTCGCTGAGGGCAGTTGGCCGACGGTAGTCGCCCACCGCGCCCCGCGTCGTGCCCGGCTGTCCCGCGCCGCAACGAGATCGCCCGGATGGATGCGCCGACCCCCTTTGCGTTCGTGGATGCTCCGTTGGATCGCGCCGATGCCTTGCGCGATGCACCGGGGGCGTTGCAGCGACTGTGGCCGGAGGCGCGGGTGCTGCGGGTGGATCCGGCGGGTTGCGCGCCCTGCGATGGCGACGGCCAGGCGCACTGGCTGAACGGCGGCGACATCGCCACGGCGGTGCCGGCGGATGCGGTGTTCCTGGGCATGGACGGGTACGTTGGCTGGTTCGCGCTGCCCACCGATGAGCGCCTTGTCGATGGCGTGGATCTGCGCAGCGCGGCGGGGTCGTGGTCGGCTCGCGATGCAACCGCGTTCGCACAGGCGCGCGCGGTGCTGCATTGGCGCGACAGCCACCGGCATTGTGCGTTCTGCGCGGCGCCGTTGACGTATTCGCGCGGCGGCTGGCAGGGGGATTGCCGAAGCTGTGGACGGACCCATTACCCGCGCAGCGACCCGGCGGTGATCGTCGCCGTCAGCGACGGCGAACGCCTGCTGCTGGGACGCCAGGCGAGCTGGCCGGCGCTACGCTATTCGACCCTGGCCGGTTTCGTCGAACCGGGTGAAACCCTGGAGCAGACCGTGGTGCGCGAGGTGCTGGAGGAATCCGGCGTGCGCGTGCTCGGCAGTCGCTATCTGGCGTCGCAGCCGTGGCCGTTCCCCGGTTCGCTGATGCTCGGTTTCGTTGCGCATGCATTGCCGGATGCACCGCAGGCGCGGGAGGAACTGGAGGACGCGCGCTGGTTCAACCGTGCGCAGGTCGGTCGGGCACTGGCCGACGACAGCGGCGCGTGCGGCCTGAAGCTGTCGCCGCCGCTGTCGATTTCGCGCTGGCTGATCCAGCGCTGGCACGACGGCGAGCGCGCCTGATCCGCCCGCGTGCTGGCGGTGCGGGCGCCGGCGTGCCGCACGTGGTGCGCTGAACGGTTCGCGACGGGCGGCTAAACTTGCGCATTCACGTTACCCTTCGCCCAGGAGTCGGCATGCGCACCCTGTATCCGGATATCGAGCCCTACGAAATCGGCACCCTGGCCGTGGACGGGCGGCATACGCTGTACTGGGAGCAGTGCGGCAATCCCGACGGCAAGCCGGTGGTGCTGCTGCATGGCGGCCCCGGTGGCGGCTGCAACGAGAAGATGCGCCGCTTCCACGATCCGGACAAGTACCGGATCATCCTGTTCGACCAGCGCGGCGCCGGTCGCTCCACGCCGCATGCCGACCTGGTCGACAACACCACCTGGCACCTGGTGGATGACATCGAGAAGTTGCGCGAGTTGCTCGGCATCGAGCGCTGGCAGGTGTTCGGTGGCAGCTGGGGTTCGACGCTTGCGCTTGCCTACGCGCAGGCGCATCCGCAGCGCGTGACCGAGCTGGTGCTGCGCGGGATCTTCATGCTGCGCCAGTGGGAACTGCAGTGGTTCTATCAGCAGGGTGCCTCGCGCCTGTTCCCGGAGCCGTGGGAGCACTACCTGGCGGCGATTCCGGAAGCCGAGCGGGGCGATCTGATCGCTGCCTACCACCGCCGCCTGACCAGCGACGACGAAGCAGAGCGGCTGGCGGCGGCCAAGGCCTGGAGCATCTGGGAAGGCGCGACCAGCTTCCTGCACGTCGACGAGGACTTCGCGGAAGCCCATGGCGATCCGCAGTTCGCGCTGGCGTTCGCGCGCATCGAGAATCATTACTTCGTCAACAAGGGATTTTTCGAGGTCGACGACCAGTTGCTGCGCGATGTCGAGCGCATCGCGGACATTCCCGGCGTCATCGTCCACGGCCGCTACGACGTGGTCTGTCCGATCGCCAATGCCTGGGACTTGCACAAGGCCTGGCCGAAGTCGGAACTGGTCATCGCCCCGGCGTCGGGGCATTCGGCGTTCGAGCCGGAGATCACCGACGCGCTCGTGGCGGCCACCGACCGCTTCGCCCACGCCTGACGCCGGTCCGCTTTCAGGGGCACGACATTCATCCCCATCGGCGCCGATGGGCGCCCAGCCACGAGGAGGTTCCCATGAGCGAACAGGACGACGATGCCATCATCGTTCGCGACAGCAACGGCAACACCTTGCAGGACGGTGATTCGGTCACGCTGATCAAGGATCTGAAGGTCAAGGGCACCTCGGTGACGCTCAAGCGCGGCACCGTTGCCCGGAACATCCGGCTGACCGACGATCCGGACCTGATCGAGTGCAACGTCGAGAAGGTCAAGGGCCTGGTGTTGCGCACCGAGTTCCTGAAGAAGGCCTGATCCTCGCGATCGCGCGCGGACGATGGCAACATCGGCCTGCGCCGCCGTCGCTTGCCGCTGCCACGGCCGCCAATGGTGGCCGCGGCGCGGGCTCAGTGGTCTTTGCTGCCTGCGATCACTTCGGCGGCGGTGCCGACGATGCGGTTGTCGGCGGCATGCACCACCTTCGGATCCTTGGCCGGGTAGGGCAGGGTGTTGAGGAAGTAGCGCATGCAGTTCAGCCGTGCGCGCTTCTTGTCGTCGCTCTTGACCACGATCCAGGGCGAGTCGGCGGTGTCGGTGTGGAAGAACATCGCTTCCTTGGCTTCGGTGTAGTCCTCCCAGCGATCCAGCGACTGGATGTCGATCGGCGAGAGCTTCCAGTGCTTGAGCGGATCGATCCGCCGCGAATTGAAGCGGCGCAGTTGTTCCGAGCGGCTGACCGAGAACCAGAACTTGTACATGCGGATGCCGCTGCGCACCAGCATGCGTTCGAATTCCGGCGCTTCCCGCAGGAACTCCAGGTATTCGGCCGGGGTGCAGAAACCCATGACCTTCTCGACACCGGCACGGTTGTACCAGCTGCGGTCGAAGAACACGATCTCACCATGCGTGGGCAGGTGGCGGATGTAGCGCTGGAAGTACCACTGGCCACGTTCCTGGTCGTTGGGCTTTTCCAGCGCCACCACCCTTGCGCCGCGCGGGTTGAGGTGTTCGGTGAAACGCTTGATGGTGCCACCCTTGCCGGCGGCGTCGCGGCCCTCGAACAGGATCACGATGCGCTGGCCGGTCTCCTTGACCCAGTTCTGCATCTTCAGCAACTCGATCTGCAGGCGCCGCTTTTCCGCCTCGTAGGCGTTGCGGCGCATGCGCGTGCGATAGGGATAGCTGTCCGGCAATGGCGCGGAGGTGCTTTCCTCGTCGGTACGCGGCATGTGTTCCAGCAGGTGCGCGACTTCACTGGAGATGCCGAGGCTGGCCGGGGTGGCACCGATCGGTGGCGTCGGTGCCGGGGGATGTTCGGCGACCAGCCGCGCGGCGTCGCGCTCGGCCACCGCTGCGGCAGCGGTCGTCGCCGGCCGCGGTGCCTGACGCGGGGAGCTGTTCGCGGTGGTTTTCCGGGCGGCGGCCTGTTTCGCCGGCGCTTTCCGGACAGAGGCCTTCTTGGCCGCCGCGGGCCTGACGCCAGCCCGTTTGGCAGCCGGTACTGCCGTCGCTTGCAGGTTTTCCGCTCGCTTGCGGGCAGGCGCCTCGTGGCGGTTGCCGACGGTGTCGTCAGCGGTGTCGACGGTGGCGGTGTCGACGGCGGTCGCGGGGGTGTCGGGTAAGCGTGTCGGGTTCATCCCCGTAGCGTGCCACGGCAGGGCACCACTTGTCGCGCAGGCACCCGCCGCCGGCTCAGTCCGGCTGGAAGCGGCTGCCGTCGGGGTTGTGCTCGACCATCCACAGCCCCGCCCAGAGCTTGAGGTCCAGTTCGTGGCCCTCGGCCTGCTTGCGCAGCAGCCAGGCCGGTGCCTGGGCGCGCGCAACCGCGTGCACGGTGATGGCCTCGTCGCCCACGCCGCCGCCACTGCCGACCTTGCGCAGGCCGGTCGCGCGGACGAAGGCGATGCGCTCGTTGGTCATGCCCGCCGAGGTCGGCCCCACCAGCAGCACGTCCACGCGGCCCGGTTCCCAGCCGGTTTCCTCGACCAGCTCGCGGCGCGCGGCCGACTCCAGGCTGTCATGATCGTGGTCGTCGCCGACCAGCCCGGCCGGCATTTCGATGGTCGAGGCACCCAGCGGGATCCGGTGCTGCTCGACGAACAGCACCTCGTCGTCGGGCGTCACCGCGATCACGATCACGGCCATGCCCTGGCCGTGGGTGCGCTCGCAGGATTCCCAGTGGCCGATGCGTACCAGCCGCAGCCACTGGCCTTCGTGCAGGACCTCGCGGTCCATCGGGGCTTGCTTGTCCATCCGCGCATGCTACGGGTCCGGCGATGACAACGGTACGTCGGCATGCGGCCACCGCCACGTCAAGCCTGCAGGAAGCGGTTGCGTGCGTGTAGGCTGGGCGCCGCTGGCGCGGTCGTGCGTCGCGTTCACCCGATCTTTGCGCATGTTCCCCGCCGACGACGACTTCCTCCGCCAGATCGATGCCGCCGAGCCGGCCGACGCCCGCCGGCTGCTGCGTCGGGTGGTGGACCGGGTGCGACCGGCCGGGGTGCCGCTGTCCGGACTGGAGGATGCCTTTCTTGCGCGGGTCAACGCCCTTCGGACACTGTTGCTGGCGGAGCCGGAGCATCACGCGAAACTGGTCGCGGTACTGCACGGATGGCTGGACGGCCAGCACCTGCAGCAGGCCCTGAGCCATGTCGGCCTGCTGCCACGGCGCGGCTTCATGCACGAAATGCGGCGGCGCTGGTACGACACCCTCAACCCGCCGCCGCGCGACACCCACAGCCTGTCCGACACCCTGCGCCATGTGTTCCACCGAGACGACGACCCGTTGTGGGTGGAAGTGGTGGGTGACGAAGCCTGGTCGATGCTGCTGGAACTGCTGTTCGACGACGGGCGCGGCGGCGGCGAGGCCACCGGCGACCAGGTCCGGCCGATGCTCGATGCGCTGGAAAAGCTGGCCGTGTGGGTCGCGGCCGAGGAACTGGAAACCGACCTGGTGCGGCTGGACCCGAAGATCCTCGAACGCGACTCGCCGTTTTCAGCCTTGCAAAGGGAAATGGCCGCGTTCGCTGCCGACTACCGAGCCTTGTCGGCCGGCGAGCGTGCCGAATACCATGACGACGCCCATTTGCGCGTGTTGCTGGAGCAGTCGGTCGACGCGCTTGCACTGTACCGCCGCCGCAGCCTGTCGCGCGGTGCCAGCATCGGCCTGACGTACCTGCTGGAACGGCTCGACCAGACGCTGGCGCGAATCGCCACGCTGCTGGACGTGGTCGACCTGACCCCGGAGGCCGTCGGCCGCGCGCGTGCTGCCCGCATTCGCCTGTTCCGCCAACTGGTTGCCGCCTCGGTCCAGCGCAACAGCCTGCGCGCGCTGTGGCGGCAGAACATCGGCCTGCTGGCGCGCAACGTTTCCAACAACGCCAGCACCCATGGCGAGCACTACGTCAGCAGCAACCGCAGCGGCTACTTGCGGATGCTGCGTGCGGCCGCCGGTGCCGGATTGATCATTCCGTTCATGGCGCTGTTCAAGTTGTGGATCGGCCGCCTGGGGCTGCCGGTGCTGATCGAACACGTGCTGTACAGCCTGAACTATGGCCTGGGCTTCGTCCTGATCCACATTCTCGGCTTCGCGGTGGCCACCAAGCAGCCGGCGATGACCGCGGCGTATTTCTCCGGCGCGATGGAGCGCGAAGGACGTTCCACCGCGGCGCCGCTTGCGCTGGTGGAGTTGCTGGCACGCGTCAGTCGCACGCAGTTCATCGCCATCGTCGGCAATGTCAGCATCGCGCTGCTGGTGGCGTGGTTGCTGGCGCGCGGCTGGTTGGCATTGTCCGGCAACGCGCTGCTGGGCTGGCGCGAGAGTGACTATCTGCTGGCGTCGCTGCATCCGTGGTCGGGGTTGGCGGTGGTGCATGCGGGGATCGCCGGCTTCTGGCTGTTCCTGTCGGGACTGATCGCCGGCTATTTCGACAACCGCTTCGTGATGCTGTCGCTGCAGCAGCGTTTCCAGCAGCACCCATGGGGGCGCCGGTTGTTGCCGAGGCCGTTGCGCGAGCGCCTGGGCCGTTGGCTGGCCGAGCACTATGGTGCGTTGTGGGGCAATTTCCTGTTCGGCGTGATGCTCGGCATGACCGGACTGGTCGGCTTCCTGCTGGGATTGCCGATCGACATTCGCCATGTCGCGTTTTCCGCCGCCAATGTCGGCCTGGTGTTGCCGTCCAGCCCGCTCGACCTGGGCATCTACCTGATGTTCGCGTTGCTGGTCGGCCTGGTCAATCTTGCGGTGAGCTTCGGGCTGGCGCTGTCGGTGGCCTTGCGTGCCCGCGGTTTGCGGCTGGACAACCCGCGCGCGATCCTCGCGGCGCTGTGGGGCAAGCTGAGCGTGGCACCGACCGAATTCTTCCTGCCCCCGGCGGATGCCGACCGATCTGCGGATGCGTCCGGCCAGAGTGGCGACAAGACGCCAGGCGCACGGGCGGAAGCGGCGGCCAAACCATCTGCGGATGCGGGAGCCGGCGACACGGCCAGCGTGCCGGATGCGGCGCCCGTGGCGGACGACGCGGGGGGCTCGGCGCGGCCGGACGGTAGTTGATCGGCACTGCACGTGTCGCGGACTCGTGCGCCTTGCCTTCATCCATCGGCAACTAACCTGTCGCGGTGAAACGCTTGCACAGCCATTTCCTTGCGCGTGTCCGTGACGTTGCCGGCGGCATGTCGCCGCGTGCGCGCTGGGCGCTTGGCGCGCTGCTGCTGTTCGTGTTGCTGGTGCTTCTGCTGCGCGGCCCGCTGGCAGACCGTGTGATGCCCCAAGCCAAGGTCCAGGCGTTGCTGCGCCAGGCCGATGCCGCACTGGCCGAGGGCCGCCTGAGCGATGCCGACGGCGGCGGTGCGCGCGAGCTTTACGAAGCGGCGTTGGCGATCGACCCGGATCGCCCGGAAAGCCGCGCCGGGCTGGCCGCGGTGGCCTTGGCCGCATTGCGCGAAGCGCAGCAGCGGCTGAAGGCGGATGACATCGACGGTGCTCGCCGATCGCTGGCGCTGGCACGGACGTTGTCCGCGCCTCGCGAGGCCGAGGCACTGGTGGCGCGGCAGCTGCGGGAACGCGAGAACACCCGCGCCAGTGCCGACACCTTGCTGGCGTGGGCTGCAGAAGCGCGTGCCGAAGGGCGCCTGTACGGCGACGCGCGCGCGGCGCTGCCGCTGTACCAGCGCGTGCTGGAGCAGCAGCCGGCGCGGCGAGAGGCGCTGGAAGGACGCGAGGATGCCATCGCCGAACTGCTGCAGCAGGCGAACGAGGCCTTGCAGCGCAAGCAGTTGCCGCGCGCCGCGCTGCTGCTGGAGGCGGCCCGCGGCCATGACCCCGGCCACATGGAGTTGCCGCAGGCGCGCGCCGCCTTCAGCGAAGCCATCGATGCTCTGCGCCAGCAGGCGTTGATGGCGCTGCGACGCCAGCGCCTGGAGCAGGCCGAATCCGACTTCCGCCTGTTGTTGCAACTGGTGCCCGGCGATACGCTGGCTCGGCGTGGGCTGGACGACGTCGCCCGCGCGCACCTGTTGCGCGCGGGTCAGTCACTGGACGACCTGCGGTTCGATGCCGCCGCTGCGGCCATCGAACGGGCGCGGCGAATTGCCCCGCAGCTGGACGGCGTCGCTGCGAGCCAGCGGCGGCTGGCGCAGTCGCGTCGCATGCAGGCACGCAATACCGTGGTGGCGGCGGACGTGCATGCGCGGGTGGAGCGGCTGCTGGCCGATGCCCGCGCCGCCGAGGCCCGCGGCGCGTTGATCGCGCCGCCCGGCGACAGTGCCTTCGACAAATTGCGTGCGGCACGTGCACTGGCACCATCGGATGCGCGCGTGCAACGCGCCAGCGCAGAACTGTTGCCGGCTGCGCGGCGCTGCTTCGAGACCGAACTGCCGCGCAACAACCTGGCGGCCGCCCGCGCCTGCCTCGACGCCCACGCCGCCTTGGCCGGCGATGCCGCCGACGTCCGCCAGGCCAGGCGACGCCTTGCCGAGCGCTGGATCGCGGTCGGCGAGGAACGACTGGTCGGTGGCGACCTCGCCGGTGCCAGCCGCGCCGCCGAACACGTCGCTGAACTGGAACCCGATGTCGCCGGTCTGGAAGCCTTCCAGCGACGTCTTGGTGCAGCCGAGTCGGGACTCAGGTAGAGGCTGTGGGCTGCGCGTCGCGGCCAAGATTCTGCAGCAGCGTGTCCAACGTGTCGGCGCCGCGCTCCCAGCTGAAGGCGGCCACGCGCCCGGCCGACAGGTCCAGCCCACTGCCGAGGCGCCCTTCGCGTTTGTCCGCGGCGGCACGACGGATGTGCGCGGCCAGTGTTTGCTGGTCGTCCGCACTCACCCAGCCGCGCTCATGGGCACGAATCCAGTCGGCGGACGGGTCCTGGTCCGGTTGCGGCGTGATGTGCAGGATCGGGCGACAGGCGCCCGCGTACTCGTAGAGCTTTCCGGGTATCTGGGTGTTGTCGGCGTTGGCGATGTTGACCAGCACATCGGCGCGGCGTTGCAGTTGCAGGGCGCGCAAATGTGGCAGGAAGCCGAGCAGCCGGATGGCGTCGGGATGCGCGGCGGCCATCCGCTTGAGCACGTCGGGGGCCTGGACGGTGGCCACGTTCAGCCGGGCGCCAGGTGTGGCGAGGACCGCGTCGAGCAATGCCTCGGGCCGGCGAAACGCGTAGAAACTGCCGGTGTACAACAGTTCCAGTCGCGCCGGGTCGAACAGCGTGCCGATGTCCAGCGGAGCTGGCGGGGTTGCCACAAACCCCTGGGTGATGACATGCACGGGAGCCAAGGTGCGATGGCGTTCACGCAGCAGTACGGCGGCGCTGTCGGCCGTGACAGTGACCAGCGCTGCCTTGCGGGCAACCTCCGCTTCCAGTCGCAACGCTCGGCCGCGCCATCGGGGGGGCGTGTAACCGGCGAGCACCGGGTCACCCAGGTCGGCGACGAAGGCGATGCCGCGGGCCTGTGCCAACAGGCCCAATTGCAACGTTGTCGCTGGCTCGTGCGAGCTGATCACCGCATCGAACGCATGCTCGCGCAGCAGTTGCCGAAGACGCTTGCGTGCCGGCCACAGCCATTCGCCACGGATGTCCGGAAACACGGTGTATTCCCCGATCCGCAGCAGCACCGACCAGATGAAGGCCTTGACGGCGCCCAGCCGGGTGGGCTTGGGCATTTCGAACGGAAGTCGTTCGCCGACGCCATCGGCGACCGCTGCGATTGGCGGGGCGACTTGCGGGGCTGTCGATCCCGGTTCGGCCGTGGCAGCCGATGACGCGTTGCTGGCAGCGCCTGTGGAGCTGTTCGCCTGCGCCGCTCTGGCGGCCTGCACCCGGGCGATGTTGCGTTTGCGCGACCATGCGGTGATGCCGCGCAGCGGTCCCGGCCAGGTCCGATGGATGCACACCTCCGGCGGCAGCGCCGGCAATCCCGGGTTGTCCGGTCCCAGGTCGATCGTCAGCACATGCACCTCGTGACCACGCGCGGCCAGTTCCCGGCACAGATAAGCCCAGCGCAGCGACTGCGGCGACGGGCTTGGCGGGAACTCATAGGCGATCACGAGCAGACGCATGGACGGTGTGGGCCTCAGGCGGAGGGGAGGGAGCGGGCGACGACGCTTTTGGCTTGCTCGCGACTGAAATGCGCGCGCATGTGGCGGCGGCCATTGTCTGCCAGGCGCTGCCAAAGCGCCGCGTCCTCGTGCAGCCGCACGATCTGTGCGGCGAACGACGCACCGTCATCGGCCACCAGGATCTCGGTGGCGTCTCGCAGCGTCATGCCTTCCACGGCAACACGCGTGGCCACCATCGGCAGGCCGTTGGCCAGGCTCTGGTTGACCTTGCCCTTGACCCCCGCACCGAAGCGCAGTGGCGCCAGTCCGACGCGTGCCTGGTCCAGCAGCGGTTCCAACTCAGGGACATGGCCATGCACGCGCACGCCTGGCAGCGCCTGCGCACGTTGCTGCAGCCATTGCGGCATGCCGCCTCCGACCAGATGCAGCGTCACTTGGGGGAGGCGCGCCTGCACGTGCGGGAGGATCTCCGCCAGCAACCATTCCACGGCATCCACGTTCGGTCGATGGCCGTATGCGCCCACGAAAAGCAGCCCGTTGCGGCCCGGGAATCCCGGCGTGGAGTCGCGTGGATCGACGATGTTGGAGACGATCGTGACGTCCGCGTCGGGCACCAGCTGTCGCAGCAACGCCTGTTCCACCTGGCTGACCACCCAACCGTGATCGGCGCGACGGAACAGCCGACGTTCGCGTCGACGCGTCCAGCGGGCCAGAAGACGCTGCGCGAACGACCCGTTGGCATCCGCTTCGCGTTGTTCGCGCAGGAAGTGCAGGTCGACACTGTCGAAGATCAGACGCGCCGCCGGGGCCATCAGCCGCAGCGTCGGCAGCCAGTGTCCGGCAGCGTGGTGGCGACTGAGGATCGCCGCTGCCAGGTCGTCGCGGTGTTCCTGCAGCCAGGCCAGTCGCCGGCCCCGACTTCCCGTCAGGCAGTGGACCCCCAACGCGGTCAGTCGTTCGCGCGCGGCAGCATCGCCGTCGCCATCGTCCCCCATGAACACCACCGGCCACCCCAGTTCGCGCAGAAGCCGCAGCAGCTGGACCATGCGCAGCGAGCCGGAGTCGCGCTCGGGCTGCGGCCATTGGGTGTCGACCACCAACACGAAGCGGCCAAGGTTGCCCGGCACCGCTGCCGCCGGTGATTCCGACACAGCGCCGGACCGCGTGCGCGCCAATGTGCCCCGCAGGCCGCGATGGATGAGGCTGGACACCCCCCGATGCAGGCTCGAAGGCCCGCGCCGGATGGCCATGAACACAGTCGGGGTCAACGCGTGCCTTGATCGTGATGGGAGGATGGATGTTGCATGAACGCGACGCGAAGCGCGTCGGGCGGCCTGCGCTAGACTCGCCGGATGCCTGCGACGGCGCCATTGTCGCATTACCGCTGGAGTTCCCCACCCCGTGCCACGCATCGAACACGACGACGACTTCGACCAGGATTTCGACGATCACGAACATGGCGGATGGGATTGGCGACGGCGGCTGCTGGCCTGGGGGCTGGCCGTGGTCGGCCTGGGCCTGGGTTTCCTCATTCCGTACATGCTTTACCTGAACCATCAGGTCGGGCAGCGTTTCAGTCAGTTGCAGTGGCAGTTGCCGACCCGCGTCTACGCCCGTCCGCTGGAACTGGCGCCGGGCGTGGCGATGGATGCGGCGACGCTCAAGACCGAGCTGGACGCCGCTTCGTACCGCGATGACGGTGCCGGGTCGCGGCCGGGCAGCTATTCGCGTGACGGCGGCCGCTGGCGCATTGCCAGCCGTGGGTTCGACGACGTGGGCGGCAAGGTCACGCCCAGCCGGGTCGAAGTGGTGCTGTCCGGAGGCCGGGTGACGGCGGTCAAGGACCTGGTGGCCGACAAGGCCGCGGCGTCGGTGCGCCTGGATCCGGCGCGGATCGCGACGCTTTACGGCCAGCAGCAGGAGGAACGGCGGCTGGTGCGCATCGAGGAAGTGCCGGAGTTGCTGGTGACCGGCCTGCAGGCGGTCGAGGACCAGGATTTTGCCCGTCACCACGGCATCGACCTGACCGGCATCGCTCGCGCTGCGTGGGTGAACCTGCGCGCCGGCGAGAAGCGTCAAGGGGCGAGCACGCTGACGCAGCAGCTGGCGCGCAGCGGCCTGCTGGGCATCGGTCGCGAACAGACCTGGGCGCGCAAGCTCAACGAGATCCTGTACGCGGTGCTGATCGAGATGCGCTACGACAAGCGCACGATCCTCGAAACCTACCTGAACCAGGTCTACCTCGGGCAGCGCGGCGCCCAGGCGATCCACGGCGTGGCCGCCGCGTCCGAGTTCTGGTTCGGGCGCGACATGCGCGACCTCGCGCCGGAGCAGGTGGCGCTGCTGATCGGCATCGTCCGCGGGCCGTCCTATTACGACCCGCGTCGGCACCCGGAGCGCGCCACCGAACGCCGCAACTTCGTGCTCGACAAGATGGCCGAAGCCGGCCTGCTGGACGCCGTTGAACACGCACGGGCGCGCGAGGCAGGGCTGGGCGTGACCAGTGCGCCGGGGTCGATGGCGGCCAACCGCTTCCCGGCCTACGTCGACCTTGTCCGCCGTCAGCTGGCGCGCGACTACGCGCCGGGGGAACTGCAGGGCGCCGGCCTGAGCGTGATGACGGCAATGTCGCCGGCCGCGCAGGCCTATGCCGAAGGCGCGGTGACCAGCACGCTCAAATCCTTGCAGACCGGCAAGCGTCCGCAACTGCAATCCGGCCTGGTGGTGACCGACGTGCATACCGGCGCGGTGGCAGCGGTGGTGGGTAGCCGGGTGTTTTCCGAGCACGGCTTCAACCGTGCCGTGGAAGCGCAGCGCCCGGTCGGCTCGCTGCTCAAGCCGTTCGTCTACCTGCTGGCGCTGGCGCAGCCCGGGCAATACTCGCTGGCCAGTTGGGTCGATGATGGTCCGATCACCGTGACCCTCGGCAATGGCCGGCGCTGGACCCCGGGCAATTCCGACGGCCGCAACCACGGGACCGTACGCCTGACCGACGCGCTGGCGAGATCCTACAACCAGGCCACGGTGCGACTGGGCATGGACGTGCGCCCGGAGCGGCTGGCCGAACTGATCCGCGTGCTGGCGGGGATCGAAGCCACGGCCAACCCGTCGCTGATCCTCGGCGCGGTCGACCAGAGCCCCTACGCGATGGCACAGCTTTACCAATTCCTCGCCTCCGGGGGCGAAATCCAGCCGTTGCACGCGGTCCGCGGCGTGCTCGACGGGCAGGGGCGGGCACTGCACCGCTACGACAAGAGGCCCGCACCCGCGCAGGAAGGCGATGCCATTGCCGCGCGTCTGATCACCCTGTCGCTGCAGCATGCGGTCACCGGCGGTACCGGTCGGCAACTGGTGGCCGACGGTCTGGGGCGCTTGAAGCCCGCCGGCAAGACCGGCACCAGCAACGACGGCCGCGACAGCTGGTTCGCGGGTTGGACCGGCGATCACCTGGCGGTGGTCTGGGTCGGCAACGACCAGAACGAGTCCACCGGCCTGTACGGCGCCACTGGCGCGATGCGGATCTGGTCGGGCATGTTCGCGCGCCTTCCCAGCGCCGCGCTGGACGTGGGCGATGAGGGACTGGAGTGGAAATGGGTCGGCTCCGGCGGCAGCACCGACGCCGATTGCCCGGGTGCCCGCCGGTTCGCCTTTGTCAGCGGGTTCGCGCCTGCCTACCAGCCGTGCTACCGGGCACCGCCGCCGTCGTGGGACGACGGCGGGCAGCCCGTGGACGATGCCAATCCCGTCGATTCACGCCAGCAGGCACCGCGTCGCGGCTGGCGCGAGTGGTTCGGGTTTGGCCGCGACGACGGTGGCAACCAGGACCCGGCCCGCCGTGACCCGGCATCCTCCCAGTCCCCTTCCCAGGAGCCCGGCCCATGATCCCACGCCTGCTGTCGTCCGTTGTGTTGCTGGCACTGGCCGGCTGCGCCGCTGTCCCGGTCGAACCGACCCCGGCGGCACCTGCCGTGCCGCAGGCCGCCGCCACCGTCGCCACCATCCGTGCGGCCGCGGCCGGCGCGGGCGGCGAACTGGACGTCCAGCCATTGCGTGATCCGCAGGTGGAGGATCTGCGCGACGCGGCACGCCAGCAGGAAGCCGCGGGCCAGTTTGCCGCGGCTGTCACCTCGCTGGACGAGGCCCTGCAGCTGAATCCCGATGACCCCGCGCTGCTGCAGGAACGCGCCGAAGCCGCGGTGCTGGTGGGTGACCATGCCGGCGCCGAATCGTTTGCCCGCCGCGCCTTCGAGCAGGGTTCGCAGCTGGGCCCGCTATGCCGCCGCCACTGGGCGACGGTGCGGCAGATGCGCTATCTGGCGCACGATGGCGCCGGGGCTCGCGCGGCACAGCAGCAACTGGATGCGTGCCGGGTGGCGCCGCCAGCGCGCTATTGATGAGCGACCTGGCGCAACGCAGTCGCGCGGCGCTGGCCGATAGGGGGGCGCTGTCGTCGGCGCTGCCCGGCTTCCGGCCGCGCGATGCACAGTTGCGGCTGGCCGAAGCGGTTGCCGCCACCGTGGAGTCGCGTGATGCCCTGCTGGCGGAAGCCGGTACCGGCACCGGCAAGACCTTTGCCTATCTCGTCCCGGCGCTGCTTTCCGGCGTGCGCACGATCGTCTCCACCGGCACCCGCGCGTTGCAGGACCAGCTTTACCACCGCGACCTGCCGCGCCTGCGCGATGCACTGGGCGTCGGCCTGCGCAGCGCGCTGCTGAAGGGCCGCGCCAATTACCTGTGCCGTTACCGGATGGAACAGGCACGCGGGGAGCCGCGATTCTCCTCTCGCGAGAACCAGCACCTGCTGCAACGCATCGTCGCCTGGGGCGGGCGCACGCGGATGGGTGATCTGGCGGAAATCGAGGGGCTGCCCGAGGATGCACCGCTGATTCCCGCGGTCACCTCGACCGCCGACAACTGCCTCGGCAGCGAATGCCCGTTCTGGGACGACTGCTTCGTGGTGCAGGCGCGCCAGCGTGCGCAGGCGGCGGATCTGGTGGTGGTCAACCATCATTTGCTGCTGGCCGATCTGGCCCTGAAGCAGGAAGGATTCGGGGAAGTCCTGCCCGGTGCCGAATTGTTCGTGGTCGACGAAGCGCACCAGTTGCCGGAGCTGGCCGCGCAGTTCTTCGGCGAAGGGCTCGGTGCGCGACCACTGACGGAACTGGCGCGCGACGCCATCGGTGAATGCCGGCACGCCAGCGGCTCGCTTGCCAGCGTGCAGGGTCCGGCAGAGGCGCTGGAGCTGGCGACCCGGCAGTTGCGCGCACGCATGGACAGCCTGCCGATCCGCGGTGGTCGCGAGCGGCTGTTGCAGGAAGCCGAGATGGACGATGCGCTGGACGCGCTGGCGGCGGCCTTGGCGCAACTGCGCGGCGTTCTGGAGCCCTTGCGTGAAGCCGCCCCGGGATTCGACGCCTGCCATCTGCGCGCGCACGGCTTTCTCGGCCGCCTGGCGCGCTGGCGGTTGCAGCAAGGAGACGCGACCGACGCGCACGAAACCCGATTGGCGGACGGGAACGACGATCCCCATGCCGCCATCGATGATGTCGACGACGTGCGCTGGTACGAGTTGTCGCCGCGTGGCTTCCGCCTGCAACGCACGCCCCTGGACGTGTCCGGCCCGCTGCGCGAGCACCGCGAGCGTTCGCGCGCGGCCTGGGTGTTCACCTCCGCGACCTTGTCGGTGTCCGGTGGCTTCCATCACTACGCCGCGCGCCTGGGCCTGGATGCGCCGCGCACCCTTTTGCAGCCCAGCCCGTTCGACTGGCCACGACAGGCGCTGTGCTACCTGCCGCCGGCGCTGCCGCCACCGAACGCCATCGACTACACCGACGCGGTCGTGCAGGCGATCAAGCCGGTGCTGCACGCCAGCGGTGGCCGCGCGTTCCTGCTGTTTGCCTCGTTGCGCGCGCTGCGCGAGGCCGCCCGCCTGCTGCGCGCCGACGATGACGCGCCATGGCCGCTGTTCGTGCAGGGCGAGGCCCCGCGGGCGCGGCTGCTGGAAGGCTTCCTGGAGTCCGGCAACGGCGTGCTGCTGGGCAGCGCCAGTTTCCGCGAGGGCGTGGACGTACCCGGTGACGCGCTGGTGCTGGTGGTGATCGACAAACTGCCGTTCGCGGCACCGGACGACCCGGTGTTCGAGGCGCGGCTGGAGGCCGTGCGTCGCGCCGGCGGCAATCCGTTCCGTGACGAGCAGTTGCCGCAGGCGGTGATTGCGCTGAAGCAGGGCGCCGGCCGGCTGATCCGCACCGAATCCGATCACGGCGTGCTGGTGCTCTGTGATCCGCGTCTGCTCGGGAAATCCTACGGCCGGGTGTTCCTGGATTCGCTGCCGCCACTGCCACGGACCCGCGACTTGGCGGCCGTGCAAGCCTTCTTCGCGCCGGTTGAGGCACCTGCAGAGGCCGGGATCGCATCGCCGGCCGGTTGAGGCGCGATGCAGTCTCGCGTGGACGGGCACGCGGAGGGCTTGGGCTATCCTGCCGAATCCCCGAACCGGAGTAGCCACCGTGCGTCTGCCCGTCCTGTTTCTGCTGTTGCTGGTGGCGCTGTCCGTCAACGCGCAGCCGCCCGTCGAGCCTGCCGCCGACGCCGTGAGCGGGCGCACCGCGCTGGTGATCCACGGTGGTGCCGGGGTGATCGAACGCAGCCAACTGTCGGCCCAGGAAGAGGCCGCAGTGCGTGCCGAGCTGGATCGCGCGCTGGATGCCGGCCAGGCGGTACTTGCCGGTGGTGGCACGGCGCTGGATGCGGTCATCGCGGCGGTGCGCGTGCTGGAGGAGTCGCCGCGCTTCAATGCCGGCAAGGGCGCGGTTTACAACGCGCTGGGTGAACACGAACTGGATGCTTCGGTGATGGAAGGCCACAGCAGCCGCGCCGGAGCCGTTGCCGGGGTGCGCACGATCCGCAATCCGGTGTTGCTGGCGCGCAAGGTCATGGAGGCGTCGCCGCACGTGATGCTGATGGGCGAGGGCGCTGAGAAGTTCGCCGACGAACACCCCGGGATCGAGCGCGTGCCGAACGACTGGTTCGACACGCCGCACAGGCGCCGGCAACTGGAGCGCGCGCGCGAACGCGAGGCCGCCGAGCGCGCCGCCGGGGTGGACGCCGCCGACGCCGAGCCGGGTCGCTACTTCGGTACCGTGGGCGCGGTCGCACTCGACGTGCACGGCCACATCGCCGCGGCCACCTCCACCGGTGGCATGACCAACAAGCGTTGGGGCCGGATCGGCGATGCACCGATCATCGGCGCCGGCACCTACGCCAACGAACAGTGCGGCGTCTCGGCGACCGGTTGGGGCGAGTTCTTCATCCGTGCGGCGGTTGCCCACGACATCTGCGCGCGCATGGCCTATCGCGGCGACAGCCTGCAGGTCGCCAGCGACGCGGTGGTCATGCAGCGGATCCCGGCGATGGGCGGCGATGGTGGGGTCATCGCCCTGGATCGCGAGGGCAACATCGCGCTGCCGTTCAACACCTCCGGCATGTATCGCGGCTGGCTGCGTGCCGATGGCAGCCGCGGCACGGCCGTGTTCGCCGACTGAGCCGTCACGCTGCCTGTCCGGGTGTCGCGGCGTCGGCCGGGGCACCGCATCGGTCGCCGCCGGCCTGTGGCAAAATGGCGCGCCGACGGCCTTCCCGCCGCCGGACCCCGATGCCATGACCCTGCCACTGCCGCCCTGCACGGGCCGATTCCCGCCACGCACGGCGCACGGACATGGCTGACGAGTTCGGCCATCTGCCGCGGCGGCCGGAGCGCATCCTCAAGGCCGCCCAGTGGTCGGTGCAGGGACTGCGCGCGGCCTGGCTGCACGAATCCTCGTTCCGGCTCGAGGTCTACCTGGTGGCGCTGCTGACGCCGCTGGCGATCTGGCTGGGGCGCACCGGGGTCGAGCAGGCCCTGTTGATCGGTTCGATGCTGCTGGTGTTGAGCATCGAGCTGCTGAACTCCGCGATCGAGGCGGTGATCGAGCGCTACGGCCCGGAGTTCCACGAACTGGCCGGGCGTGCCAAGGACATGGGCTCGGCGGCGGTGTTCGTGCTGATGGTCAACGTGGTGGTGGTGTGGGCCTGCATCCTGCTGCCACGCCTGCATTGATCCGGCTTCCCTTGAACTGTTTGCGACTGACCGAGAGCCCCTGATGGACCTGAGTTTCCTGGCCGACCCCAATGTCTGGCTGACCCTGGTGATGCTGAGCACCCTCGAGATCGTGCTGGGTATCGACAACCTGGTGTTCATCTCCATCGCGGTCAGCCGCCTGCCCGAGCATCAGCGCCCGCTGGCGCGGAAGATCGGCATCGCGGTGGCCTGCATCACCCGCATCGGCCTGCTGGTGATGCTGGCGTTCCTGGCGCGGATGCAGAGCGACCTGTTCCACGTCATGGGAATGGGCATCTCCCTGCGTGACATCATCCTGATCGTTGGTGGCGCGTTCCTGCTGGTCAAGGGCATTTCCGAGATCCGCGAGCTGATATCCGGCGGCGAGGACGAGGATCCCACCACCACCCGCAGCTCCGGCGTGTTCTGGGTGGTGATTGCCCAGATCGCGGTGATCGACATCGTGTTCTCGCTGGATTCGGTCATCACCGCCGTCGGCATCGCCGACCACATTCCGGTGATGGTGGTGGCGATCCTGCTGGCGGTCGCGGTGATGCTGCTGGCGGCCAACCCGCTGGGGCGCTTCATCGACGCCAACCCGACCATCAAGATGCTGGCGCTGGCCTTCATCCTGCTGATCGGCGCGATCCTGGTGCTGGATGGCCTGGACGTGCACGTGCCCAAGCCCTACATCTACTTCGCCATGGCGTTCTCGGTGATGGTGGAATGGCTCAACCTGCTGATGCGCCGCCGTGCCGCGGCGCACCGGGTGCCCGGCGCCGGGCAGTGGTAGCCGGAACGTGGTGCCAGGGCACGGCGGCGTGGCGCAGCTGGCGCGACGTCGGCCAGGGATCGGTTTTCACCAGAGCTGAACGGCAGCGACGGCAACGTATCGGCATCGCGGCGATCGCCGCCCACCGGAGCCTGCCATGCGCCTGATGCGAGTGTTCGCCATCCTGCTGACCGCGACGTTGTTGTCCGGTTGCGGTTACAACCAGATCCAGCAGAAGGACGAAGCGGTCAGTGCCGCCTGGTCGCAGGTGCTGAACACCTACCAGCGCCGCGCCGACCTGATCCCCAACCTGGTGAACACGGTCCGCGGCTATGCAGCGCATGAGCAGCAGGTGCTGACCCAGGTCACCGAAGCGCGCGCCCGCGTCGGCGAAGTCAACGTCAACGCCGAGGACCCGGCCTCGCTGGCACAGTTCCAAGCCGCCCAGGGCGAGTTGTCCAGTGCGCTGAGCCGGCTGATGGTGGTGGTGGAGAACTACCCGAACCTGAAGGCCGACCAGAGCTTCCTCAACCTGCAGACGCAGCTGGAAGGCACCGAGAACCGCATCACCCAGGAGCGCCGTCGCTACATCGAGACCGTGCAGGACTACAACAGCTACATCCGCCAGTTCCCGGTGAACCTGACGGCGATGCTGTTCGGCCACAAGGTCAAGCCCAACTTCAGCGTCGAGAACGAGCGCGCGATCCAGACCGCGCCGACGGTCGACTTCGGCACCGCGCCGGCGCAGCCGACGCCGCCGCCGGCGCAGCAGCCGGTGCCGGCCGGCTGAGGCGACGATGATTGCGCCATCGCGCGCGCAGCGACGCTGCTTGCTCGCGACGCTGTTGCTGCTGCTGTCCGCGGCGGTGTTCGCCCAGGCCCGGCAAGTGCCGGTGCCGATGCTGGATTCGCCGGTCATCGACACCACCGGCACGCTCGACACCGCCACCCGCGCGCGGCTTGAGCAGCGGGCGCTGGCCCTGCAGCAGCGCAAGGGCAGCCAGCTGCAGGTGCTGATGATCCCGACCACCGGGGACGAGCCGATCGAGGACTACGCGATCCGCGCCTTCGAGCAGTTCCGCCTCGGACGGGACAAGGTCGATGACGGTGTATTGCTGGTGGTGGCGAAGGATGACCGCAAGGTCCGCATCGAGGTCGGCTACGGGCTGGAAGGGGCGATTCCTGACATCACTGCCGGACGGGTCATTGCCGAGTACATGGCACCGCATTTCCGCCAAGGCGATTTCGGTGGCGGCTTGCTGGCGGCGACCGAACAACTGGAGAAGCTGGTGGACGGCGAGCCGTTGCCGGAACCACTGGCAAACGTGCGCAGCAGTCGCTCCAACGTTTTCGATTCGGTGCTGCCGGCACTGTTCGCCGCGTTCGTGGTCGCCACCGTGCTGCGCGGTTTCCTGCGCAACAGTGCCGCAGGCGTGCGCGGGCTTGTCGCGGCTGCCGGTGCCGGTGGCATCGCCTGGTTGCTGTCCTCGCTGCTGCTGGTGGGTGGCATCGGCGCGCTGATCGGCCTGGTCTTGGGCGTGATGGCAGCGCCCAGCGGGCGCTTCGCCCATGACCGTGGCTGGGGCGGGATGCCCGGCGGCTGGGGTGGTCCGCCCTCGGGTGGCTGGGGCGGTGGTTCCGGCGGCTGGGGCGGCGGGGGTGGTTTCGGTGGCGGCGGCTGGTCCGGTGGCGGCGGCATGAGCGGAGGCGGTGGCGCCTCGGGAGGCTGGTGATGCGCGTGTTTCGTCACCTGTTCGCGCCGTCGGCGCAACGCCTGTTCCCGGTCGACAGCCTGCAACGCATCGCCGCGGCGATCGCCGATTCGGAAACCCGGCACTGCGGGGAGATCTGTTTTGCGGTGGAATCGGCACTGCCGATGAGTGCCGTGCTGCGCGGCTGCGACCCGCGCAGCCGTGCGCTGGATGCCTTCGCGCAGTTGCGCGTGTGGGACACGCAGGCCAACAACGGCGTGCTGATCTACCTGCTGCTGGCTGACCGCGACATCGAGATCGTCGCCGACCGCGGGCTAGACGGCCGGATCGTGCCGGCGCAGTGGGAGGAAGCATGCGCGCTGATCGAACGGCGCATGCGCGAGGGCCAGCCGGAGCAGGCGGTGCTGGCGGGGGTCGCGGCGGTGGGTGCGCTGCTGGCCGAGCATGATCCTCGTACCGACGGCAGCACGCCACGCAACGAGCTGCCGGATCTTCCGCGGATCCTGCGCTGAGTCGCCCCCGGGTGCCGCCAGCACGCGCTGCGGCAGCGTGGTGGGCACGCCTCCGGCACAATAGGCGCTTCGTTCCATTCGAAGCCGCACACGCATGAGCATCGTCCTGCACCAGATCGATCCGGTGGCCGTGGCCCTCGGGCCGCTGAAGATCCACTGGTACGGGCTGATGTACCTGCTGGCCTTCGCCGTGGCCTGGCTGCTGGGCCGCAGCCGCATCCGTGCCGGCCGCCTGCCCGGTGTGGACGAAAACGCCTTCGGCGACCTGCTGTTCTACGGCATGCTCGGGGTGATCCTGGGCGGACGGATCGGCTACGTGCTGTTCTATGCGTTCACTGACTTCCTCGCCAACCCCTTGTTTCTGTTCAAGGTGTGGGACGGTGGCATGAGCTTTCACGGCGGCTTGCTGGGCGTGTTCGCCGCCGCCTGGTACTGGGCGCGCAGGCAGGGGCACCATTTCATCGACGTCATGGACTTCATCGCGCCTTGGGTGCCGCCGGGCCTGGGCTTTGGCCGCGTCGGCAATTACATCGGCGGGGAATTGTGGGGCAAGTACACCCAGGCAGGATGGGGCGTGATTTTCCCGCATGCGGAGGCGGAACTGGCCGGCCTGCCCGCGGCGCAGGTCCGCAGCCTGCACGACAGTGGTGCACTGGACGCGCTTGCGCGGCATCCGTCGCAGCTCTACCAGGCGCTGCTGGAAGGGCTGGTGATGTTCGTCGTGCTGTGGTGGTTCTCGGCGCGGCCGCGTCCGCGCTACGCCGTGGCGGGCCTGTTCGCGCTGCTGTACGGAGTGTTCCGCTTTGCGGTGGAGTTCGTGCGCCTGCCGGATGCCGACATCGGCTACCTGGCATTCGGCTGGCTGACCATGGGCCAGTTGCTGAGCCTGCCGCTGGTGCTCATCGGGCTGTTCTGGCTGTGGAAGTCACGCCGCCAGCCGACCCTGGCGGCGCAGCCGGTCGCGGCCGGAGCGGCGTCGTGAAGCAATATCTGGAGCTTTTGGCCCACGTCCTCGAGCACGGCACCATCAAGGACGACCGCACCGGCACCGGTACCCGCAGCGTGTTCGGCTGGCAGATGCGGTTCGATCTTGCCCGTGGTTTTCCCCTGCTGACCACCAAGAAGCTGCACACACGCTCGATCATCCACGAGCTGCTGTGGTTCCTGGAGGGCGATACCAACATCGGCTATCTCAGGGACAACAAGGTCAGCATCTGGGACGAATGGGCCGATGCCGATGGCGAGCTGGGCCCGGTGTACGGCAAGCAGTGGCGGCGCTGGGGCGGCCCCGATGGCGTGGAAGTCGACCAGATCCGCTGGGTCGTGGACGAAATCCGCCGCAACCCGGACTCGCGGCGGCTGATCGTCAGCGCATGGAACGTGGCCGAGTTGCCGGACATGGCGCTGATGCCGTGCCACACCCTGTTCCAGTTCTACGTGGCCGGCGGGCGCCTGAGCTGCCAGCTGTACCAGCGCAGCGGCGACATCTTCCTCGGTGTTCCGTTCAACATCGCCAGTTACGCGCTGCTGACGCACATGGTGGCGCAGGTCTGCGACCTGGAGGTGGGCGATTTCGTCCACACGCTCGGCGATGCCCACCTGTATTCCAATCACCTCGAGCAGGCCCGCGAGCAGCTTGCGCGAACCCCCGGGCGGCTGCCGACGCTGCGGCTGGATCCGCGGGTGCGCGACATTTTCGACTTCGGCTTCGACGACATCACGATCCTGGACTACGCCCCACAGCCGGCGATCCGGGCACCGGTGGCAGTGTGAGCGCCGCCCGTCCGCAGAAGCTGGCGCTGATCGCCGCACTGGACCGCGAAGGGGCCATCGGTCGTGACAACGCCTTGCCCTGGCACCTGCCCGCCGACCTCAGGCGCTTCAAGGCACTGACCCTGGGACATCCCGTGTTGATGGGGCGCAAGACCGCCGAATCACTGGGTCGTGCATTGCCCGGCCGCCGCAACCTGGTGCTGACGCGCAGCGGTCGCGTGCCGTTCGACGGCATGCAGGCGGTGGCCAGCCTGGACCAAGCGCTGGCGATCGCCGCCAGTGACGGCGATGAGTTGTGGGTCATCGGCGGCGGCGAAATCTACGCGCTGACCCTGCCGCTGGCCACCCACCTGTACCTGACGCGCGTGGACACCGTGGTCGAAGGCGCGGATGCGTTCTTTCCGTCCGTGGATACAGACAGGTGGGAACGTGTGGAATGCGAGGAGCATGCGGCCGACGGTATCGCTCTGGGGCATGCTTTCGAGACATACCAGCGCGACCGCTGAATTGTGATGCGCCAAACGCGGCAGGCCATCCAGGCCGGCGTTTGTCACGACAGGTGACGCCCTGCCTGCGAGGCGTGCGCTTGCCGGCACGCTCAGGGTCGCGGCGGGTTTTCCAGGCCCGGGACCTGCACCAGACGCAGCTCCTCGCTGTCCAGCTGCAGCGCGGTGAGCTTGCCGCCCCAGACCGCACCGGTGTCGATGGCGTGGACGCCGTGGCCGATCATCAATCCCAGCGTGCTCCAGTGGCCACAGACGATGTTCAGCGCGCGCTCGGCTCGGCCCGGAACTTCATACCACGGATACAGGCCGGGGGCTTGACAGCCGGGTGCACCTTTTTCGTCGAAGGCGATGCGCCCGCGCGGGCTGCAATAGCGCATGCGGGTGAAGATGTTGATGATCGCGCGGTCGCGGTCGGTGCCGCTCAGGCGCGGTGACCACGCGGGTCGGTCGCCGTACATGTTCTTGAGCAGCTTGCGGTAGCCGTTGCCGCGCAGCCGCTGTTCGACTTCGCGCGCGTGCTTTTCGGCCATCGCGATCGTCCATTTCGGCGCCAGGCCGGCATGCACCATCATCCAGTCCAGGTCGCGGTCGACGTGCAGCAGCGGCTGCTGGCGCAGCCACGCCAGCAATTCGGGCGCGTCATCGGCGAACAGCACGCGCTGCAGGTCCGGATTGACCCGCGCCTGCTCGGCGCGGCTGCGTTGGCCGATGGCCAGCAGGGACAGGTCGTGGTTGCCGAGCACCATCACCACGTTGGCCCGCAGCGAATGCACCAGTCGCAGCGTTTCCAGCGACTGTCCGCCGCGGTTGACCAGGTCGCCGCAGAACCACAGCGTGTCCGCCGCCGGATCGAAGCGGATCCTTTCCAGCAGGCGACGGGTGACGTCGTGGCAGCCCTGGAGGTCGCCGATCGCCCACACGCTCATGTCACCGTCCCCGCGACGGCGTGGTGATGGCGCGTTGGCCGGGCCATGGGCAGTTGATCGGGCATGGCGGATCCTTCAGTGCAGCGTGCGCGGCACTGACAGGGTGAACGCCGGTACCGGGGCTTCGAAACGCATGCCGTCATCGCCGCTCATGCCGTAACTGCCTTCCATGGTGCCGACCGCCGTGGTCAGCACCGCGCCGGAGGTGTAGGTGAACTCCTCGCCGGGTTCCAGCCGCGGCTGCTCGCCGACCACACCGTCGCCACGGACTTCCTCGACGTGCCCGTTGGCGTCGGTGATCACCCAGTGGCGGTCGATCAGTTGTGCCGGCAGGCGGCCCAGGTTGCGGATGCGGATGGTGTAGGCAAACACGTAGCGGTCCGCGCCAGGGTCCGAATCCTCGTCGAGGAAACGGGTGGCGACGCTGATTTCAAGTGCGTAATCGGAGTCGGGGGACGGTTGCATGGCCGCCATTCTAGGCCAAGGCATGGTGCACGGCTCGTCAGGAGGGCGGCGAACAGTTCGTGCCCGAGGAACGCGCGCAGTCGCGGGACGTGCGCAAGGCGGCGGTCAGCGGCGTCGCGGGCGACGGCGCGGTTGCCAGGTCGCGTCAATCGCCAGGCGGGTGGTTGGCCAGCTGCACGAACTCGGCGACCGACAGCTGTTCGGCGCGTGATTGCGGGTCGATGCCGGCGGTCCGGATCGCGTCGGCCGCCATCACTGTTTGCAAGGCGTTGCGCAATGTCTTGCGGCGCTGGCCGAAGGCAGCACGGACGATGCCGGCAAACCGCTCCCGGTCGTGGATGCCGACGGTGGCCGCATCCCGCGGCAGCAATCGCACGACGGCCGAGTCGACCTTCGGTGGCGGGCGGAATGCCCCGGGTGGCACGTCGAACAGCGGCGTGACCATGCAGTACGCCTGCAGCATCACGCTGAGGCGGCCGTAGACCTTGCTGCCGGGTGCCGCGCCCATGCGATCGACCACTTCCTTCTGCAGCATGAACACCATGGCGCGGATCACCGCGGCGTGATCAAGCGCATGGAACAGGATCGGGCTGGACAGGTTGTAAGGCAGGTTGCCGACCAGGCAGATCCGCCCGGCCGGGGTGTCGGCTGCCAGCGCGGAGAAATCCACGTCCAGCACATCGCCGGGCACGATGCTCAGTGCGCCGTGCTCGCGCGCCGCGGCGCCCAGCGGAGCAACCAGATCGCGGTCGTACTCGATCGCCGTCAGCGCGCCGAACCGGCGCAGCAGCGGGAAGGTGATTGCGCCCTGGCCCGGTCCGATCTCCACGAGGCCTTCGCCCGGTGCGAGGTCCACCGCCTGCACGATCCGGTCGATGAAGGCGCGCTCGTGCAGGAAGTGCTGGCCGTACTGCTTCTTCGCCCTGGCGGCAAAGGCCGGGGTGTCGCTGGGTCCGTGCATGGCCATCACGCTACCGCAGCCAGCAGTCGGGGAAGGCGCGGGCATGTTGCGCCATCGGTGCCACCAATACCAGCGGGCAGGCACCGGCCAGTCATCGGGCCGAGCTGTCGCGAGGCGAAGTTCGGCTCACGCAGTCCGATCCGTTCCCGGCCGCCACCGCGGATCATCGACGAGCCGCTCACGACGGCATCCGTGCGACATTGGCCTGCCGGCCGCATTCGGCGATCGCCGCCAGCAGGCTGGAGGGATCGGCGGTGCCGCGACCGGCCAGTTCCAGCGCGGTGCCGTGGTCGACGGCGACGCGCGGATAGGGCAGGCCGAGGGTCACGTTGACCGCTTGCTCGAAGCCGCTGTGCTTGAGCACCGGCAGGCCCTGATCGTGGTACATCGCCAGCACCGCGTCGAAGCGGCGCAGGGATGCAGGCAGAAAGGCCGTGTCGGCCGGCAACGGGCCGGTCAGGTCCATGCCTTCGGCGCGCAGCGCCTCCAGCAGCGGAATGATGATGGCGCCTTCCTCGTGCCCGAGAATCCCGTCCTCGCCGGCATGCGGGTTGAGTCCGAGCACGGCGATGCGCGGATCGGCGATGTCGTAGCGTTCGCGCAGGCCGGCGTGGAGGATGCCGAGCGTGCGCCGCAGTGAGTCTGCATCGATGGCATCGGCGACTTCGCGCAACGGCAAATGGGTGGTGGCCAGCGCCACCCGCATGTGCGGGTTGGCAAGCAGCATCACCACCTCGCAACCGGCCTGATCGGCCAGCAAGCCGGTGGTGCCGGTGTAGGCGATGCCGCCGGCGTTGATCGCGGCCTTGTGCACCGGGCCGGTGACCATGCCATGCAGGCGGCCGCTCAGGCAGTCGCGGCCGGCGGCCAGCAGGGCGTCGATGACCGCGCGGGCGTTGGCAGGGTCGGGTGTGCCGAACCGCGTGGCGGCCACGGATGGGAACGGCTCGAACTCGACCGCGGGCAGCGGCAGGCCCAGGGCGTCGGCCGCCAGTTGCAGCACTGCCGGATCGCCATAGACCACCAGCTGCGCCTCATGCGCCTGCTGCAGAGCGCGCACGCACAGTTCCGGGCCGACGCCGGCCGGTTCGCCGGGGACCAGGGCCAGCCGTGGACGGGTCATGGATGGCGCGACTCAGTCCTCGCCGCGCACGTCGACGTAGGCTTCTCCGCGCAGTTCACGCAGGTAGCGGTTCCACTCGTCCTCCAGCTTGCGCTGGCCGATCATCTCGCGCACCTGGGCGCGGCGCATGTCGTCGCCGGCAGTGGTTTGCCGGGTCGCTTCGCGCTGCACGATGTGCCAGCCGGTCTCGGTGCGGAACGGCATCGACACCGCGCCGTCCTCGAGCGCGGCGACCTGGGCGCCGAAATTGGCGCCGAACTGGTCACGCACGAACCAGCCCAGGTCTCCGCCGTTGTCGGCGCTGCTCTGGTCCTGCGAGTGCTCGCGGGCGAGGGTGGCGAAGTCGGCACCGCCGGCGATGCGGCCGCGCAGGCTCTCGATCTGCGCACGGGCTGTGGCGTCGTCGCCGGCCTCGGCGCGCAGCAGGATGTGGCGGGCCTTGTACTGGGTCACCGGTGCCGAAGCGGACTCGGCGGCGTCGCGCAGCTCCACCAGCTTCAGCAGCTGGAAGCCGCTGGGGCCACGGGTCGGACCCAGCATCTGGCCCGCCTGCATCGTGCGGATCTGGCTGGCGAAGGCGGCGGGAATCTCGTCCAGGCTGCGCCAGCCCAGGTCGCCGCCTTCCAGCGCGTTGGGGCTGTCCGAATAACGCACTGCCGCGGCGGCGAAATCCATTTCCCCGCGATCGATCAGGCCCTTGACGCCCTCGATCTTCTGCTCGCCGGTGGCGATCTGTTCGGCCGTCGCGCCTTCCGGCAACGCCACCAGGATGTGGGCGAGGCGGTACTGCGTGCCACCGGCAGCCTGGCTGGCCAGGGCGTTGTCGACTTCCGACTCGGTCACGCTGATGCGGGTCTGCGCGAACCGCTGGCGCAGGCGCTGGGCGGCGATCTCGTCGCGCAGCGATTCGCGGAAGTCGTTGAAGCTCATGCCGTCGCGGACCAACTGCTGCTGCAACTGCTGCAGGGTCATCTGGTTCTGCTGGGCGACCGCGTTGACCGCCCCGTCGAGTTCCTGGTCGCTGATGCGGATGCCGGTCTGTTCGGCTTGGGCGACCTGCAGGCGCACCAGCACCAGCCGCTCCAGCACCTGGCGCCGCAGGACGTCCGGCGGCGGAAGCTGGTCGGGCTGCTGGGCGTATTGCGCGCGGATGTTGCCGACCGCGCGATCCAGTTCGCTTTGCAGGATCACGTCCTCGTTGACCACCGCGGCGATGCGGTCGATCGGCTGCAGGGATTGGGCATGGACGCTGCTGCCGAACAGCAGGGCCGCGGCGAACACGGAGGCGAAGGCTTTGGTCATGGCGAGAGATCGGACAAGGGGGCGCTGTCGCCGTCTTCCGGCGGCACGAGGTAGAGGTCCTCGCGGTAATAGCCGAGAATAGCACGGCGCAGGCGGTCGGCCGTGTCCGGGCCGGCCGAGCCCAGGCCCTTCAGTTCCACCTCGACCTGGATGGCGTTGTTCAGCTCCGCGGTGCGGTTGCGCAGGTAGCGGCGCCCGACCACGCGCACCGCCAGGCAGCAGCTTTCCCACTGCAGCCCGGCAATGCCCTCCAGCAGCTTGCGGTTCATCAGGTCGTAGTAGTACCGCCCCACCACGCTCCAACTGGGATTGAGCGGATACAGGAACGACAGGTCGGCCTGCTCCAGCAGGCCGCGGCGGTTGCGGTAGTTGAGGTTGATCACGCCGGTGTCGCCGACCAGGTAGCGGCTGCGCACGCTGACCAGGTCCTGGCGACGGAACTTCGGATCCCACTGGTAGGAGGCGCCGAGCGACCAGCGGTCGTTGAACATGTAGTTGCCATCGGCAATCCATGCCGAGCGACCCTTCTCGACCGGGCGCTCGCCCGGAACGGTGACCCGGCTGTCGTCGAAGTAGATGATCTGCCCGAGGTTGGCCGAGAGCTTCTCGCGGCCGTCGGACTGGCGCAGCAAGCGACTGGAGACCGCCAGGGTCAGCTGGTTGGCGTCGGTCTGCCGGTCAGGGCCGGTATAGCGGTTGTCACGGAACAACTGGCCCCAGCTGAAGGTCATCGGCCGGGTGTCGAAGCGCGGCAGGTGGTCCTGGTCGCGGTAAGGCACGTTCAGGTAGAACAGGCGGGGCTCCAGCGTGTGCAGGTAGCGAGTACCACGCACGGAGGTGTCGCGCTCGAAGAACAGGCCGGCATCGAGCGAGGCGATCGGCGTGCTGCGGCTGGGATCGCGCACCCCACCGGGCAGGGTGTCGACCAGCGCGTCCTCCAGTCGGTACTGGGTATGCCGCCAGGCCAGGGTGGGCGTCATGAACCACGCCGCACCACCCATGGGCATGCTGATGCTCGGCTTGATGTCCAGACGGCTGCCGCCGTGCAGGTCGGCGTCCACGTGGGCGAAGCGCACCGCCTCCGCATCCATGCCGACTTCCAGCCAGTTGCCCAGCGGTTGGCGCCATTGGGCGTAGAGTCGGGGCAGGCGGCCGTACTGCAGGTTGCGTTCGCGCAGCGTGTAATCGGCCAGTTGCCATTGCTGGGCCATGGCGCCGGCATTCCAGTAGCGCCCGCGGCCATACACGCCGATGGTGCTGGCCAGCGCGACCGAAGTCATGCCATCGAGGACGTTGGTCATGTCCTCGGTGTAGCGCGGGTCGCTGATCCAGTTCAGGTTGGCGCGCGCCTGCCAGGTCCGGCTCAGATCGTGATGACCGCCGAAGTAGGCCCGCCCACGGTTGGACACGCGGCGGTTGGCCTCGGGCACGTTCTCGGCGATCTCGTCGGCCAGGCCGTCGCGCGTCAGGCGGTCGTCATGCAGGTAGTCGACTTCCAGCACGCCGCGGCCGCGTGGCACCAGATAGCGGAACTGGCTGCCGAGCATCAGTCCGCGCTTGGTCATCAGTCGCGGGGTCAGGGTAGCGTCGTAGTTCGGTGCCAGGTTCAGGTAGACCGGCTGCGACCAGTCGAAGCCGTTGCGACCGGACATTCGGATGTTGGGATACAGCAGCCCGGTACGGCGACGCTCGTCGATCGGGAAGGTGAACCACGGCACGTACAGAACCGGCACCTTGCCGATCCGCAGCCGCGCGTTGCGGGCCACGCCCATGCCTTCCTCGGTATCGATGTCGATCCGCTGCGCGCGCAGCTCCCACAGCCGTTCGTCCGGCGGGCAGGTGGAGTAGCTGGAGTCGTACAGGGTGCCTTGCGTGCCCTGCATCTCGATGTGTTCGGCACCGCCGCTGCCGCGGCGTTCGACCAGCTGGTAGCGGACGTTGCGCAGCACGTGGCTGTCCTGGTCCTGGTCGCCTTCCAGCTGGTCGGCGACCACGCGCAGGCCGCCGTCCTGGTAACGCACGCTGCCGTCGGCAACGTAGCGGCCGGTTTCCTGGTCGAACTGCAGGTTGTCGGTGTGCAGCAACTGGTCGCCGCGGCGCAGGGTGACGTTGCCGCTGAACGTGGTCGTCTCCCCTTCGGTGCCGAGGATGCTGTCGCCGTCGATGTCGGTTTCCAGCTGCGCGCGTTGCTCGGAGTTGAGCTGCGGCTTGACCTCGCCGAAGGCCGGCACCGCATCGACCCGCGGGCACAGGCTCCAGTCCTGCGGTCGGTCCGACGCATGGGCACCGAGCGAGAAGGCGATGCACAGCGGCAAGGGCAGCAAACGAAGGGCTTGGCGGGCGGGCACGCGGCGATCCTGTGTGGCGGAACGTCGGCTAGCTTGCCGCATGACTTGTAATGCGGCAATGCAGGCGGCATCTTGTTCATCCCCGGTTCCGGGCATGTCCATGACCAACTCCCCCGAAAACCGCAGCGACGACGACTGGCGCGAACGCCTGACGCCGGAGCAGTACGCCGTCTGCCGCTGCTCCGCCACGGAGCCGCCGTTCACCGGCAGGTACTGGGACCACAAGGCCGCGGGTCGCTATGACTGCGTGGCCTGCGGGCAGCCCCTGTTCGGCAGCGGCGACAAGTACGACTCCGGCAGCGGGTGGCCCAGCTACACGCGCCCGTTGCAGGCCGATGCGCTTGGCGAGCATGCCGACGACAGCCTCGGCATGCGCCGCGTGGAGGTGCGCTGCAGCCGCTGCGACTCCCACCTGGGACACGTGTTCCCGGATGGCCCGGCACCGACCGGGCTGCGTTACTGCATCAACTCCGCCGCGCTGGAGTTTGTCGTCGACGACGCCTGAGGCGCATCGAGCCGCTGGCCGCGCGCGCGGCGCGCAGCCGCTGGATGGATGCCTCAGCGGGCGCTGATGTCGCGGGTCAACAGGCGATTGATGTCCTGCAGGTTGGTCACCTCCAGGGTGCCGGCGGCCTGTTCCAGCAGCAACCGGTTCTGCAGGTAGGTGTAGCGGGCCAGCGCGTACTCGCGTTCGGCATTGAACAGGATCTGCTGGTTGTTGAGCACGTCCAGCACGGTGCGGGTGCCCACTTCCAGGCCGACCTGCGAGGCATCGAAGGCACTGCGTGCGGACACCACCGCCAGGCGCCGGGCCTCCACTTCGCTGATGCCGCCGACCAGGGTCTGCCAGGCATTGCGGGTGTTGCGCACCAGGGCGCGGCGCTGTTGTTCCAGCTCGTCCTGGGCCATGTCGCGCTGGGCGATGGCCTGACGCACGCGCGACTGGGTGGCGCCGCCGGAGAAGATCGGCACGCTCAGGGTCAGGCCGACGCTGGGGCCGCGGCTGCTGCTGTCGCTGGGCATGTCGAAGCCACGGGCATTGCTCTCGCCCCAGCTGCGGCTGTCGCCATAGCCGGCGCTGGCGTACAGGGTCGGCCAGTGCCCGGCGCGGGCGGTGTCGACGTCATGTTCGCTGGCGCGCACCTGCAACTGCTTGGCGCGCAGCGACGGGTTGTTGTCGACGGCGGTGGCGACCCAGGCCTCGGCGTCGCGACCGACCGGCAGCTGCGGCTGGAAATCATCCGGCAGCGCCTTGAAGTCGACGATGGTGTCGCCGGTGATCTCGGCCAGCGCCTGCAGCGCATCGGCCAGGGCGTTGCGGGTGATGATGGTGTTGGCGCGGGCGGCGTCGTAACGGGCACGGGCTTCATGCACGTCGGTGATCGGTGCCAGTCCCACTTCCAGGCGCTTGTCGGCGAAATCGAACTGGCGCCGCAGTGCTTCTTCCTGCGCCTGCGAGGCATTGAGCGTTTCCAGCGCCACGAGCACGTTGAAGTAGGCCTGCGAGGTGCGCGTGATCAGCGAATCGCCGGCCGCCTGCAGCTGGAAGTCGCTGGCCTCGGCAATGGCCCGCTGGCTGCGCAGGCGGGTGTAGTTGCTGCGGTCGTAGATCGCCTGGCGGGCACCGACGTCGAGGCCGCGCGAGGTATTGGTGCTGGAGCTGCTGACGGGATAGACGACCAGATTGCCGTCCTCGTCGAACTGGGTCTGGTTGCTGGTGGAATCGCCGCGCCGGTGATTGAGCGTGGCGGTGCCGTTGATTTGCGGCAGCAGGGCCGCGCGCGCCTGCACGGCACCCTCGCGGGTGGCGAGGCGTCCGGATTCGGCGGCCGACAGCTGCGGGTCGCTCTGCCGCGCCAACTGGTAGGCCTGCATCAGGTCTTCGGCAAAGGCGCTGGCCGGCAGCAGTGCCAGGGCAAGGGCGAAGGTGAGCGGGCGAAGGAGCATGGAGGGTTTCCTCGAGGGCGGGCGTGGGGCGCCGGGCAGGCGTCAGAGCGTGAAGGCCGGCACCGGGGCGGCCCCGGCCAGATACGGCAGCTCGGTTTCGAATAACGATTCGACGCGCGTTCCGTTGACATCGGCCTGCACCAGCACGGCCTCCATTGCCGGTGCGCGACCGTGGACGACGAACATGCGGCCACCGGGGCGCAGCCACTGCAGGAACCGCTGCGGGATCTCGTCGACGGCAGCGGATACGCAGATTGCATCGAACTGGCGACCGGGCTCGGCGACGAAGGCGTCGGCGGCCTCGACGCGGGCATTGGCGATGCCCAGCCGCTGCAGCCGGTCGGCAGCCTGGTTGGCCAGGTCGGCATGGCGTTCGATGCCGACCACTTCGCGGGCCAGCATGCCCAGGCAGGCGGTCAGGTAGCCGCTGCCGCTGCCGATCTCCAGGACCGATTCGCCTTCCGCCGGCAGCAGGCTCTGCAGTGCGCGACCGTGGAAGACGGGCTTGTTCATGGTCTCGCCATGGCCGATCGGCAGCGCCGCGTCGGTGTAGGCGAGTGCCTGCAGCGGCGCGTCGACGAATGCCTCGCGCGGCAGCGTGGCCATCACGTCCAGCACGCGGATGTCGAGCACGTCCCAGGGACGGACCTGCTGTTCGACCATCAGGTCGCGTGCACGGGCGAAATCGAACGGGGTAGTCATGGTGGCGGGGCCTGGAAAGGTCGCGGGCCGGCGATTCTAGCCGTTTGCGCAGTGAGGAGCATGGGCCGTTGCGGTGTGCTTCGCGCAGTGCCGGAAGTCATCGCGTCGGCCCCGACGGGGCGTAGGCGCGCAGGAACATGGCCACGCTTGCCTGCAGGTGTGCTGCGATTTCCTCGGACGTGCAGACGTCGCAGCCGAACAGCAGGCGCGAATGCGGGTCGCCACGCACCAGTGCGAAGAACTGGGATGCGGCGCGGCAGGGATCGTCGACTTGCAGTTGGCCGTGGCCGGCACGATGCAGCAGCAGCGCGGCCATGCGTTCCTGGATGTGCTGCGGGCCGGAGGTCCAGAACAGCCGCGACACTGGCGTGTCGGCCATTTGCGGCGAGCACAGCAGGCGGTGCCCGGCGATGGCGTCCGGTGCACAGACGAAGTCGAAATAGCGCCGGGCGATGGCGAGCAGCGCGGCCTGGAGCGGCTGCGCCGGGTCATCCTGGAACACCGCGTCGGGGAATCCCTGCTCGCAGTAGCTGCGGACCGCCTCGCCGAACAGGGTTTCCTTGTCACCATAGTGGTTGTAGACGGTGAGCTTGGAAACGCCGGCGGCGGCGGCGATCTGGTCCATGCTGACGCCTTCGAAGCCATGCTCCAGGAACAGCCGCCTGGCGCTGTCGAGGATCGCCTGGCCCTTGCTCAGGTCCTTGGGTCGCCCGGGGCTTGCAGCCCGTGGTGGCGATGCATCGGTCGCGTCGGCGGCGCACGCGCTGCCGGGGGCAGGTCGGGAACGCTCGGGCAGGCGCGGGATCATCGGACAGGCTCGGGAAGGATCAATCTGCCTGCCAATTTAACATACTGGACAGTTCAATAACGTGTCCGGCGGGTGAACGCGGCGGCGGCGGGACGGATCAGTAGCTGCCGCCGTTGCTGGTGCCGTAGTCACGCAGGACCGCGCGGGCGTCCTCGCGCAGGATGTCGCGGCGGACCCGGATGCCGCGCTTGCCAAGCTCGCCGATCCAGTCCTCCGGCAGCGGGCCTTCGTCGAATTCGGTCAGTTCCATCACGTCCTCGGCGCGCGCGCCGATCAGCAACATGTCGATCCCGGCCCAGATGCTGGCACCGTAGCACTGGCAGCATGGTTGCGCCGAGGTCGCGAGGGTGAAGTGGCCCGCGGGCGTGTCATCGTCCAGCCGGTTCAGCCGTGCGCGCTGCACGCGTTGCTGCGCCAGCGCAAAGGCCATGGTCTCGGCGTGGGCCAGTGAGCAGGCGTGCGGCAGCACCCGGTTGACGCCGACCGCGACGATCCGCGCGTCCGGTCCGAACACCGCCGCGCCGAAGGGCCCGCCGCTGCGGGCGTCGATGTTGTGGCGCGACAGGGCGATCGCCAGGGCCACCTTTTCGGTGTCGTCGTCGTAGGTACGGCCCGGATCGACCGCGTCATGGATCCACGCCGGCAGGGTCAGGTGCAGTTGGGCGTGCAGCATCACTGCAGGGACTCGGTCAGTCGATCGGACTTGGCGCGGCAGGTGCCGCTGGAGCAATGGCAGGCACTGATCTCGGGGAAGCCGCAGACCGAAGCCATGCCGGTGCGCGCGCATTCGGCCTGCACCGCGGCCGGGTCCGTGGGACTGTCGACATTCACGCAGGCCGGGTAATAACCACAGCAGTTGCCGACATTCTTGACCGCGCAATCGGCATCGATCTTGCAGCTGGTGTCCACGGTGCCCGGCTGACCAAGGGCCACATCCGTGTCGCGAGGCGGTGCCGGGGTGGCCGGTGCCGGCGTGCCCGGGGCCGTGCCGGCTGGCGCGTCCGGCGTGTCCTGCGCTTGGCCATTGGTCGGCGGGGCGGTGCAGGCGGCAAGCAGCGACAGGCTGCAAGCCAGCAGCGCGGCGATGGCGATGCGGCGGATCGACAGGCGCATCTCAGCCCTCCTTCTGCATCCAAGTGTCCCGCAGGGTCACACTGCGGTTGAACACGGGGCGTGAAGGGTGGTGGTCGCGGCGGTCGGTGACGAAGTAGCCGGTGCGTTCGAACTGCAGGCTGGTTTCCGGCGCGGCCGCCGCGGCCGCCGGCTCGACGTAGCCCTGCACGCTGCGCCGCGATTCCGGGTTCAGATGGTCGCGATAGGTGCGCCCGTCACTGTCGTCATCCGGGTCGGGCACGGTGAACAGCCGGTCGTACAGGCGGATCTCGGCAGGTACCGCGGTGCGCGCATCGAGCCAGTGGATGGTGCCCTTGACCTTGCGGTTGGCACCCTCCATGCCCGGGCGCGAGTCCGGATCCAGCCACGCACGCAGGCCCACGACGGTGCCGTCGGCGTCCTTCACCACCTCGTCGCAGCGGATGATGCCGGCACCGCGCAGGCGGACCTCGCCACCCGGCACCAGCCGGCGCCAGCCCTTGGGCGGGACCTCGGCGAAATCCTCGCGGTCGATCCACAGGCGGTTGGAAAAAGCCACCTCGCGCTCGCCGGCGGTCGCGTCCTTGGGGTGGTTCGGGAACACCAGCGTTTCGGCGTGCTCGTCCGGCAGGTTGGTGATCACCAGTTCCAGCGGTTCCAGCACGGCCATGCGCCGCTGCGCGCGCCCGTCCAGGTCTTCGCGCAGGGTGTTTTCCAGCACCGTGTAGTCGATCAGCGAGTTCTGCTTGGACAACCCCAGCCGATCGATGAACAGGCGCAGCGCCGACGGCGTGTAGCCACGGCGGCGAATGCCCTGCAGGGTCGGCATGCGCGGGTCGTCCCAACCGTCGACCAGTCCTTCGTTGACCAGCGCCATCAACTTGCGCTTGCTCATCACGGTGTAGTCGAGGTTGAGCCGGGAGAACTCGATCTGGCGCGGCTTGGCCGCTTCGTTCGGCAGGCCATTGTCCAGCAGCGGCTGCAGCAGTTCGGGGTTCTCGTGCAGGGCGACGTTGTCCACGCACCAGTCGTATAGCGGGCGGTGGTCCTCGAATTCCAGCGTGCACAGCGAATGGGTGATGCCTTCGATGGCATCGCCCAGCGCGTGGGCGTAGTCGTACATCGGATAGATCGGCCATTCGTCGCCGGTGTTCTGGTGCGGAACGTGCTTGATCCGGTAGAGCGCCGGGTCGCGCATGTTCATGTTCGGCGATGCCATGTCGATCTTCGCCCGCAGCGTGCGTGTTCCGTCTGGAAACTCGCCGGCGCGCATGCGTCGGAACAGGTCGAGGTTTTCCTCGATACCGCGCTCGCGGTAGGGTGACTCGGTGCCCGGCTCGGTCAACGTGCCGCGGGTCGCGCGCACCTCGTCCGGGGTCAGGTCGCAGACAAAGGCCTTGCCGTCGCGGATCAGCTTTTCCGCGCCGAGATAGAACACGCCGAAATAGTCGGAGGCGTGGCGCAGGTCGTGCCAGTCGAACCCCAGCCAGCGCACGTCATCCTGGATCGCCTGCACGTACTCGGGGTCCTCGCGCGCCGGGTTGGTGTCGTCGAAGCGCAGGTTGCACACGCCACCGAATTCGGCGGCGATGCCGAAATCCGTGGCGATCGCGCGGGTGTGGCCCAGGTGCAGGTAGCCGTTGGGTTCCGGTGGAAAGCGGGTCTTGACGTGCGTGTGCCTGCCGCTGGCCAGGTCCTCGCGGACGATGTTGCGGATGAAGTCGGTGCGCTCGGGCGGCGTGGGCGTGGCGGACGTGGTCGGATCGGACATGTCGGGGCAGGCGCGGCGGGGCTGAATGCGGACAGGCAGTTTACCGGTATGCTGCGGGCTTTCCCCGTTGCTGGCCTGCCATGCGCGTTGTTCATCACGCTGCCAACCCGGTCGAAGCCCATCTGGTCAAGCACGCGCTGGAAGCCGACGGGGTTCTGGTGTTCGTGCTCGGCGAGTCCCTGGCCGGTGGCGTCGGCGAATTGCCGGCCGGCAGCTTCATCCAGGTGGCGGTGCCCGACGGGCAGGTGGACGCCGCCGAGGCGGTGTTGCGCGAATTGCCGTTGCTGGCGGGCAGCGTGGACGACGATGCTCTGGCCGATGACGACGGCCTTGGCGACGCGGCTGGCCTGACGGCATGAGTACTGCGCCGCAGGGCTCGCCGGGCCAGCGCCTGGCCGTGCTGCAGTTGCTTGCCGGTGCCGCGATCATCGGCAGCAACGGCTTGATGGTGCGCTTCGCCGGGACCGCGCCGACCACGTCGGCGTTCTGGCGGATGCTGCTGTCGGCGATTTTCCTCGCCGCATTGGTGCACTGGCGCGGCGGATGGCGAACGCTGTCGCCTCGCGCCTGGTGGTGGGTGGCGTTGCCATCGCTGGCGTTCGCTGCCGACCTGTGGATGTGGCACCGGAGCATCCTGCTTGTCGGTCCGGGCCTGTCGACCTTGCTGGCCAATGCCCAGGTGTTCTTCATGGCGCTGGCCGGCGTGCTGTTCTTCGGCGAACGCCCCGGGCCGCGATTCTTCGCCGGTGTGTTGCTGGCGTTTGCCGGGCTGTGGCTGTTGTTGGGTGGCGACTGGGCCACGCTGCCGGCGCAATACCGCTGGGGTGTGTGGCTGGGACTGGCCACGGGCGCGGCCTATGCCGCGTACAACATCGGTCTGAAGCGCGCGCAGGCGGAAGCCGCGCTGGCCACCGGTCGGCCGGCGCTGGAACAGGTCCTGTGCCTGGCGGCGCTCGGCTCGGCGCTGTGCTTGGGTCTGGTGGGCGTGGCCGAGGGCAGCGATCTGCGCATTCCGTCCTGGCACGCGTTCTGGGTGCTGGTGGCGTTGGCCGGCTTCGGCCATTGTCTGTCGTGGGTGCTGATCTCGCGCTCGATGGTCAGCCTGCCGGTCGCGGTCGTCGGCCTGCTGCTGCTGTTCCAGCCGATGGTGGCCTACCTGCTGGACGTGCTGGTGCTGGATCTGCAGACCTCGCCGCGACAATGGGCCGGTCTTCTGGTGACGATGGTGGGCATCTTCGTTGCGGGTTTGCGCCGGCGCAGGCCACCGGCGCCACGGAACTGATGTGGTGCTCGTGTCTGCGGATTCAGCCGTGGCCGGCTACGCTGGCATCGGTCGACGGCAGGCAGACGAACCAATCGGAGTGGGACGAATGATCGGAATCGGAGCCTTCGCGCAACGGATGGTGACGCCGGAACAGGCGCTGCCGGGCCGGGCCACGCCCATGCCGGTGCCTGCGACGCACCATGCGCTGGGCACGCCGATGCAAGGGCCGTTCGAGGGCATGGACGTGGCCACCTTCGGCATGGGCTGCTTCTGGGGTGCCGAGCGACTGTTCTGGCAGCTGCCGGGCGTGGTCGTCACCGCCGCGGGTTATGCCGGCGGCTACACCCCCCATCCCACCTACGAGGAAGTGTGCAGCGGGTTGACCGGTCACGCCGAAGTCGTGCGGGTGGTGTACGACCCGGCGCAGCGGGATTACCGCAGCTTGCTGGCGTTGTTCTGGGAACGCCACGATCCGACCCAGGGCATGCGCCAGGGCAATGACCGCGGCAGTCAGTACCGCTCGATCATCCATTGCCATTCACCGGGGCAGTTCGATGCCGCCCGCGCAAGTGCCGCTGCCTACCAGCGCGCGCTGGACGCCGCCGGCCGGTCCGCGATCACCACCGAACTGGTGCATCCGGCGCCACCGTTCCACTATGCAGAGCCGGCGCACCAGCAATATCTGTCGAAGGTGCCGGATGGCTATTGCGGCCTGCGCGGGACCGGCGTGGCCTGTCCCGTGCCTTGAGCCGACGTGGTCACTGCACGCTGACCGCGCACACGTACACCACCTCGCAGGCACCACGCCCGGTGTCGTCGCGGCGCAGCGAACTGCGCCAGCGCCAGCCGTCCGCGGCCCGCGCCTCGATCAGCCAACCGTCGATGCGGACCTGTTGTCCGGGCTGCACGCTGGCCAGCGCCGTGGCGATCGCCGGATCGGCGGGGACCATGTGCATGTTCGCGCTGCTGGCCACCATTTCCGGCGGTGGCAGGGGCGGCTGCGGGTCCGCCCAAGCGAAGTGGTACCAGCGGTCGGCCTGGCGAATGTCCAGCCGTTGCAGCACGGCATCTTCGCGCATCCGCCCCCAGGCCAGCGCCAGATCGGTCGGTGCCAGCAGGGCTTCGCGATCATCGTCGTAGCGGGCGCGCGACAGCACCCGCGCATCGACGCTGAAGCCGGCCAACGGCAGCAGTTGCGCGGCCGGATGTTCGAATGCCGCAAGGCCGTCCGGCAGGGCGCTTTGCAGCGGTGCCGCGCCCCTGGCGACCCGGGGCGGCAACGGGCAGTCGCCAGCGACGACGGTCGGCATTGAGGTGATTGCCGGCGGCGACTGCGTCGGCGCGGAGGCAGTGGCGAGCTCTCGCCACCAACCGATGACCAGCAGCACCAGCAGCAACAGCAGGGCGCCCAGGCACGCGGTGAAGAACCAGCGTGGCCAGCGCAGTGCCGTCACGCGACCGTGGCCAGACGGGTGCGCGCGGCGTCGGCGATTTCATCGCCGACCCGCTCCAGCAGCCCGGTCATCGCCGAGGACTTGCGCCATGTCAGGGCGATGCGACGATGCGGTGCCGGTGCGGCGAACGGTACCAGCGCCAGCCCTTCCGGCTGCACCACGGGCGGAGCCACCGACAGCGCCGGCAGCAAGGTCAGGCCGACGTCCGCGGCGACCATCTGCCGCAGCGTCTCCAGGCTGGTGGCACGGAACCCGCCGCGTTCGTTGGCCCCTGCCAGGCGGCAGACGTCCAGCGCCTGGTCACGCAGGCAATGGCCGTCTTCCAGCAGCAGCAGGGTTTCCTCGTCCAGTTGCGCCATGTGCAGTTCGCCGGCTTCGGCCAGAGCATGCCCCTGCGGAGCGGCCAGCAGGAAGGGTTCCTCGAACAGGAACGTCGCCTGCAGTTGTTCGTCGTGGATCGGCAGGGCCAGCAGCGCGGCGTCCAGCTTGCCCTGGCGCAGTTGCTCCATCAGCACATCGCTCTTTTCTTCCACCAGCAGCAGCTCCAGCCGCGGGAAGCATCGGTGCAGGCGCGGCACGATGTGCGGAAGCAGGTACGGGCCGAGCGTGGGGAACACGCCCAGTCGCAGGCTTCCGGTTTCCGGGTCCAGGCTGCGCCGTGCCAGATCGCGCAGGGAATCGACGTCCGCCAGGATCTGTCCGGCACGGCGGGCGATCTCGACGCCGACCGGGGTCAACATCACCTTGCGTGGTGCCCGCTCGACCAGGGTCACGCCCAGTTCGTCCTCGAGCTTGCGGATTTGCGTGGACAGTGTCGGTTGGCTGACGAAGCTGGCAGTCGCGGCCTTGCCGAAGTGGCGATGTTCGGCGAGGGCGACAAGGTATCGGAGGTCACGCAGGTTCATGGTCTGGCTGTGCCGTCGGTTGATGCGACGGATGGCCCGCGTCTCCCGCGGGCTGTCCGTGTGTTCGCAAGCCAGTGTCCGTGTGGCTCGGGGATACCTGCCCGATGGAACGCCTCCCGGCGGGTGCCGGGAGGCCGGCGGATCAGGCGGCGGCCGTGGTGGCCGGGCTGGAGGTACGGATGAGGTGGTCGAACGCCGACAGCGCGGCGGTGGCGCCGGCGCCCATGGCAATGACGATCTGCTTGTACGGCACCGTGGTGGCATCGCCGGCGGCGAATACGCCTGGCACGTTGGTGGCGCCACGCGCGTCGATCTGGATTTCGCCGCGATTGCTCAGCTCGACCGTGCCCTTCAGCCACTCGGTGTTGGGCAGCAGGCCGATCTGCACGAACACGCCCTCCAGTTCCAGTTCCTTGGCATCGCCGGTGCCGCGGTCGGTGTAGTACAGCCCGCAGACGCGGCCGTCGCGGCCGGGGACTTCGGTCGTCTGGGCATCGCAGATCACGGAGGCATTGGGCAGGCTGCGCAGCTTGCGCTGCAACACTTCGTCGGCACGCAGCTTGCTGTCGAATTCCAGCAGCGTCACGTGTTCGACCAGGCCGGCCAGGTCGATGGCCGCCTCGACCCCCGAGTTGCCCCCGCCGACCACCGCCACGCGCTTGCCCTTGAACAGCGGGCCATCACAGTGCGGGCAGTAAGCCACGCCCCTGTTGCGGTGTTCTTCCTCGCCGGGCACGCCCATCTGCCGCCAGCGCGCGCCGGTGGCGAGGATCACGGTCTTCGAGCGCAGAGTCGCGCCGGATGCGAGCTCCAGGCTGATCAGCCCGCCCTCGGATTCGGCCGGGACCAGGCGCTCGACCTGCTGCAACTGGATGACGTCGACGCCATTGGCGCGCACGTGCGATTCCAGCGCGGCACCGAGTTTCGGGCCTTCGGTGTATTCGACCGAGATGAAGTTCTCGATGCTCATGGTGTCCATCACCTGGCCACCGAGCCGTTCGGCGATCATGCCGGTGCGGATGCCCTTGCGCGCGGCGTAGATGGCGGCTGCGGCACCGGCCGGACCGCCGCCGACCACCAGCACGTCGTAGGGTTCCTTGTCCTTCAGGGCTTCGGCGGCGCGCGCCGCGGCGCCGGTGTCGAGCTTGGCGAGGATTTGTTCCACGCTCATGCGGCCGTTGCCGAACGCTTCACCGTTGAGCACCACCGTCGGCACGGCCATGATCTCGCGCGCCTCGACTTCCTCGCGGAACAGCGCGCCGTCGATCGCCTCGTGGCGGATGCGCGGGTTGATCACGCTCATCACGTTCAGCGCCTGCACCGTGTCC
>JAUNRQ010000056.1 GCA_030535605.1 Pseudoxanthomonas suwonensis
CGTTCGATCCGAAAACCGGGGCGGCCGGCAGCGTGTTCGACCTGCTGGCCGATCCGCGCCACAACCACCGCGTGGCGGTGACCGGCGGGGTGCTGGCGGAGGAAGCGGGCGCACGGCTGAGCGCATACTTCCGCGCCAAGCGTGCCCGGTCGATGCCGCCGCCGGGCTGAATCGTGGCCGGGAGGGCAGGCAAGGCTGCGGCCTGCGATAGAATGGGCGGCTTTCCCGCTGACGTTTGGCCACGCACCATGATGGAACTCAATCCCGTGCGCCAGCGCATCGCCGACCTCAGTGGCCGGCTGGATGCGCTGAGGGGGTATCTTTGACTACGATGCCAAGCGCGAGCGCCTGGAAGAAGTAGAACGCGAACTCGAGAACCCCGACGTCTGGAACGACGCCGAACGTGCGCAGTCGCTGGGGCGCGAGCGTTCGATGCTGGACAAGACCGTCAACGGCATCCGCAGCCTGCGTGATGGCCTGGACGGTGCCGGCGAGTTGCTGGACCTGGCCGAGATGGAAGGCGACGACGACACCGCCAACGCGGTCGTCGCCGACGTCGACGGCTTCGAACGTGGCGTGGAGCAGTTGGAGTTCCGGCGCATGTTCTCCGGCGAGATGGACGCTGCCAGTGCTTTCGTCGACATCCAGGCCGGCGCCGGCGGCACCGAGGCGCAGGACTGGGCGGAAATGCTGCTGCGGATGTACTTGCGCTGGGCCGAATCGCGTGGCTGGAAAACGGAACTTCTGGAAGCCTCCGGCGGCGATGTGGCCGGCATCAAGTCCGCGACGTTCCGCGTCGACGGTGATTTCGCCTATGGCTGGCTGAAGACCGAAACCGGCGTGCACCGGCTTGTGCGCAAATCGCCGTTCGACTCCGACAACCGCCGCCATACCAGCTTCACCAGCGTGTTCGTGTCGCCGGAAGTCGATGACGACATCGACATCCAGATCAACCCGGCTGACCTGAAAACCGACGTGTATCGCTCATCAGGCGCCGGTGGCCAGCACGTCAACAAGACCGAGTCCGCCGTGCGCATTACCCACGTGCCGTCCGGGATCGTCGTCGCGTGCCAGACCGAACGCAGCCAGCATGCCAATCGCGATCGCGCCATGAAAATGCTGGCGGCCAAGCTGTACGAGATGGAAATCCAGAAGCGCAATGCCGAGAAGGATGCGGTGGAAGCGACCAAGTCCGACATCGGTTGGGGCAGCCAGATCCGCAACTACGTGCTGGACCAGAGCCGGATCAAGGACCTGCGCACCGGCATCGAGCGCAGTGACACCCAGAACGTGCTGGATGGCGACCTGGACGAGTTCATCGAGGCCAGCCTGAAGTCCGGCCTGGAAGTCGGCTCCAAACGCGTCGACGCGGTCTGATCCCGCCATCCCGGCATCCGATGCGCGATTGACGCACGATGCCCGGACCGGCGCGGGTGGACCGCGTACCCTGCAAGGGCCGCTGATGGACTCGGTCCACCGCCGCTTGGCGGCAATTCCCTTTCGTGTACGAGCCCGATCGCCATGACCGAGCCCACCCCGCAACCTTCCACCGACGACAACGCGCTGATCGCCGAACGCCGCGGCAAGCTGGCCGCGCTGCGTGAACAGGGGCCTGCCTTCCCCAACGACTTCCGTCGCAGCGACGAAGCCGGGGAGCTGCAGGCCGAGTACGCCGACGCCGACCGCTGGAACAGCGAGCAGCTGGAAGCAAGCGGCCGGCGCGTGGCGGTGGCCGGACGACTGGTGGCCAAGCGGGTCATGGGCAAGGCCGCATTCGCCACGCTGCAGGACGTGTCGGGCCGGATCCAGTTGTTCCTGCAATCGACCGCGCTGGGCGAAGCCTACGACGCGTTCAAGCACTGGGACGTTGGCGACATCATCGCCGCCGAAGGCGGGCTGATGCGCACCCGCACCGGCGAATTGTCGGTGAAGGCCGACACCTTGCGGTTGCTGACCAAATCGTTGCGCCCGCTGCCCGACAAGTGGCACGGATTGGCCGACATCGAGCAACGCTACCGCCAGCGCCATGTCGACCTGATCGTCAGTCCGGAATCGCGCGAGGTTTTCATCACGCGCTCGCGGATCATCGCTGCGATGCGCCACTGGCTGGACGCGCGCCGCTTCCTGGAAGTGGAAACGCCGATGATGCATTACATTGCCGGCGGCGCGACCGCGCGACCCTTCGCCACCCACCACAATGCACTGGATCTGGAACTGTTCCTTCGCGTGGCGCCGGAGTTGTATCTCAAGCGTCTTGTGGTGGGCGGTTTCGAGCGGGTCTACGAGATCAACCGCAACTTCCGCAACGAGGGCGTCAGCACCCGCCACAACCCCGAGTTCACCATGCTCGAGTTGTACGAGGCCTATGTCTCGTACATCGAGATCATGGACCTGACCGAACAGCTGATCCGCGATGTCGCCAGCGAGGTGGCGGGTGCAACGTCCCTCGCGTGGGAAGGGCGGCAGATCGAGCTTGGCCAGCCGTTCCGCCGCTGGAAGCTGGAAGAAGCCGTGCGTGAAGCCAACCCGGACATCTCCGAGGCCGACTGTCGTGATCGCGATGCACTGGCGGCCCATTGCGTGCGCCTGAAGATTCCGGTCAAGGCCGGTCAGGGCTGGGGCAAGTTGCTGCTGGAGATTTTCGAGAAGACGGTGGAAGCCGACCTGATCCAGCCGACCTTCATCACACATTACCCCGTGGAAGTCTCGCCGCTGGCACGCGAGTCCGACCTCGAGCCGGGCATCACCGAGCGCTTCGAGTTGTTCATCGGTGGCAAGGAAATCGCCAACGGTTTCTCCGAACTCAACGACGCCGAAGACCAGGCCGCACGCTTCCGGGCCCAGGTCGAAGCCAAGGCCTCCGGCGACGACGAGGCGATGCATTACGACGCCGACTACATCCGCGCACTGGAGGTGGGCCTGCCGCCAACCGGCGGGCTGGGCATCGGCATCGACCGACTGGTGATGCTCATGACCGACCGCGCATCAATCCGCGATGTCCTGCTGTTTCCCTACATGCGGCCGGAAGATCGTTGAGGGCGGGGGCGAAGAGCGAGGAGCGAGTAGTGGAGTGAGAAGCGACAGTTCGGCTTTGCTCATGCTTGCCATCCGGGAGTGCTCGCCGAATTGAAGGCCGCCCAACCGTACGCCTTGAACCGGGTGGGCTGCTGATCCAGATCAACCGCCTTGTTGCCCACATCCAAACGGTTTCTGGCCACCTCTTGGGTGACCGTCACCAACGCCGGCACTTGGCGGTCCTGCCGCTGACAGGAACACATCTCACCTCCTGAGACGGCGCAAGGCTACAACTGCCTGGGTTATCCACAGCTTCTTCCGTCGCGTGCCCACAATCCTTGCGCCTAGGATGGACGGCCGTCGATCCGCGACAGCACTGCCCAGGAGCCAGGACCACGATGAGCCAACGCCAATCCGTTCGCGCCGACAGCATGTTCCAGACCCGCAGCGACAACCGGGTGGAGCAGCTGCGGGTTCCGCCGCAGTCGGTGGAGGCGGAGCAGGCGGTGCTCGGCGGGTTGATGCTGGCGCCGGACGCGTACGATCGCATCGCCGATCGGCTGGAAGAACACGATTTCTATCGTCGTGACCATCAGCTGATCTATCGGGCCATCCGGGAATTGGCGGAGAAGAGCCGTCCGTTCGATGCGGTGACGCTCGCCGAGTGGTTTGCCGCCAACGGGCAATCGGAACTGGTGGCCGGCGGCGGCTATCTGATCGAGCTGGCCAGCACCACGCCCAGCGCGGCCAACATCAGCGCCTATGCCGACATCGTCCGTGACAAGGCCATTCTGCGGCAGCTGATCGAGGTCGGCACCGGGATCGTCAACGATGGCTACCAACCCGACGGGCGCGACAGCGGGGAATTGCTGGCCAAGGCCGAGCAGGACGTGTTCGCCATTGCCGAAGCCGGCAGCCGTGGCCGCGCCGACTTCACCAGCATCAATCAGGCGCTGACCGAAGCCTTCGACATCCTGCAGACCCGCCACGCCAGCGGTGGTGGCATCACCGGCCTGCCGACCGGCTATACCGAGTTCGACGAGATGACTGCCGGGCTGCAGCCGACCGACCTGGTGATCCTCGCGGCGCGTCCGGCCATGGGCAAGACCACGCTGGCCCTGAACATGGCCGAATACGCGGCGATGAAGAGCCACAAGCCGGTCGCGGTGTTCTCCATGGAAATGTCGGCCGGACAGCTGGCGATGCGCCTGATCTCGTCGATCGGCCGGGTCAACGCCACGCGATTGCGCATCGGCGACCTGGAGGACGAAGACTGGACCCGAGTGACCAGTGCGATCCGGATCATCAAGGAGCGCGCGAAGATCTTCATCGACGATACCCCGGCGCTGTCCCCGGACGTGCTGCGGGCCAAGGCGCGCCGGCTCAAGCGCGAGCACGACCTGGGGCTGATCGTGATCGACTACCTGCAGTTGATGCAGGTGCCGGGCAACAACGAGAACCGTGCGACCGAGATTTCGGAAATCTCGCGCAGCCTCAAGGCCTTGGCGAAGGAGCTGAAGGTGCCGGTGATCGCGCTGTCGCAGCTCAACCGCTCGCTGGAGACCCGGCAGGACAAGCGCCCGGTGATGGCCGACCTGCGCGAATCCGGCGCCATCGAGCAGGACGCGGACATGATCGTGTTCATCTATCGAGACGACTACTACAACAAGGAAGCCTCACCGGACAAGGGACTGGCCGAGATCATCATCGGCAAGCAGCGAAACGGTCCGACCGGCTCGCTCAAGCTGAAGTTCTTCGGCGAGTACACCCGCTTCGACAACCTCAGCTACGACTCGGTCGGCTCGTTCGAGTAGCCGCGCAGCGACTGGCGTGCCGGCCTCATTTGCCCTGCGACGGTCTCACTGAATCCGGCCGGGCATCCGGGCCGGCTTGCCGGAGCAGGGTACGGTAGATCATGAGGTTGAACTCGGCACCGGTCTGCCCGGTGTGTTGCAACGGATCGTCGGTTTCCGGTGGCAGGCCCAGTTGCGTCGCCAAGCGACGCGCGCCCATCGCCCGGAACCCGCGGCCCCACGCCAGCGAGGGCAGGTCCAGCGGCATGTAGACGTACAGCGCGTCGTAGCCACTGCCGTGGCGCTTGAGCCAGGCATCGACGAAGCCCTTGTCGAAGGGTGCGTTGAACGCGGTGAAGATCATCCGTCGGCCGGAAGAAGCACGTTCGTGGAAGGCGAGGAACCTGGCCGCGGCCTCGGCCTCGCTCGGGGCGGACGCTGCACGCCAGCGCTTGGCGGAGTAGCCGTTGACAGCCTGGGCCCCGGGATCGACGCGATCCGGGTGTGGCGGCATCATCCGGGTGAAGAAACGACCCAGTTCGTTGCCCTCCAGGTCGGTGTAGATCGCGCCGATGTCGATCATTTCCGCCTGTGACGGATCCAGCCCGGTGGTCTCCACGTCGATGATCGCAAGCCCCCAGGCGTGTTCGGTTTGGGGCGTGGGCCAGGCATCCTGCGCACGGACGGCGTGAGTGCAGGCGCCGATGATCAGGCACAGTGCCAACAGGGCACGAATTGGCGGCATCGCACAGGCTTTCCGGAGGTGGTTCCGCACACTGTAACCGCGCCATGTTGCCGGAACAGGGCAACCGGCACGCGTTTCGCCGCCCCGACACGTTGGTGAAGAGCCGCGCGGCTCCTACAATGCGCGCACATGGACAACTCTGCGCACCCGCGCCCGACCCGCATCACCGTCGACCTGACGCGCTTGGCCGGCAACCTCGACGCCATTCGCGCGCGCACCCGAACCGCAGTGATGGCCGTGGTGAAGGCCAATGCCTACGGCCACGGCATGTTGCCGGTGGCGCGGCAACTGCAAGCCAGCGGGGTGGATCAGCTGGGTGTGGCGTTGCTGGAGGAAGGCATCGCATTGCGCGCGGGCGGGGTGCACGTGCCGATCCTGGTGTTCGGCGGCATCGTTGGCGAGCAGTTGGATGATTTTTTCCATCATGGGCTGCAGATCACCGTGTCTTCCCTGGCCAAGCTGCGTCAGGTGGAGGCAGCCGCGGCACGCCTGGGTCAACGGGCGAAGATCCACTTGAAGGTCGACACCGGCATGGAGCGGGTCGGCACCCACAGCGACACCTGCGGGCCGCTCGTCGAGGCCGCGCTGGCGGCTGACTGCTGCGACATCGCAGGCATCTATTCGCATCTTGCCTGCTCGGACGAACCCGACCACCCGATGACGGCGCAGCAGTTGCAGCGTTTCCACGACGCCTGTGCACATTTCACGCGCCTGGGTGCGCCCATGCCGGTGCGGCATCTGGCCAATTCCGGCGGCATCCTGCACTCACCGGATTCCTGGCTGGACATGGTGCGACCGGGCATCCTGCTGTACGGGGTGCTGCCCGGCGACGCAGCACGGCCGCTACCGGGGATTCAGCCAGTGCTGTCGTTGCGTTCGCAAGTGGTCTACTTCAAGGTCGTCGGCGCGGGACATCCGGTCAGCTATGGCGCGACCTGGGTGCCGCAGGGCGCAACCCGCGTGGTCACCGTGCAGATGGGCTACGGCGACGGTTGGCCGCGCAGCCTGTCGTCCGAGGGGGAGGTGCTGATCGGCGGGCAGCGTTACCCGATTGCCGGGCGTGTGTGCATGGATCAATTCATGGTCGATATCGGGCAAGGCACTGCCTACAACGGTGATGCGGTGGTGCTGGTCGGCGAGCAAGGTGCCGAGCGCATCGGCATCGAGGAGGTCGCCCGTCGTGCCGGTACCATCCCCTATGAAATCCTGGTCCGTCTCAACGAGCGCATTCCGCGCCGTTACGTTGGAAGTACGGCGTCAGATAACTGAATGACATGCGGGGTGGGACCCGCCGATCCGGGGTGTGCCGATGCGCCATTCAGCTTTCCACCTGCACACTGCAGCCATCGCCTGACGGCCCTTTCCACGGAAAAACCGCCATGAAAAAACCCATCTTCACCGGCATCGCCCTCGCCACGCTCGCGTTTGCGGGGACGGCCATCGCAGGGGCGCGTGAGAATCTCGACGCGTTCACCCGTGGCCTCAGTGGCGCCGATGCACAGTTCAGCCAGACCGTGTTCGATGCCAGCGGCAAGCGGCGCGAGGCTGCCAGCGGCAAGTTGGCCTTGTCGTCACCACGACTGTTCCGCTGGGAATACACCCGTCCGTACCCGCAGCTGATCGTAGCCGACGGCAAGACCGTGTGGGTGTACGACCCCGATCTGGAGCAGGTGACCCGTCGCGCGCAGGGCGCTGCGGAACAGAACAGCCCGCTGGCCGCGCTGGTCGAGCCGGCGCGTCTGGACCGCGACTACAACGTCAGCGAGGCTGGCAGCAGCAACGGCATGGAATGGCTGGAAATGACGCCCAAAGGAGATGTCGAGCAGGCCGGTTTCCGCAACGCGCGGCTGGGCTTCACTGGCAACAGCCTGAGCCGGATGGTCATCGTCGACGCCGTGGGCCAGCGCACCGAAATCGACTTCAGCAACTGGCGGCGCAATCCCGGCCTGCCGGCCAGCACGTTCCGCTTCACGCCGCCGGCGGGCGTGGACGTGGTCGGCGACTGATCCACGGACGCAGCACTCCGGCAACCCAAGCGACGGCGGACTTCGGTCCGCCGTCTTCCCATGGTTGGACGAGTGTGCCGTGTTCGGTCGGTTCAGCCCTGGCACCCGCGTATCACAACGCTTCGACGGGCGGCTTTCGATGATGGCTCCGGAGTCACAGAACGATTGCCGTCGGAGCCGCCATGAATACCCTGCATCCCGCCCGGACCTTGCTGATCGCCGCCCTGTTGGTGGTTCCCGGCATGGCTGCCCAGCCGGCAACCGGTGCCGAGGCGCCTGCGGCCGGCCAACCGGTGTTCGAGGCACAGGCGTTGAAGGCGCCGCAGTCACGCATCGAAGCCGATGCCGCCATCGACGCGAGTGTCGCTGGTGCATTGGTCGGCGCCATCGTGACCAGCTTCGAAGAACACGACGTGCAGGTTCGGCTGGATGACGTCCGCTTGCAGCCGGTGGATCTGGAACAGAGTGAGGCCAGCGGCCAGGGCCAGGTGAAGCTGGGGGCAGGGCAGGGCGAATGGATCCCGTTCACCTTCACGGCGCTGTATGACGTCGAACACAGTACCGCCAGCATGCCGCGCCTGCAGATCGGCCGCAGCCACGTGCTGGACGAAGGCACGCCGCTGGAGCAGGACAGCGCGATCGGCCGTCAGTTGCAGCGCGATCTGGCCGCGCGATTGGAAGCGGAATTCCCGCAGCAGCGTCCCGGCCTTGTCCTGGGCGAGTTGCGCATGCGCCAAGCCAGCACCGATCACGCCAGCCTGCAGGCGGTCGGCACCGTCGATTTCGGCACGGAAGGGTCGGCCATGGCGACCGTGGATGCCCTGTACGACACCCGCGCGCAGCGTCTGGTTCGGGTCGACTATTCCCTCTGATCCACTCTGATCCACCCTGGGGCGAGGCGAAGCCGGCTGCTCCTGCAACGGCTATCATCAACGCCCCGTCGTCGGAATGACCTGCCAAGGTGTCGAAGCGTGCCGCCCGTCCTGCCGCCCCCGGCAGCGGTGACCTGCTCGGTCAGGAAGATTCGCCCGCGTTGAAGCCGCTGGCCGAACGCATGCGTCCGCGCACACTGGATGACATGGTCGGCCAACACCGCCTGTTGCGGCCGGGTGCCGCGCTGCGAACGGCCATCGAAGGCGGGCATCTGCATTCGATGATCCTTTGGGGGCCGCCTGGCTGTGGCAAGACCACGTTGGCGCTGCTGCTGGCACGCTACGCCGATGCCGAATTCCGCGCCATGTCCGCCGTGCTGGACGGCCTGCCGCAGGTCCGGCAGGTGTTGGCCGAAGCCGAGCAGCGCTTCGCCGTGGGCATTCGCACGGTGCTGTTCGTCGACGAGGTCCACCGCTTCAACAAGGCCCAGCAGGATGCCTTCCTGCCGCACATCGAGCGCGGCACCATCATCTTCATCGGCGCCACCACCGAAAACCCTTCGTTCGAACTGAATTCGGCACTGCTGTCGCGTTGCCGCGTGCATGTGCTGGAAGCGGTCAGTGCCGACGACATCGCCCATGCGTTGCGTCTGGCGCTGGACGACGGCGAGCGTGGCCTGGGTGGCCGCGGCCTGCAGATCGACGATGCGGCACTGACGGAAATCGCCGGCGCTGCCGACGGTGACGTGCGCCGCGGGCTGACGTTGCTGGAAATCGCCGCGGAACTTGCAGGGGAGGGCGGCCGCATCGAGATGGCGACCCTGCAGCAGGTGCTGGCCGATCGCACCCGCCGCTTCGACAAGGGCGGCGAGCAGTTCTACGACCAGATCAGCGCGTTGCACAAGTCGGTACGCAGTTCCAACCCCGATGCCGCCTTGTACTGGTTCGCACGGATGCTCGATGGCGGCGCCGATCCGGTGTATCTGGCCAGGCGTCTCACCCGCATGGCCGTGGAAGACATCGGCCTTGCCGATCCACGCGCCTTGCAGATGGCGGTGGACGCTTGGGACACCTACGAGCGGCTCGGATCGCCGGAAGGCGACCTGGCGCTGGCCCAGGTGGTGCTCTACCTGGCCAGCACGGCCAAGTCCAACGCCGCTTATGTCGCCTTCAAGGCGGCCCGGCGCGACGTGGTCGAGTACGGCACGCAGGACGTGCCACTGCACATCCGCAACGCCCCGACGAAGTTGATGAAGGACCTCGGGTATGGCCGCGGTTATCAATACGACCACGATGCCGAAGGCGGCATTGTCCTGGAGCAGACCGGTTTTCCCGACGTCATGGGCGAGCGTATTTATTACCGGCCGGTGGAGCGGGGCATGGAAATCAAGCTCAAGGACAAGCTGGACCGATTGCGCGCGGCACGCGAGCAGGCTCGCCGGCCATCGCGTGACGCATCGGAGCCCGACGCTTGAGTGCGTCCTGGCTTCAGGCGTTGGCTGTCGCCGCGGGCTGAGCCGCCGGTGTGCCGGTGCGCTGCTGCGCCACGGCACGAACCCGGGCTTTACCCGGCTGGCTGGGGCTGTTCGCCGGCGACGACGCTGGTAATCAACGTGGCCGGCTGCTCGCTCGCCACACGCTGCTTTGGTGGATCGAGCAACGCGCCGACTCGATGTTCTGGCGCAGTCTGCTGGTGACCGGGCTGCTTCGCGCGGTGACGAGGTTTTCCGCTCCAGGACTTGAATGGTGGCAGTTGCATCGTGCCGGCCAGTCGGAGCTTGCGGCATGGCTGCTGGCCGCCAACGTCATCCTCGGCGTGGCCTCGGTGGACGCCGGGTTCGCGTTGGCGCGGCAGTTGCTGCGAATCGGCGCTCCCGCAGGCTGAGTCGGAAGATCGTGTCCGCTGCGGTCATTCGTCACGCAAAGGCCGGACATCGGCACATCGTCCAGCCGGCGTGCGCCGACGCCGGCAATCCTCCTGCCACAGCAGTCCACGCAGCCGTTGGGGAGAGATCCGGTCGCCGTCTGGCGACACCAACACGGCACCAGCCATCCGCCAACCGGACCAGGGTCCGGTCAGATGCATGTGGTTGAACACGACGCGTCGGAAGTGGGCGTCATCGAAGTCACGATCGCAGTGGAAACAGGTGGGCATTTCGGATCTCGGGTTCGGAGCGGCCACCTTAGCATTTACATAAGATGCATTATGCGAAGTCGTGTAGTGATGGAACAGGTGAAGAAAAACATTCACTTTCTTCCACACGCCATTGTTTTACTGAGGTTTATGTCAAGCCTCACCACTCGTGTTTCCGTCCTCGTCACGACGGAATGCCTTGGCCGGCAGTCCGGCTTCGACGTTCCGTTGCCGCGCGTCGTCCATGTCCTCGCGGCACATCACGCTGATTTCACCGTTGGTCTCCAGCAACGCCAGCGCGACTTGATCGAGGCCGGCGATGTCATTGACCCTGAGCACTTCATTGAAGTCGTTCTCGCTGACCAGTTCGGCACGCAGTACATCCCGAAACAGCACGCCGTTGCGCGCCAGGACCCGTGGCACGCCCTCGACGATCGCTTCGGCACCATGCCAGCGTGAGGTCGCATACGCCACTATCCAGTTCAAGGCGATCAGGGTGCCGGCCAGTAGGAAGGCACCAGTCAGGCTCAGCTCGTCACCGACCAGCCCGTTCTGCACGGCCGTCCCCACCAGCACCAGAAGCACCAGATCGAACGGCGTGAACTGGCCGACGGCGCGCTTGCCGGACAGGCGCATCAGCAGCATGACCACCACGTAGACGGCCGTCGCACGCAACGGGTAATGCCACCAAGGCGCGGACAACATGAACAACTCGGACATGACGGTTCCTCGGCCGGCGCACGGAACATCGACGCCGTCGGCCGTGCGTGCGCGCGTCGCCACCAGAGTCGTCCAGTGGAGGGAAGCAGGATGTGAACGGGGACAGCGACTCCGGAGGTCGCTGCATTGTTCGGCGGGTGCCCTGCCCCGCGAAGACGGATGTCGAAGGCCTCAGGCACCAGGATCTCGTCGTGGTGCGTCGACGTGCTGGCCAAGCCATGCGCTGTCGTGCGTTGCCGACACCTCCCATTGGAGCAGGCGGAACGCGCCAAGGCTCGTCGTCTTCTCTGGATCGGCGTGCCAAGGTGGCCGTCGCTGCGAGCGGCATCTGCGGAAGCGCGATGAACGTCCGGCGGTATTGACGTGCCGCATTTTTCATTGGTGAGAGCCTTCGCCGAGGTATCGAGTTGTCGGCCTGGTCACGGCGGTTGGACCGTTCGCGCCTGCCGGTGCCGGGACTGCAACGAGCGTCATCGCGGCGGACATGCGTTACCTTGACTCCACGACCCGCTCTTGCCGCCGACGCCATGGGAATCTTCCGCCGCCTGTTCACGACGTCCACCGCCGCAATTTCAAGGTTCTTCTCCCAACTGAGGGAGTGGCCCACGACCGACCCGGTAAGTTTGTCGTT
>JAUNRQ010000057.1:0-10816 GCA_030535605.1 Pseudoxanthomonas suwonensis
GTTGCGTCAGCCGGTCGGCGCACCAGGCGAGATGGTCGGTTTCTTCCTCGGCCGCGCGCAACAGGTCTTCGCGGGTGGCGGTGTCGCGGGCGACCGCGGCCTGGCCGCTGTACAGGGCCTGCGCGCAGATCTCGCCGACGTGGTTGATCCGCATCAACCCGGCCACATGTCGGCGCTGGGCATCGTCCATGTCGGCCTCGGCCAGCCCGGTGGCCGGGTTCGGCCGTTGCGCGACAGGGCGACCGAACACCGTGTCCAGCGCGCGCTGGGCCTCGATCAGCAGGCGGTCGGCGGGGGAAATGCGGCGGGCGGCGGTGGTCATGGCAGGACGGTAGTGGCGAATTCAGCGCCATGCTACCCCGCGTAGGTTTGAATGCAATTCGTGGGCCATGGAGCAGCGCTTGGCCACGTCGATTGTCAGACCCCCGTGGGAGCGAATTCAATTCGCGACCCTGTCCGGTGCCTTGGGAGCGAACTCAATCCACGACCGGCCCCACCTCGTCGGAGTTGTCTCCATTCGCGATCCGTGCGGACAATTCGTTGCACCAGTACCAGTCGCGGATTGAATCCGCTCCCACGCAAGCGTTGGCCGATGTCGGATAGGGCGCCATGCCTCGTCGGGAGCAAACTCAATTCGCGACCAAGACCGGCTGTGGGCGCGAACTCGAACCGCGCTCAGACCTGCCTCGTGGGCGCGAACTCGAACCGCGATCAGACCCTTCCGCTGGGGCGAACTCATTCCGCGATAACCCCCCGCTCGTGGGAGCGAATTCAGTTCGCGACCAGACCCATCCGCTCCAACGACCACCGCGCGCGCCTTGGTTCGCGCTGTGTATGCCGGCGAGACCGTTTCCGCGCGCCAACCGCCTCAGTCGTTGATGGGATGGTCGAGGGTGCCGAGCGTTTTCCGGCGGCGGCGTCGGGTTGAGCAGCATGACTCCCTCCATGAACGACAGTGGGAGGGACGCATCAGGCGCCGGAACAGCGCATGCTTGCGCGGCCCCCGCCGAGGGTCTATCATTCCGCCTCTTTGTCCGCCCGCGCGCAACGCGTCTGGGCCGGGCAGAAGGAAACAACGCGTGGCGAAGTTCTGCACCGCAATGGTGCACAACCACCCCGACCATTCACCATCACGAACCGAAGAGGGTTCATCATGAAGACTTTCAGCGCCAAGGCGCAGACCGTCGAACGCGACTGGTACGTCGTCGACGCAGAAGGCAAGACCCTGGGTCGCCTGTGCACCGAAATCGCCCGCCGCCTGCGTGGCAAGCACAAGCCCGTCTACACCCCGCACGTGGACACCGGCGATTACATCATCGTGATCAATGCCGAGAAGATCGGCGTGACCGGCAACAAGCTGCAGGACAAGAAGTACCACCGCTTCACCGGCTACATCGGCAACCTCAAGACCGAGACCCTGGCCCAGGCGCTGGAGCGTCATCCGGAGCGCGTGATCGAAACCGGCGTGAAGGGCATGCTGCCCAAGAACCCGCTGGGTCGCGCCATGTACCGCAAGCTGAAGGTCTATGCCGGTGCCGAGCACCCGCATGCCGCCCAGCAGCCCCAGCCCCTGGAGATCTGAAGATGGCCATCACCCAGAACTACGGCACCGGCCGTCGCAAGTCCTCCACCGCCCGCGTGTTCCTGCGCAAGGGCAGCGGCAACATCACCGTCAACGGCCGTCCGCTGGACGAATTCTTCGGCCGCGAGACCGCGCGCATGATCGTGCGCCAGCCGCTGGAACTGACCAACCACGTCGAGACCTTCGACGTCGTGGCTACCGTCGAAGGCGGCGGCACCACCGGCCAGGCCGGTGCGATCCGCCTGGGCCTGGCCCGTGCGCTGGTCGAGTACGACGACACCATGAAGACCGAGCTGCGCAAGGCCGGCTTCGTGACCCGCGACGCGCGTGAAGTGGAGCGCAAGAAGGTCGGTCTGCACAAGGCCCGCCGCGCCACCCAGTTCTCCAAGCGCTAAGCCACTCGCTCCGTGGGGGTGTTGTGGCAGCTTGCCCGTACCAAAGTACGGGCGGCGCTACCACTCCTACCCACGAAGCGATTGGGTGCATGCTTGCAGCGCTAGGCTGGTTGTTTTCTTGCCCTCGCCACCGCGCCTTGCCAGAGAACGACGATCTGCGCGCTTGCCGCGATGTGCGACACCTCTCCCGCGTTGCGGGAGAGGTCCGGACCGCGAAGCGGTTCGGGGGTGAAGGCAGGGCGTGCATCGTTGGATGAACAACGCCAAGCACTCTCGCTTGATTCCGCGTGATGTGTTGTACAATTTGCAGTCCACAGCCCCGTCGCCAAGCGGTAAGGCACCTGACTCTGACTCAGGCATTCGGAGGTTCGAATCCTTCCGGGGCTGCCAAACAAGACCAAGAAAGCCCGCCTTTGGCGGGCTTTCTTGTTTCAGGATGGCGGCTCCGCCAGGTGCGGGTCCGCCGATACCGAGGATGCCGCCATGGTCGCCACGTTTCCGCCACCCTATACCTCGTCCGCGCAACTGCCACGCATGCTTGCGGCCCACGGCAGCGCCGCGCTGGCGGCCGAAGACCTTGCCGCACTGTGCGACACCACGCCGGTGGCGCTGGACGAGCTGGCCGCAAGCTGGGACGACCTGCCGGAAGACGCCTACTTGCGTGATGGCGGCCGCTATCGCCATCGCCGCCATGCCTGCTACCTGGTCGAAGACGGCCGCTTGTTGCCAGGCCCGCGTCGTGCCCACTACCAGCCGCTGGACTACAACGCCCTGCACGGCGGCATGCAGCGCTGGTTCGAACCGATCACCGAGGCTGTGCAGGCGCATCCCGCCTGGCAGGCGCTGCTGCTGGGGCTGAGCGCGCAGTGTTCGGCGGTCAAGCCGGCTGCGCGCTGGCATGTCGAGGCCCACCAGTTCCGCATCGATACCGGCGAGGGCATTGGCAGGCCGACGCCGGAAGGCGCGCATCGCGATGGCGTGGATTTCGTCGCGGTGATCCTGGTCCGGCGCCACGCCATCATCGGTGGCGAAACCCGGGTGTTCGCCGCCGATCGCCCGGATGGCCAGCGCTTCACCCTGTGCCAGCCGTGGAGCCTGCTGCTGATGGACGATGCGCGGATGATCCACGAGACCACCCCGATCCAGCCGCAGGGCGAGGACGCCGGACATCGGGACACCCTGGTGCTGACCTGGCGGGCGGCCGGCTTTCTGGGTGACGCGCCCGACTGAAGCGCTTCAGTCCGGACCCGCACCGGGTGGATGCGTCGGCTGCCAGTGGCAAGGCAGGAACACCTCTTGCGCCAGTTGGCGAGGGTGAGGGTGCGCAGCGGCGAGCGCGGCCCGATGGCGTGCCGCGGGCGATCCTCGCCGCCACGCGCTCTTGCTAGACTTGGCCGTTCAGCATCGACATCTGGCCGGAGTGCCCATGAAGCTTGGATCCCTGAAGGAAGGCGGCCGCGACGGCACGCTGATCGTCGTTTCGCGTGACCTGTCGCGCGGAGTGCGTGCCACGGACATCGCGCCGACCCTGCAGCGTGCGCTGGAGGATTGGTCCAACACCGCGCCGCGGCTGGTGGCCTTGTACGACGCGCTCAACGACGGCCAGGCCGAAGGCGCGTTCGACATCGACATGCCGTCGCTGGCCGCGCCGCTGCCGCGTGCGTATGAATTCGTCGACGGCAGCGCCTACCTGCCGCACGTCGAGCGCGTGCGCAAGGCGCGTGGCGCCGAAGTGCCGGAGAGCTTCTACACCGATCCGCTGATGTACCAGGCCACCAGCGCCGGCTTCCATGGACCGCGCGATGCGGTGACCGTTCCGAGCGAGGACTACGGCATCGACCTGGAAGCCGAAATCGTGGTCATCACCGACGACGTGCCGATGGCACCGAGCGCCGAGCAGGCCGCCGCGCACATCCAGCTGGTTGGCCTGGTCAACGACGTGTCGCTGCGCAACCTGATTCCGGCGGAGTTGGCCAAGGGCTTCGGTTTCCTGCAATCCAAGCCGCGCAGCGCATTGAGTCCGGTGTTCGTGACCCCGGACGAACTGGGCGAGGCGTGGCGCGACAGCAAGGTGCACCTGCCGCTGCTCACCCACGTCAACGGCCAGTGGTTCGGTGCGCCGGAAGCCGGTGTCGACATGCAGTTCAACTTCGCGCAGTTGGTCGCCCATGCGGCGAAGACCCGCCCGCTGTCGGCCGGCACCATTGTCGGCTCGGGCACGATCGCCAACGAGGACACCTCCAAGGGCGCCTCCTGCTTTGCCGAACAGCGCACCGTGGAAACCCTGCGTGACGGCAAGCCGAGCACGCCGTTCATGTCGTTCGGCGACACCGTGCGCATCGAGATGCTGGATGCGAATGGCAACAGCATCTTCGGTGCGATCGAGCAGCGGATCGAACCGCAGCCGGGGCGTTGAACATGGCCGGGCAGGACGATGACGCGGGTTTGCGGCTGTATTCGTACTGGCGCTCCAGCGCCGCTTACCGCGTGCGCATCGGCCTGAACCTCAAGGGCCTGCCTTACGAGACGATTGCCGTGCATCTGATCCGCGACGGCGGGCAGCAGCATGCGCTGGAATTCCGTCGCACCAACCCGCAGGAGCTGGTCCCGGTGCTGGCGCACGGCGAGCGCCGGCTGCGGCAGTCGCTGGCGATCCTCGAGTATCTGGACGAGGCCTGGCCGCCGCCGTCGCGATTGCTGCCGCTGGATGCGGGCGAACGCCAGCGCGTGCGTGCGCTGGCGCAACTGGTGGCCTGCGACATCCACCCCCTGAACAACCTGCGGGTGCTGCAGTACCTGGAGCGCGAGTGGAATGTTCCGCAGACCGAGCGCGACCAGTGGGTGCGGCATTGGGTGGTGCAAGGGTTCGCCGCGGCCGAGGCGCTGCTTGCCGATGATCCCGCCACCGGCCGGTATTGCCACGGCGAGCAGCCGACGCTGGCCGATTGCGCATTGATACCGCAGATCTACAACGCCCGGCGTTTCGGCGTGGACATGACGCGGTATCCGACGATCCAGCGCATCGAGCAGGCCTGCCTGGCGTTGCCGGCATTCGACGCGGCGCGTCCGGAGAACCAGCCCGACGCACCTGCAACGTCCTGATCCTTCGCGGCGCGCTTGCGTGGGCGCGGATTCCATCCGCGACTGGTCATCTGGGGCGATCGCCGGACAGCGCTAACGTGGGAGCGGATTCAATCCGCGACTGCGGGTCGAAGCGATGCCGGGTGGGGATCGGTCGCGAACTGAATTCGCTCCCACGGGCCGGGTGGCCGGGGGACACCGGGCCGGATGGGCTGCGAACGGAATTCGCTCCCACAGGTCGGGTGGTCGAAGCGATACCGGGTGGGGATCGGTCGCGAATTGAATTCGCTCCGACGGGTCGGCTGGGTGGTCGACACGACGGCAGGTCGGCAGGGATCGCGAATTGAATTCGCTGCCACTTGCCTTGGGCCGCTGCGGCGGTTGCGGGCGAACCGCGGCTCGCCCCAGCGACGTGGCGGGTGACGTCAGTGCGGGGCGAAGGCTTCCGCGTACGGGTCGTGCAGTTCGCTGGCGCCTTCGGAGAGGCGGAACTTCAATGCCAGACCATCGCGCGAATCCGCGGCGTCCAGCGCTTCGTCCAGTTCGATCCGGCCCTGCTTGTGCAGGCGGAACAGGCTCTGGTCGAAGCTCTCCATGCCGTCCTGCAACGACTCTTCCATCGCCCGCTTGATCTCGTGCACGTCACCGCGCCGCATCAGGTCGCGGACCAGCGGGGTGTTGATCATCACTTCGGTGGCGGGCAGGCGGCGACCGTCGGTGCCGAGCACCAGCCGCTGGCCGATCACCGCCTGCAGGTTCAACGAGAGGTTCATCAGCACGTTGCGGTGCGCACCTTCCGGGAAGAAGTTGAGGATGCGCTCGACCGCTTGGTCGGTATTGTTGGCATGCAGCGTCGCCAGGCAAAGGTGGCCGGTTTCGGCGAAGGAAATGGCCGCTTCCATGGTCGGCGTGTCGCGGATCTCGCCGATCAGGATCACGTCGGGCGCTTCGCGCATCGCGTTCTTCAGCGCCTCGTGGTACGAGTGCGTGTCCAGGCCGACTTCGCGCTGGTTGACCAGCGACATGCGGTGCTGGTGGACGAATTCGATCGGGTCCTCGATGGTGAGCACATGCCCGCGATGGTGGCGGTTGCGGTGGTCGATCATCGATGCCAGCGTGGTCGACTTGCCCGAACCGGTCGAGCCGACCACCAGCACCAGCCCTCGCGGCGCCATGATCACGTCCTCCAGCACCTTCGGCAGCTGCAGCGCCGCGATGCTGGGGATGTCGCTGCGCACGTTGCGGATGACCATCGCCATCTCGCCGCGCTGGCGGAACACGTTGACGCGAAAACGGCCGGTGTCCGGCAACTGCACCGCCATGTTCAGTTCCAGCTCGCGTTCGAACTCGGTCAGGTGCTCGGCGCTCATCAAGGCCCGCGCCATGGCGCGCATGCGCGACGGCGTCAGCGCATCGTCCTCGATCGCCACCATCCGGCCTTCGACCTTCATGTGCGGCGGCGCGCCGCTGCTGAGGTACAGGTCGGACCCCTGGTGGTCGGCCAGGTGCTTCAACAAATCGGTGATTTCCATTCAGGCGTCCCCGGTTAAAGTTCCCGGATATTTGCTCTCATCCGGCGGCTGGTGAAAAATGGCCGCACACATCCCCATGTCGCGGTCCGTGCCATGCGCCCAAGCTTCGCACAAATCCCCTCGTTCCTGCATGCGCTGCCGCTGGCGCTGCTGCTGGCAGCCTGCGCCACCCTGCCGCCCCCGACGGCGGAACTGCAGGCGGCGCAGCAGGCCGTCAGCCGTGCCGATGCGATGGATGCGGACCAGCATGCCGGCGAGATCCTTGGCAGCGCCCGCAGCGGGTTGAGCCAGGCGCAGGCGGCGATGGCTGCCGGCCGCGAAGGCGATGCGCGTCGCCTGGCGTTGCTGGCCGAGGCCGACGCCGAACTGGCACTGGCGCGAAGCCGCGCCGCGGTAGCGAAGCAGGAACTCAGCCAGCGGCGTGCCGAGATCGCCGAACTGGAACGCCGTCTGCAGGAGGGTGACCGATGAACACGCGCCATGTCCCTACCGCATGGGCCATCGCCTTGTTGCTGGCGTCCGGTATCGCCGGTGCCCAGCAGCGCCCCGTGCCGGTGGTCGTCGACGACGCCTCGCTGCTGTCGCAGCGCCTGCAGGCGCTGGACGCCGACATGAACCTGGCCGGCGTGGCCGCTTACGAGCGCCTGCGCGCGCAGCAGGCGGTGCAGGCGCTGTCCGTCGCCCGCAGCCAGCAACGCGCCGATGCGCTGGCGCTGGCCGAGCGGCGCGTGGAGATCGCCGAGACCGCCAGCCGCACCGCGCTGGATCAGCGCGAGATCGAGCGCCTGGACCGCACCCGCAGCGAGTTGCTGCTGGAAGCCACCCGTCAGGAAGCCGCCCGCGCCCGTGCCGAGGCCGAGCGCCTGCGGCTGGAAGCACGGATGCAGGCCGAGGAGACCCAGCGGTTGCGCGAAGCGGCCGAGGCGGAGGCCCTGGCGCGGCAGGAAGCCGAGGACCTGATCGACAGCGTCGGCGGCGCCGAAGCCGAGCGTCTGCGTGCGGCCCGTGCCCGCGAGGCTGAATTGGCACGTCAGGAGGCGGAGTTGCTGCGCCAGCAGGAACGCTCGAAGTCCCGCGACCCGCGCTGATATCGCCGCGGCGGCTCGGTCGCCCGCGCAGTGGTCTGCGCCCGGGAATCCGGCCGTTGGCAACGCCGGATGAACCCGGGCGTTAAACCCGTATCAAACCCGCCTTCACACGCTGGTCGCGGGGTTGCCAACCCGACGGCACCGGAGTAGCGTGGGATCCGACCGGTGAGGTGCGCGATGCGGCCACCTCCCGAGCCGGAGACCACGATGCCCTCAGCGTCCGATCCGCAGCAGCCATCACCCGCCGCCAGCCGGCTTGCGGGAATGCTGCAGGGGGCGTCCGGCCCGGCTCATGACAACCCGATGCCCACATCCACGCCCCGTGCCCTTGGCCGGGGCGTTCTGGTTTCCGGCGGCCGCCCCGGTCGCCGTCCCCCCGCCTGCTCCGCAGGCACATCCCTCGCAGAACCCGGAGGCCAACATGTTCGAAGGACAATCCCGGCAGGAACTCGAAGCCATGATGAAAGCCAATGTCGAGTTCCGTCAGCTGTATTTTCGCCATCGTGAGCTGGACAAGCAGGTGCATGACGCCGAACTGGGCGTGCTGCCGATCCACGAGACCACTTTGTCGCAAATGAAGCGTGAGAAGCTGGCCGCCAAGGAGCGGCTGCTGCGGATGTACGAAGCAGCGCACTAGCGTTGCCAGCCGCGCGGGCCCGATGCCCGTTGCCGGCCCCCGTCCACGTTGCCGCGGGCGGCGGTCCCTTCCTCGTCAGGACGGCCGCCGCCCGCGCCAGCCCCTTCGTGCCGTTCATGTTGGCGTCCACTGTCGCGCCATGCGCTGACACGTCCGCGTCGCTGCGCCGATAATGGGGCCAGACCCAACGACAGCGACGTCATCCATGTCCATCCACGCCAGCGTGCTCGAACTCATCGGGCGCACGCCCATCGTCGAAGCCCGTCACCTGGACACCGGCCCTTGCCGGCTGTTCCTGAAGCTGGAAAGCCACAACCCCGGCGGATCGATCAAGGACCGCATCGGCGTAAGCATGATCGAGGCGGCGGAGAAGCGCGGCGACATCACGCCCGGCGCCACGCTGGTGGAGGGCACTGCCGGCAACACCGGCATCGGGCTGGCGCTGGTGGCCCGGCAGAAGGGCTACAAGCTCATCCTGGTCGTGCCGGACAAGATGAGCCGCGAGAAGATCTTCAACCTCAAGGCCATGGGCGCCGAAGTGCGCCTGACCCGCTCGGACGTGGCCAAGGGCCATCCCGACTACTACCAGGACATGGCCGAGCGCATCGCCCGCGAAACGCCCGGCGCGTATTTCGTCAACCAGTTCGGCAACGACGACAACCCGGCCGCGCACGAGCACGGCACCGGCCCGGAGATCCTCGAGCAGATGGCCGAAGTCGGTGGCGTGGATGCCATCGTCTTCGGCTGCGGCAGCTCCGGCACGATGACCGGCCTGTCGCGCTGCTTCGCCGCGAAGTCCCCGCGCACCGAATTGGTGCTGGCCGACCCGGTCGGCTCGATCCTCGAGGAATACATCAATCAGGGCACGCTCAGCGAAAAATCCGCCAGCTGGATGGTGGAGGGCATCGGCGAGGACTTCCTCCCAAGCATTTCCGACTTCAGCCGGGTGAAGAAGGCCTATGCCATCAGCGACAAGGAAAGTTTCCTCACCGCGCGCGAACTGCTGGAGGCCGAAGGCATCCTCGGCGGCTCCTCGACCGGCACCCTGCTGGCGGCGGCGCTGAAGTACTGCAAGGAGCAGACCGAAGCGAAGAACGTGCTGGTGTTCGTCTGCGACACCGGCAACAAGTACCTGTCGAAGATGTACAACGACTACTGGATGCTGGACAACGGCTTCATCGAGCGTGAACAGCACGGCGACCTGCGCGATCTGATCCTGCGCCCGTACAGCCAGCGCGACACCGTGGTGGTGGCGCCGGGCGACCTGCTGATGACCGCCTACCAACGCATGAAGCTCTACGACGTCTCGCAGCTGCCGGTGCTGGACGGCGAGGCGCTGGTTGGCATCGTCGACGAATCGGACGTGCTGTTGCACGTGTACGGCAACGAGGAGCGCTTCAAGGACCCGGTGTCCACGGCGATGGTCAGCAAGCTTGACCGCATCGACGTGACCGCGCCGGTGGAAGCGCTGCTGCCGGTGTTCGACCGCGGACACGTCGCCATCATCATGAATGGCGAGAAGTTCCTCGGCCTGATCACCCGCATCGACCTGCTGAACTGGTTGCGGCGGCGGGTGCAGTGATTGCGACGCCCGCGGTGATGGGCGGATAGGGTAGTGTGCGCTGATGCGTGATGCCGGCAGGCAAGCCCCTTGCGAAGCGGCAGCCAGACTGGTAGCCAAAGGACGAAGGCGGGATTCTCCCGCCTTCGTCCTGTTGCATTCCCCTTGACTTCAGGGGACGGCTTGTCTCTGCGTGGTCACCAGCTGAAGCCGGCACCCACCGACACGCTGCGCTCGTTGCCGGTGAAGGCGCCGCTGAGCGAGACGCTGGCCCGGTTGGAGACCATCCGCTGGTAGCCCACGGCCAGCGCCTGTCGACCGCCCTGCGAACCCACGCCGACCCCGATGCGGTTGTTGCCCTGCAACCCGGCGGTGTTCATCGCCGCCGCGCTCATCGCCCCGCCCATCGCACCGACCTCGTCGATGCGCCGGTCAGTCTGCCGGAAGCGTGCATCCAAGGTGTCCTGGTACTGGGCAAAGGTGTCTTCCCACGCAGTGAAGCGCGCATCGGTGTAGCTGTTGGCGGTGGTCACCGCCTGGGTGGCGGTACGATCGGCATAGGCTTGCGCCGAGGCCAAGGCCTGCGCCTGGGCGTCGGCATCCACCGGCTGCGGCGCGCCAGTGGCCATGCCCACCACCTGCGTGCCGCCGGCCGCCCAGCCCATCCGCGTGTTGATCGCCGCCAGCGCCTCGCCCACCGTTCCGTACTCCACCCCGGCGATCGAGAAGCTCTGGCCGAAGGCGCCGGCGGCACCCATCGAACTCATCGCCGCATTCAGCTGTGCCACGTTGACCGCGTCGGTCGGTGCGGTGCCGGCCTTGACGTGGATGATCTGGCGCTCCGCGCCGGCCTTGCCCACCGAGACCGTGTAGTTGCGCTCGGCCACGGATTGGTAGCCGATCGCGGTGCTGCCGGTGCCCGATGCCACGCTGCGGTTGC
>JAUNRQ010000057.1:10826-11818 GCA_030535605.1 Pseudoxanthomonas suwonensis
CCGATCGCCGTGCTGTTGAGCCCGCTGGCGGTGTTGTTGTAGCCGATGGCGCTTGAGCCGTTTCCAGTGGCGGAGTTGACGTAGCCCAGCGCGAAGGCGCCGCTGCCGCTGGCCGTGTTGGCGCGGCCGATGGCGCTGGCGCTGAAACCTTCGGCCTTGCTGCCATAACCCACCGCCAGCGAATTGGTGCCGGAAGCCTGGCTGTCCACGCCGATGGCACTGGCGTAGTCGGCGGTTGCGGTGTTGTTGAAGCCTACCGCACTGGCGCCGTAGGCGGTGGCCGAGTTGACGTAGCCCAGCGCGAACGAACCGCTGCCGGTGGCGGTGTTGGCGCGGCCGAGCGCGGTGGAACTGAAGCCTCCCGCGTTGCTGCCATAACCCACCGCCAGCGAGTTGAGGCCAGAGGCCTTGCTGTCCACGCCCATCGCGCTGGCGTAGTCAGCCGTGCTGGACACACCCAGGCCCACCGCCAGTGCGCTCTTGCCGGTGGTGTAGGCGGATTCGCTGTAGGACTCGTTGACGCCATCCGCATCCAGGTCAAGGTCCGCGGCGATGGCACCATCGCCATCGCGGTCGAACCAGCCACCGATCGCCAGCGAGCGATAACCGGCGGCGGAGGCATTGAACCCCATGGCGCTGCTGTGCCAGCCGCGGGCGACGTTGCCGCGGCCGAGCGCGCTGGCGTCCTGGCCGGTGGCAGTGTTGGCGCGGCCCACCGCGCTGCTGCCGGCGCCGATGGCGGTGTTGACATGGCCGATGGCGCTGCTGTTGCCGCCAGTCGCCTTGTTCGAAGCGCCCAAGGCGCTGCTGTTGGCTCCGGTGGCTTCGTTCCGGTTGCCCATGGCACTGCTGTTCTCGCCCCCGGTCGAGTTTGCGCGGCCGAACGCGCTGCTGTGTTTGGCGTTTGCGGTGTTCGAATGACCAAATGCCGTGCTGTTGACCTGCTCGACTTCTTCGGACCACTGATTATTGGAGAACGGCTTCGGTGGATG
>JAUNRQ010000018.1 GCA_030535605.1 Pseudoxanthomonas suwonensis
CGACTACTTCGACTACCACCACACGCCGGACGACACCTTCGACAAGATCGATCCGCAAGCCATCGCCCAGAACGTCGCCGCCTACACCGTGTTCGCCTACCTGGCCGCGCAGGCCGAAGGCAGCTTCGGCAGCCAGACCGAGGCGCCCGCGCCTTGAGCCTGCCGCAGCCGCGCCGGCCTGCCTGTGCGGCAGTGCCGAGCGGGTTGCGCTTGGCGGTCGATCGCAAGAAAGGCAGTGAGCTGCCCTCTATGCGGCCTGCACGGCCGCCGCCCATGCGGCAAGGAACACCGCGGTCGCCGCGGCCACATTGAGGCTTTCCACCGCGCCACTGCCGGGAATCGACAGCCGCAGGTCACAGGCGGCGGCCAGGCCGCGGTCCATCCCTGACTGCTCTTCGCCCATCACGTACACCAGCCGCGCCGGCAACGACGCGGCAAACAGCTCATCACCGCCGGATACCAGCGTGGCCGCAGTGGTGAACCCCGCGGCGCGCAATGCAGCCAGATCGCTGCGGCCGTTGTCGGACAGTGCCACCAGCCGGACGTGTTCGGCACCACCTTCGGCCACACGCGCGGCGGCGCCGGACAGTTGCAACTCGCCCGAGTCGGGCACCAGCAGCGCAGCCACGCCGAAATGCGCGGCACTGCGCAGGATCGCGCCGAGGTTGTGCGGGTTGCCGACGCCATCCAGCCACAACAGGCAGCACGGACCATCCGGCAGCGCCGCCAACCACTCGGACAAGGGCTCGACCGGTTCGCGCAGCACGTCGGCCACCACGCCCTCGTGGTGCGAGGAAGCGGCCAATCGGCGCAGGTCATCGTCCTCGACGATGCGATAACCGATGCGGTTCGCCGCGCACCATCGCATCACGTCGGCGAATCCGGACAGCCGTGACTGCGTCAGGTACAGCTTGCGCAGTGCCTGAGGCCGGCGGGCGAACACCTCGCGCACGGCATTGACGCCATGCACGCGCAACTCGTCGCGCCGCTGCTGCCCGCCGCCGGCACCACGTGCCGGCGACGCCCGCTTCCAGGGTCCGCTCACTTCGTGCCTCAGTCCGTTTTCACGTCCGTCGACGCGGCCGGCGGCGCTGCAGAGGCCGCAAGGGCATCCCGGCTGCGCTTGCGCTGCTGCCAGAGGGTGGCATTGCGGATGCCCAGGGCGTCCGGGTCGAACTCCGGATCGACGATGCCGGATTTCTTCTGCGCCTCGTAGTCGCGCAATGCGGCCAGGGCCGGCCGCTGCAGGATCAGGATGGCAACGATGTTGAGCCAAGCCATCATGCCGACGCCGATGTCACCCAGGGTCCACGCCATGCCCGCCGTGCGGACCGCGCCGAAGGTCACTGCCGCCAACAGCACGATGCGAAGGACGAACGTCAGCCACGGCCGATGCACCTTGCGGTTGATGTAGGCGATGTTGGTTTCGGCCATGTAGTAGTAGGCCATCAGCGTGGTGAACGCGAAGAAGAACAGTGCCAGCGCCACGAACCCGGCACCGTAGCCGGGCAACACCGACTCGACCGCGTGCTGGGCGAAGCCCGGCCCGACCTCGACCCCCGGAAGGTGCTCGTAAAAGAAGCCACCGGCGGAGTTGACCACGTTGTACATGTCGGTCGACAAGATCATGAACGCGGTGGCCGAACACACCAGCAGCGTGTCGACGTACACCGAGAACGCCTGCACCAGTCCCTGCTTGGCCGGGTGCGAAACCTCGGCGGCCGCGGCGTGGTGCGGGCCGGTACCCTGCCCGGCTTCGTTGGAATAGATGCCGCGCTTGACGCCCCATTCGATCGCCAGGCCCAGGATCGCGCCGAAGGCCGCTTCCATGCCGAATGCGCTGCGGAAGATCAGCGCCGCCATCTCCGGCAGGCGCTCGGCGTTGAGGAACATGATCACCAGCGCCACCAGGATGTAGGCCAGCGCCATGAACGGCACCACGAACTCGGCCACCGCGGCAATGCGCTTGACCCCGCCGAAGATGATGAAGCCCAGCAACACCACCACCACGGTCGCCGTGGCCGTCGGCGGCACGCCGAAGGCATTGGTCATGCCTTGGGCGATGCCGTTGGCCTGCACGCCGGGCAGCAGGAAGCCGGTGGCGATGATGGTGACGATGGCGAAGACCCATGCGTACCACTTCTGCCCCATCGCCTTTTCGATGTAGTAGGCCGGCCCGCCGCGATAACGCCCTTCGTCATCCTTTTCCTTGTAAAGCTGACCGAGCGTGGATTCGATGTAGGCGGTGGACGCGCCGAGGAAGGCCACCACCCACATCCAGAACACGGCACCGGGGCCGCCGAAGGCGATGGCCGTGGCCACGCCGGCGATGTTGCCGATGCCGACGCGCCCGGAGAGCGACAACGCCAGCGCCTGGAACGAGGACACGCCGGCTTCCGAGCGGTTGTCCTTCAACAGCAGCCGCATCATTTCCTTGACGTGGCGCACTTGCAGGAACCGCGTTCTCAAGCTGAAGTAGAGGCCGGCACCAAGGCACAACCAGATCAGTGGCGGGCTCCATACCCAGCTGTTGAGGGTGTTGACGAACTGTTCCAAGACACGGCTCCCCGTCGGCTCATGCACGGCGCACGAAGGGCCGATTGTTACCGATTTGGACCTGCCATGCGCAACGATTCACGCGCTGGCGACTGCCGCCATGTGAGGGTGGACCCACGTCGCGCCACGCGACACCCGTATCGCAAGGAGAATCAGCATGCTCAAGTGGGCCATCATTTTCGCCGTCATCGCACTGATCGCCGGCGCCCTCGGTTTCGGCGGCATCGCCGGGGCCTCGGCCGGACTGGCCAAGATCCTGTTCGTCGCCTTCCTGGTGATCGCCGCGGTGCTGTTCTTCATGGGCCGCGCTGCCGCCAGCCGCATCGGCGGCGGCTGACGACACCACCGCCCCCGCCGCTGCAGCACCTCGCCTGCACGAGGTGCTGCAGCGGTTGCACGCGATCGATCCGGTGGCGGGCCGGAACAGCGTCGCCCGACCGGTCGCGAATGAATTCACTCCTGCGACGACAGATGCTCGCATCGCAGACGCGCGAACAGCCGCAGGTCATGCAACACGCCATCCTTGCACACGGCACGACGCATTCGTCCCTCCTCGACGAATCCGTTGTGTTCGAGCACGCGCACCGAAGCGTGGTTGAAGTCGAACACGCACGCCTGCAACCGATGCAGGGCGTGGGTATCCATGGCCCACGGCGCGCAGACGCGGACGACCCGGGTCATGATGGCCCGTCCCCAGTGCGAGCGACCGAGCCAGTAGCCGAAATCGGTACCGACGGCGCGCTCGCCGGTGCCGGGTGTCAGGCCGATGCCGCCACTTGCCTCGCCATCGACTTCGATTGCCCAGGCATGCGCCAGCGGCATACCTCGCCCCGCAGGAACGCATCCGCGTCGGCGTGCGTGTAGGGATGCGGAGAGCGATGGCTCAGGCCACGCTGGACCCCGGCATCATCGGCATGCCGCGGCATCGCCGAGACGCCAAGGACGCACCAGTACTCCGGGAGCGACTTCCAGCATCCGGCGATTGTACGCGCGGCCTGAAGCGCCGATTGGCAGTCAATCGTCGGCAGCCAATCGGTCGCGGCGGCGTCAGGAGGCCTGCACGTGTGCGCCGACGTTGGGCGTCCGCGCCTCCAGCGCTTCCAGCTTGTTCTTCACCGCATCCGGCGAACGGGTGAAGGGTGCCATCAGCGCGTACAGGGCCGGTACCACGAACAGGCTCAGCAGGGTCGCGAAGGACACGCCGAAGATGATCACCACGCCAATCGCGCCGCGGCTGGCGGAACCCGGTCCGCCGGCCACCACCAGCGGGACCGCGCCAACCACGGTGGCAAGGGCGGTCATGAGGATCGGGCGCAGGCGCACCGCAGAGGCCTCGGCGATGGCCTCGCGCACGCTGCGGCCATCGTCGCGCAACTGATTGGCGAACTCGACGATCAGGATGCCGTTCTTCGCCGCCAAGCCCACCAGCATGACGATGCCGATCTGCGAGAACAGGTTGAGCGAGCCACCCGTGACCCAGATGCCGATCAACGCGCCCAGCACCGCCAGCGGCACGGTGAGCATGATCACGAACGGATGCACGAAGCTTTCGAACTGCGCGGCCAGCACCAGGAACACGATCAGCAAGGCCATGCCGAAGGTCAGCATCACCGCACTGCCGGCGTTGAGATATTCGCGGGCTTCACCTTTCCAGTCGATCTGGGCATAACCGGGCAACTCGCTGGCCGCCGTCTGTTGCGCCCACTCGATGGCTTCGCCCATGGTCGTGCCCGGCGCCAGTTCCGCGGTCACGGTGATTGCACGCAGCCGGTTGAAGCGGTTGAAGCGTCCCGGCTCGGCCAGTTCGCTCAGCGTCACCAGGTTGGACAGCGACACCAGCCCGTCGCGGCCGCGGACCTGCGTCACGGCCAGGTCGGCCGGGGTCATGCGGTCCAGGCGGTCGGCCTGCACGACGACGTCGTATTCGCGACCGTCCTCGACGAATGTGGTGACTCGGCGCGAGCCCATCATCGTCTCCAGGGTGCGGCCGATTTCCGAGACCGACACGCCCAAGTCGGCCGCACGCACGCGGTCGATGTTGATGCGCATCTGCGGGCGGGTTTCCTTGTAGTCGGAATCCGGCGACAACAGTCCTGGATACTCGTCCATCCGGGCCATCATGCGATCGCGCCACTGCACCAGTTCTTCGTAATTCGGCCCGCCCAGCACCATGGCGAAACGCCCACCGCCGCGACCACCGACCAGACCACCCGGTGCCATCGCACGCACCTGCACGGCCGGCAGTTGGCTCAACGGGCCGCGCAGTTCGTTGACCACCGACTCGGTGGCGACGTCTCGCTTGTCCCAGTCCTGCATGAACACGATGATGTGGCCGGTGTGCATTTCCTCGCCACCACCCCAGCCGCGCGGCGCCCGCGAGTTGGCCCGCACGATCGGCTTGTCTTCACCGATGTACGGCGCAAGCACGCGCTCGACCTGCTGCACCTGCTCGACGGTGTAGTCGAAGCCCGCGCCTTCCGGACCGTCGATGCTGATGAAGAAACGGCCGCGGTCTTCCGATGGTGCCAGTTCGCTGGGCACGCGCCCGAACAGCACGGCGGCCAGTGCCACGCACACGCCCATCGCCAGCGCCACCAGCAACGCGATGCGGGCACTGGGCAAGGCCACCAGCTGTCCGATGCGCCGACCATACCCGTCGCTGACGCGCTTGAGCATGCGGTTCATCCACGCGTTGAAGCCGGTCTCCTTGTAATGTGGCCGCACCATCAGCGAACACATCATCGGGGTCAGGGTCAGCGCCACGAACGCCGACAGCGCCACCGCGCCGGCCAGCGCCACCGACAACTCGCGGAACAGCCGCCCGGTATTGCCTTCCATGAAACCGACAGGCAGGAACACGGCCACCAGCACCGCGGTGGTCGCGATCACCGCGAACGCCACCTGCCGCGTGCCGCGCTTGGCCGCGACCAACGGCGGTTCGCCCAGGTCGGCACGTCGCTGCACGTTCTCCAGCACGACGATGGCGTCATCCACCACCAGACCGATGCACAGCACCAGCGCCAGCAGGGTCAGCAGGTTGATCGAATAGCCGAATGCATACAGGGCGATGAACGCGGCGATGATGCACACCGGCAAGGTCACCGCGGGGATCAGCGCTGCACGGAACGAGCCAAGGAACAGCCAGATCACCGCCACCACCAGGATGGCGGCCTCGGCCAGCGTCCAGTACACGCGCTTGATCGAGGCGTCGATGAACACCGTGTTGTCGGAGGCGACGAAGATCTCGGTCCCCGCGGGCAGCGTCTGCTGGATGCGTTCGGCCTCGGCGCGCGCGGCGCGGGCCACGTCGAGCGCGTTGGCGGTCGAGGTGCGGACGATGCCGAGGCCGACGTTGGGCTGGAAGTTGCTGCGCAGGTAGGCGCGGCGCTCGCTGGGCCCGACCTCGACCCGGGCCACGTCGCCGAGCGTCACAACATAGCCGTCGGCGCCCTTGCGCAGCGGGATGCGCCGGAACTGCTCGGGCTCGCGGAAATCACGCTCCACCCGCAGGGTGAAGTCACGGGTCGCCGATTCGATGCTGCCGGCCGGCAGTTCCACGTTTTCCGTGCGCAGCGCGCTTTCCACGTCCCCGACGGTCACGCCACGGGCGGTCATCTCGTCGCGGTCCAGCCAGATGCGCATCGCATAGCGCTGGCCGCCACCGACCTGCACCTGGGCCACGCCATCGAGCGCCGACAGCCGGTCAACCACGTAGCGGTCGGCGAAGTCGGTCAGCGCCAGCGTGTCCATGGTGCTGGAGCTCATGTTCAGCCACATGATCGCGTCGGCGTCGGATTCGACCTTGGCGATCCGCGGCGGATCGGCTTCCGGCGGAATGCGCCCGGCGACCCGGCTGATCGCATCACGCACGTCGTTGGCCGCAGCTTCAATGTCGCGGTTCAGAGTGAATTCGATGCTTACCGATGCCCGTCCGTTGCGGCTACTGGACTCGATGGTGTTGATGCCTTCGATCCCTGCCAGCGCGCCTTCCAGCAGTTGGGTGATGCGGGTCTCGACGACGGCGGCCGATGCGCCGGGGTAGCTGACGTCGACCGAGACGATGGGCGGATCGATCGCCGGCAGTTCGCGCACCGTCAGGCGCATGAACGCCATCAGGCCCAGCACGATCAGCAGCAGGCTCATGACCGTGGCAAACACGGGACGCTTGATGGAGACATCCGACAGGATCATGACTCAGTGCCCGCCGTCATCGGCTGCCGGTTCCACCGCTTCAGCCCCGGTCGCCGGCGGTGCCGTCTCGGCGATGCGCATGCCCGGTCGCAGCTTGCCGGTGCCGTCGAGCACGATCCGGTCACCAGCCTCAAGCCCCTCGGTGATCTCCGCCATGCCATCCACGCGCGTGCCCACGCCGACGATGGTCTGCTCGACCGTGTCCTCTGCACCGACCTTCCACACGAAGGTTTCCCGACCGACCTGGACGACGGCGATCTCCGGCACCAGCAGCGCGCTGCGCTCGGTCTGGAACAGTTCGACGTTGACCAGCATGCCCGGGCGCAGCAGACGCTCGGCATTGGCGAAATCGGCGCGCACGGTGACCGCGCGGGTCGCGGCGTCGACGCGCGACTCCACGGTGCTGACGCTGCCTTCGAACCTGCGTTCCGGCCACGCCGAGGTCGCGCCCTGCAGGCGCATGCCCTGCTCCAGGCTGGACAGATGCATCTCCGGCAACGGGAAATCGACGTACACGCGGGCGATGTCGTCCAGCGTGGCGATGGGCGTGCCCGGTGTGACCAGCGCGCCCGGGCTGACCTGACGGATGCCCAGCACCCCGGAGAATGGGGCCCGCACGACGCGGTCGGCCAGTTGCGCGCGGATCTGCGCGACGCGGGCGTTGGCGCTGTCGCGGGTGGCGCGCTGGGTATCCAGTTGCGAGCGTGCAATCAATTGCTGGTCGGCCAACTGCTGGTTGCGCGCCAGCATGCGCTGGGCTTCCTGTGCCTGGGCCTGTGCCTCGGCCAGCGCCGCACGCTGCTGCTGCCCGGACAAGGTCACTAGCGGGGCACCACGGGCAACCTCCTGGCCACTTTCGAAATGCACCTGTTCGACCACTTCGCTGACCTTGGAGGTCACCGTGATCGACTCGCGAGCCTGCACGGTGCCGACAGCGCGCACGGTCTCGGTGAACGGCCGCATCTGCACCAGGGTCGTGGTCACCGGCGTCGCCCTGCCACCACCCGGGCCGCCCGCGCCGCCCGGACCACCGGGACCGTCGGCATCGGTCTCGCCGCATGCCATGAGCAGAACGGCAGGCAGCAGAAGCGCCGCGACACGCGGCATCAGCGATCGAAAGGCAGGACGCATGGAGGAAACACGAAAAAATCGACAACCGATTTTAACGGCGACCCCGTGCACGCCTCGTGTGCCATCCGGCATGGTCGACATCGGTCAACCGCAGCGTCGGCGAGGCGTTTGCCGAAGGTTCAGCCGCGAAGCAGTCATGGCACCGCGTCGTGAACCCGGCCGCGTTCTGATCGACGCGGCGTGCCGCGCGAGCGTATCAAACCGGCTGATTCCAACCGCATGCGCCGGCCGGCACGTTCGGGCCATGCGGCCCCAGCGTCCCTCGGGAACCGGCAAATCATCGCCGCAGGGCGCGGCCCACCAATGCACGGGTGCGGGGCTGCGGAGCGTCCGGTCGACTGGTTCGCGCACCGCGTGCTGCCGCGTCGTGAAGAGCGCGGCGCCCCGTCCGCGGCGGCCGCCCACGGGAGTGTGCCGCTGGCAAACCGCGCGGGGAAGGGGGTGCCGTCGCAACAGGCGTTGTCGCCCATCGGCAATGTGCGGCCTGTCCGGTCGCTGCGGTTGCCAGCCATCACCCAACCAAGCGGGCTTCGGGTTGTCCGGCCCGCACGTCCGGTTGTGGCGGTTCAACCGCGCAGCCATTGCCCATCGGGCAATGGCATGGTCAGGCACCGGGGCTCAGCCCTCCCACTGGCCCAGCGCGGCCAGGCCGTTGGCCTTGGCGCGTTCGAACACGGTCTGCTGGGCGGCGGCGTAGTTGCCGCTCATGTCCTGCGACCACAGCTTCAGCGCGGCCTGCTGCATGGCACGGCCGTAGCTGAACGACAGCGGCCACGGGTTCGGACCCATGCGGTTCATCGCGTCCAGGTGCGCGGTGGCGTCCTGGTCGGACTGGCCACCGGAGAGGAACACGATGCCCGGCAGGATCGCCGGCACCGCCGACTTCAGGCACATCAGGGTGGCTTCGGCCACTTCCTCGACACTGGCCGAATCGCTGCAATCCTTGCCCGGCAGCACCATCGACGCCTTCAGGATGGTGCCTTCCAGCATGACGTTGTGGTTGTACAACGCATCGAACAGCGCGCGCAGGGTCACCTCGGTGACTTCGTAGCAGGTGTCGATGTCGTGGTTGCCGTCCATGAGCACTTCCGGCTCCACCATCGGCACCAAGCCCTGCTCCTGGCACAGCGCCGCGTAGCGCGCCAGCGCGTGGGCGTTGGCTTCGATGCAGGTGCCGGACGGGATGTCCTCGCCGATGTTGATCACCGCACGCCACTTGGCGAAGCGGGCGCCCAGCTGGTAATACTCCTTCAGGCGCTGGCGCAGGCCGTCCAGGCCCTCGGTGACGACTTCACCGGGGAACCCGGCCAGGGCATGGGTACCCTTGTCGACCTTGATGCCCGGGATCATGCCGTTGTCCATCATGTACCTGGCGAACGGCACGCCGTCCTTGGTGGACTGGCGAATGGTCTCGTCGAACAGGATCGCGCCGGACAGGTACTGGCTGGCGTTGGGCGCGGTCAGCAGCAGCTCGCGGTAGGCACGCCGGTTTTCCTCGGTGCATTCGATGCCGACGCCGTCGAAACGCTTCTGGCAGGTTCCGGCGGATTCGTCGATGGCGATGATGCCCTTGCCCGGGGCAACCATGGCGCGGGCGGTTTCGGCAAGCTGTTCGATGCTCATTATGCGGCGTCCTGCAAACAGTGGCGGGGAAACGCCCATGATAGCCCGTCGGCCGGGAAACTTCCCGCGCCGGGAAGCCAAATCAGCCGTGGATTTCCGGCGACGGTTCGATCGCGGCGACGGTGAGGATGCGCAGGGTGTTGGTCGCCCCCAGTTGCTCCATGCTGTCGCCGCTGGTGAACAGGACGCGGGCACCGGCGGGCAACATGCCTTTGCCGAACAGCAAGGCAATCGCACCGCGGGCGGCTTCTTCGGCCGGCAGCCCGCGGCTGTCGAACGCCAGCGGGAACACGCCACGCATCAGGCTCATGCGCCGTCGGGAACTGGCATGCCGCGACAGCGCATAGATCGGCGATGGCGAGCGGAAGCGTGACAGGTAGCGGGCGGTGCCTCCGGACTCGGTCAGGGCGACGATCGCCGCCACCTGCAGGTGCTCGGTCAGGAACATCGTGGCCATGGCGATGCCGTGGTCGACCCGCTCCAAGCCGCGTTCGGCGGCCTCGAAATCGGTGTCGTGGTCGAACTGCTTTTCGGCACCAATGCAGATGCGCGCCATCGCCTGGACCGCCTGCACCGGGAAACCGCCGGCGGCGCTCTCGGCCGAGAGCATCACCGCGTCGGTGCCGTCGATCACGGCGTTGGCCACGTCGAGCACTTCGGCACGGGTCGGCAGCGGGCTGTCGACCATCGACTGCAGCATCTGGGTGGCGGTGATCACCACCTTGTTGCGCGCCAGGGTCTCGCGGATGATCTTCTTCTGCAGCCCTGGCAGTTCCGCGTCGCCGATCTCCACGCCCAGGTCGCCACGGGCGACCATCACCACGTCGCTGGCATCGATGATCCCCGCCAGGTTGGCGATGGCCTCGGCGCGCTCGATCTTGGCCACCAGCGCCGCATCACAGCCCGCGGCGCGGGCCACGTTGCGGGCGTCTTCCATGTCCGCGGCGCTGCGGCAGAACGACACCGCGATGAAATCCACGCCGATCTCCGCGGCGACGCCAATGAGTTCGCGATCGTGTTCGGTCAGCGCGCCCAGCGACAGGCCACCACCAAGCTTGTTCAGGCCCTTGCGGTCGGACAACACCGCATCGCCCAGGACCTTGGTGACGATGCGCGCACCATCGATGCGCTCGACCTGCAACTGCACCATGCCATCGTCCAGCAGCAGCACGTCGCCAGCAGACAGGTCGTCGGCAAGCTGCGGATAGCTGACGCCGACGCCGTTCTCGTCCCCCGTCGCGGCCTCGGTCGCATCGCCGGCCAGCAGGTCGAACCGGGCTCCATCCTGCAACTGCACCCGCCCTTCACGGAAGCGTTCGATGCGGATCTTCGGCCCCGGCAGGTCGGCGAGGATGCCGATCTCGCGACCGGCCGCAGCAGCCGCCTCGCGCACTGCCGCGGCGCGGGCGCGGTGTTCGTCCGGGGTGCCGTGCGAGAAATTGAGGCGCACCACGTCGACACCGGCCTGGATCAACCCGGCAAGCACGCCCGGCCGATCACTGGCGGGACCGAGGGTGGCAACGATTCGGGTCTGGCGCTGCGGCATGGCCACGCTGCTCATCGAAAGGAACAGGCACGCTAGCACGCCTGCATGGCGGCAGCGCGGCAGTCGGCAGCGGCGTGATCAGGGATCGGCGCCGAGACCTGCCACGGTGTTCCGGATCAACGCGTCGACCGGCGCCAGCCGGCCGAGCATGCCGTTGGGCAGGCCCTGCATGCGCTCCATGGCGGCCGGTCCACGCCACAATACCCGGGTCGCGGCGTCCGGCTCTTCGCGCACCAGCACCCGCAGTGGCAGGTCCAGCGCCAGATCCGGATGCGCCTGCATCAACGGCGTTCCGGCAGCCGGATTGCCGTGGATGATGACGCGTGTCGGCGGCATGGCGAGCCCCGCCTCGGAGGCGGCCGCGGCATGGTCGATCACGCTGAACACGGTAATGCCCTTGTCGGTGAACGCGGCCACCAGCGCCTCGGTGGTACGCGCGACGTCGGCGCGACTGTCGAGCGTGTTCAGGGGCGCATTGCCGGCGGGAACGGACGCGACCATCGCGGCAGCGTTCGCGGCATCGGTCGCTGCATCAGTCGCCACGGATGTCGCACCCGTGGCGGGCTCCGCCGCCGGGCCACAAGCGCTCAGCCCGATGACGCCGGACAAGGCGAGCACGACCAATCCGCGCATCAGCTGCGCGCCTGCAGGGCGGCCACAGCGGGCAGGGTCTTGCCTTCGAGGAACTCCAGGAATGCGCCGCCGCCGGTGGAGATGTAACCCACGTCCTCGGCGATGCCGTACTTGTCGACGGCCGCGAGAGTGTCGCCACCGCCGGCAATCGAGAACGCCGACGACGCGGCGATCGCCCGGGCCAGTGCCTCGGTGCCTTTGCCGAAGGCGTCGAATTCGAACACCCCGACCGGCCCGTTCCACACCACCGTGCCGGCCTTGGCGATCAGGTCGGCATAGCGCCTGGCGGTTTCCGGGCCGATGTCGAGGATCATGTCCTCCGGACCCACGGCATCGACTGCCTTGACGGTGGCCGGGGCATCAGCAGCGAAGGCCGGTGCCACCACCACGTCCACGGGCACCGGAATTTCGGCGCCGCGGGTACGCGCATCGGCCATGATGGACCTGGCCGTGTCGATCAGGTCCATCTCCACCAGCGAACGGCCCACGGCGTGGCCTTCGGCGGCAATGAAGGTGTTGGCGATGCCACCGCCGACGATCAGCTGGTCGACCTTGCCGACGAGTGACGACAGAAGTTCCAGCTTGGTGCTGACCTTGCTGCCGGCGACGATCGCCAGCAACGGCCGCGCCGGGTTGTCCAGCGCCTTGCCGAGGGCGTCCAGCTCCGCCATCAGCAGCGGCCCGCCGGCCGCCTGGGCCGCTTCGCGGATGACGCCGTGGGTGGAGGCCTGCGCCCGGTGCGCGGTGCCGAACGCATCCATGACGAACACGTCGCACAAGGCGGCGTATTGCCTTGCCAGCGCCACGTCATCCGCCTTCTCGCCCGTGTTCATGCGGCAGTTTTCCAGCAGCACCACCTGTCCGGGGGCAATGTCGACGCCATCCAGGTAATCGCGGACCAGCGGCACCTCGAACCCGAGCAGCTCCGACAGCCTTGCCGCGACCGGCGCCAGCGACTCGGATGCGCTCCACTGCCCTTCGGTGGGACGGCCGAGGTGCGACATCACCATCACCGCGGCACCACCGGCGAGCGCCGCCTCGAGGGTCGGCAGCGAGGCCGTGATGCGCTGGTCGGAGGTGACTCGGCCATCGGCGATGGGCACGTTCAGGTCCTGGCGGATCAACACCCGCTTGCCGGAAAGGTCGAGGTCGGTCATGCGGACGATGGACATGCACAGGCTCCCAGTGGGGTGGATTCGGGTCAATCGTCTATTGTCCGCCCTCGCATCGGGCGCATCAAACCGGCCGCGTTGGCGGGCGGCGACGTTTCACCGAACCGGGGACCGGGCGAGCCTGCTCCAGTCCCCGTCCGTAGCGCAGGCTCTGCGCGATCCGTTGGGCATGACCGCAGACCAGCCGCGCCTGCATGGCCATCGGGTTGCCTCGGTACTCGCGGGTACCCAGAACCACGGACGACCAGAACTTCACCAAGGTGCCTTGTGTTCCGGCCAATCCTCGACCCCCGGATTGAAGATCGGCCCGAGCAACGCATCGACCTGGACCCGGTCGTGGAACGCGTCCACCAGGCGCACCAGGTCGGCACGCGACAAACCGGCGGTGGGGCGGGCGGATTGCATGCCGACAGTGTCGCCGCGTTGGCGCGTGCCTGCCTTGACCGGGATCATCGCAGCGCCGGCCGGCGGCGCGCGATCGTTCACGGTGGATACAACGGCGGCAACAGGCCGGGGCGCGGCGCCGTGGGCGTCCGCCAGCGTGGGCCGTTGGCGAAGGCACCGCGCAGCGCCTGCAGTGCGACCGCGCCATCACCGCCATGCCAGCGCGCCTGTTGCAGCAGGCGCATCGCCTCTTGCTGGTGGGGGTCGTCGAGTCGGGCGATGATGTCGTCCAGTCCGGCGGTCTGCACGTCCGACAGCAGATGCAGGGCATGTTCGATGGCGGCAAGGTCCCCGGTGGCGAGCGCGGTGCGCAGCCGGGTCCGTGGCTCCGTCATTGACGGGATGTTCCCGCCGTCAAGATCACCCTGCTCGTGGCGGCGGCGGTACCACCAGATGCCGGCGATGCCCAGCACGCCAGCCAAGGCCAGCAACCCGCCCACCCAGGGCTTCGGCCGACCCCCGAACGGGACGGCCGACTGCGATGTCGCGCCGGGCTGCTGCGCCGGGTCGAGCGGGTCCACCGGCGGCACCGCAGCGCCGCCTTCCACCTGAATCCGCAGATCCGGCACGGTGGCGGTGCGTGCCACGCCAGCGGCCACGTCCCACCACGACAGGCGCGGGCCCGGTTGTCGCAGCGCGCCGCCCTGCTCCGGGAGCAAGGTGAAACGCCGGACCAGACGCAACTGCGGCCGGCCGTCGACGAATCGTTCCTCGACCTGCGGCGGTTCCGGGAACACCTGCAACCCGTCCACGGGCGGCAAGGTCAGTTCCGGCATCTGCGCGGCCTGTGCGCCGTCGGCGACCAATTCCAGCACCGCATGCGCCGGTTGCCCTGCTTTCAGAGCGCCGTCCGGCGCTTCCAGCCACTGCAATTGCAGTCGGCGCAACGGCAACCACGGCTGCGGCGCGTCCGCGGGCGGCGGCTGCACCTGCAGGCGACGTGCCGCGCCTGCCGCCGCCAACGCGCGCCGGCCGTCGCCGAACCGCTGGTCGTACCACGCGCCCACGCCCTGTCCATCGAAGCGCGCGCCCGGAATCTCCAAGGTGCCGCTGCGATCGGGTACCAGCAGGAAGCGGCGCTCGACCACGGTGTAGCGCCGGCCATCGATCTGGCGACTGTACTGGGCGTCATCGCCGACCCGGCGCAGGCTGGCGCCTTCCGGCGGATCCTGCTCCAGCGTGCCGGAGACCAGCGGCACCGCCGAGTACACGCGGACCACGTGCCCCACTGCCTGCTGCACCCACGGCTGCACGCTGTCGGTATGGCTTTCGACGAACACCTGGCCACGCGCCCGCACCGGCGTGGCCGCCGTCGCCGGCACGACCATCAGCGGCACCGGTGCGGTGCGGGCCGCGCCCACCGTCAGGGGGGGAATGGTCAACTGCCCTTCGCGGCGCGGCTGCAGCGCGACGGCAAACAGGGTGCGAGTGCGGCCACCACCCGCGGCGGGTTCGAAACTGCGCCGACTGCTTTGGCCACTGACCCGGAAATCGCGCTGCAACCCGGTGAAGTCCGGCATGGTCGCGCCGGGCTCGTCGGTCTCGATGTTCAGGGTGGTGGTTTCACCCAGCGCGATACGGTCCCGATCCAGCCAGGCCCGGGTCTGCGCCTGCACCGGCAGCATCGCGGTCGCCAGCAGTACCAGCAGCAACCCCGACCACCAGGCACTTCTCGCACGGCCGGCGCTCATGGCCGGCCCCCGTCAAGACGCCGCTGCCGCTCCAGCCGGAACTTGGCCCGCAGCAGCCCCCCCGGATCGTCCTCGACACGCTGCAATTGCGCCTCGTTGACGATGCGCCGCTCGCGCTCCGCGGCGGTCTCGGCGTCCGGGGCTGTCGCTGGGTCCTCATGCTGTTGCTGCCCCTGGGCCTGCTCCAGCGCACGCTGCATCCGCTCGCGCTGGGCCGCATCGGCCTGTGCCTGCTGCTCGGGGTCGCCAGTGGACGAGGGCTCGGCGGGCGTACCGCCCCCTTGCTCGCGTCCCTGACCCCGCGCGGCAGATGCCGGTTGCGGTGGCGCACTGCCTTGCGGCGGATCGGCGCTGCCGCGGTCCTGCCCGCCCTGGTCGCCGGCCGAACCGGCATTGGATCGACCATCCTGCGGCTGGCTGCTCTGCGGCTGGCGGCCACCGCCCGGCGGCTGCTGGCGCTGGGCAGCAGCGACGATCCGGCGATTTTCGACCGCGTCGGCCATGTCCGGTGATTGCCGCAGCGCGCGGTCATAGGCCGCAATGGCCTCCTCGTATCGCCCTTGCTTGGCCAGCGCGTTGCCGAGGTTGTACTGTCCACGGGCACTGCCGTCCGCGGCAAACGCTTGCGCCGCCTCGTCGTAGTCGCCGCGTCGATAGGCGGCCTCGCCCAGACGCTGCAGCGCATGGGCCTGCTGGTCGGCACGCCGCCACCAGCCACCGGCGACGTCGGCGTCGGCACGGGCACTGTCAACATCGGCGCTGGTCTGTGCGGAGGCAGGCATCGGCAGCGTCGGCAATATCAAGGCAATGGCCAGCACCGCCAACACACCGCCACGGCGAAACAGCCACAGCACCAGCACCAGCAGCAAGGGCAGCAGCCAGAAGCCCTGGTCCAGCGCGATCTGACGCTGCTCACCACCCGCCGCGGCCGTGGCGGTGCCGGCGGGATTCAGGACGGACAATTCCCGCAGGTCGGCACCGGCGGGCGCGGCTTGGGCGTAGCGGCCGCCACCGGCCGTCGCCAGCGCCTGCAGCGCGTCGGCATCCAGGCGACTGTGGCCGGGGCCGCCCAGCATCCGCGGGTAATCGCCACCTTCGGCGCGTCCCAGAGCCAATACCGACGTGCGGAACCCCAGTGTCGCCGCAGCGGCAGCTTCGCGGCGCGCATCGGCCGGCGCGCCAGCCGCCAGCAGCAGGATCGTGCCCTCGCTGAAACCGGCCCGCTGCAGCAGGCGTCTGGCATGGACGATGGCACGACCAGCATCACCATGCGGCAAGTCGGCACCGAAGTCCGGCATCACGTCCGGCGCCAGTGCATCCAGGAACAGCGCGATGTTGGCCACGTCGTCGGTCAGCGGTGCCACGGTATAGGCGTCGCCGGAATAGGCCACCAGGCCGACCTGTCCGGCGTGGCGCTTGGCCAGCAGCGTGGCGATGCGTGTTCGCGCCTGCAGCAGCCGCGACGGCGGCAGGTCCGTCGCCAGCGCCGGCTCCGACAGGTCCACGGCAATGACCAAGGGAGAATGCGTCTGCCACAAGGGCAGGCTGCCAGCACGCCAACTCGGCCCTGCCAGCGCCAGCACGCCAACGGCAATCGCAAGCAGCCATATCCACGGCCAGCGGCGACGGCGGTCCGATGTCGTCAGCAGGTGCGGCAGCAAATGCGCGTCGACGAGGTCCCGCCAGGCATTGCGCCGTCGCTGCCACGCCCGCCAGCGCCAGGCCAGCACCGGCAGCAGCAACAGCGCCAGCAGCCACCAGGGGCGCAGGAAGCGGAACGCGGCAAGCTCGAAGACTGGCTCGATCACGTGCCCATCCTGCGTCCGGCCAATACCGCCGCCAGCAGCAACAGCGCCAGTCCGGACCCCAAGGGCCAGATGTAGCGTTCGTGGACCGGACGCACCGCCTGACCCGGTTGCTGCACCGGCTCCAGGCGCTGGATTTCGGCATAGATGCCGGCCAGTTCGGCCATGTCGCGCGCGCGGAAGGCCCGCCCACCGGTCAGCACGGCAATGCGCTGCAGTCCAGCCTCGTCGAAGCTGTCCTCGGCACCACCCATGCCGCCGATGGGTATGCCGAACAGGGTGAAACCGCCACTTTCACCACCGAAGGCGATAGTGTGCACACGCACGCCGTAGTCGCCGGCCAGTTGCGCGGCGCGCTCCGGCGTCATCTGCCCGGCCGTGTTGACGCCATCGGTCAGCAGCACCAGCACGCGCTGTCCCTCCGGCTGCGACGCCAGCCGCTTCACCGCCAGGCCGATGGCGTCACCGATCGCGGTCTCACGGCCGGCCAGGCCGACCACCGCGTCCAGCAACTGCTCGCGAACGCTGTCGTGGTCGAGGGTCAGCGGCGTCAGCACGTAGGCACGTTGACCGAACACGATCATGCCCACGCGATCACCGCGACGCCGGTCGAGGAAATCCGCCAGCACCGCCTTGGCCGCGGTCAGCCGGTCGACCGGCCGCCCGCCCAGCACCATGTCGCCCTCGCCCATGCTGCCGGACAGATCCAGCGCCAGCATCAGGTCACGACCCGACAACGGCGGTTGGATGACCTCGCCGTACTGTTGCGGGCGTGCGGCCGCCACGCACAGCATGGCCCAACCCAACCACGCGATCAGCCCGATCCCGACCGCCCGGCGCAACCCGCGACCATCCGCGATCGCCTGCAGTTGCTCCACGGGCCACGGAACACGCAACGCCGGCACCGCCGTCGGCGCGGACGGCAACACACGACGTGCCAGCCATGGCAGCGGCAAGGCCAGCAGCAGCCAGGGCCACGCGAACCCGGCAAAGCCCTGCGGAGCCATGGCCAACAGCGCATTCACCGCTCCGCCCCCATCCAGGCAAGGAAGCGCGCACGAACATCGGCACGCAGCGCCGCCACCTGCGCGGCAGGCAAGTCCGGGCGATACCCGCCCTCCACCAGCATGGCCACCTGCTCCGGCGACAGCGGCGGCACGTTGCGGCTGTCGGCAGCCAGCAGCGCGCGCCATCCGGCGGCGTCCAGGCGATCGGCCCCGACGTCGACCCGACGCGCGGCACGCCGCAGCAACTCGGACATCGCCGCCACCTGCGCGACCGGCGTGTCGGCGGTGGCCAGCGAGCGATCGAACAGCGCCTCGAGCGTTCGACGATGACGGCGTCGGCGGAGCCAGCGTGTGCCCACGATCACGATGACCAGCACCAACGCCGCCAACAGCAACCACCAGCCGGGCGCCGGCGGCCACCACGCCGGTGCCGCGTGCAGATGGATGTCGCGCAAGGGCAGCGACGCAGCACTCATGCCGCCCGCACTCCACGTCCCGGCAGCCAGCCGTCACTGGGTGCGTCGCTGGCCAGTTCCTGGACCTCGATCCCGAGTGCCGGCAGTCGTTCAAGCGCCGCAAGCAGCGGCGCGCGGAAATGCTCCGCCCAACGGCGCCGATGGGCCTCGTCCGCCAAGTCGATCTCGACGCGCGCCGACGGCTCGTCGCTTCCGACCGTGAACGGCAGCCGTCGTGCGGGCGGATGCTGCTCCAGCGGGTCGGTCAGCAGCAAAACCGTGACCGCGTTGTGCAACGCCAGCGCCGCCCAGCGCCGCGAAGGCACCGACTCGATGCTCGCCGGGTCAGCAAGCACCAGCAGGCGCGAACCCGGACGCAGCAGCCGCTGCGCATGATCCAGCGCGACGCTCAAGCCGGCATCCTCGTCGGGGGGCGCGGTGTACCAGCGAACCAGCGCGTCAAGGACACGCAATGCACCGCGAGGCCCGACGGCGGGCGTGACCGGCGGGTCGCGATGGCTGCCGCGCAGCGCTGCGATGCGATCGCCGTCACGCACGGCACGCCACGCCGCGACTGCACCGGCACGCGCAGCCTGCACCGACTTGAACCGCTGCCGGGTGCCGAAGTAAAGCGTGGCGGCGGTGTCCGCAACCACCAGACTCAGCCGCTCGCGCTCGGGCTGGAACAGCTTGGTGTGGGTGCGACCGGTCCGCGCCGTCAGTCGCCAATCGACATGGCGCACATCGTCGCCGTCAGCGTATTCGCGCGACTCCGCGTACTCCATGCCGCGACCCCGCAAGGGTGAGGCCGATTGCCCCGACTGGCCGTGCCAACCCCGCCGTGCCACACCACGATCCAGCACCAGCGCGCGCAAACCCACGAGCTCGGACAGGCTCGGGGTGATGCCGGTTGTCGGAGAAGGTTCGGGCATGGTGGTGAGGAGCGAGGAATGAGAAGTGAGAAGTGAGGACCGAGAAGTGAGGAGTGAGTGCGAGGTGTGGGGGGGTGGCGCGTGCCACGTCCGGGATATTCCCGTTGATCCTCAACACTCCGGGGTCACCGCTCCACACTCGCCCCGCGCCTACGGCAACGGCACCACGCGCAGCAGTTCGGTGACAAGGCGCTCGCCATCCCAGCCCTCCGCCGTGGCTTCGTAGCTGGGGAGGATGCGGTGGCGAAGCACGTCCGGGGCCATCGCGCGGACGTCGTCGGGGGTGACGAAATCGCGCCCTTCAAGCCAGGCGCGCGCCCGTGCACAGCGCTCCAGCGCGATCGAGCCGCGTGGACTCGCGCCCCAGGCAATGCGACTCGCAAAGGCCTTGTCGTAGCGGCCGGGATCACGCGATGCCAGGATCAGTTCAACCAGATAACGCTCCAGTTGCGGCGCGACGTGCAGGTCGAGCACCGCTTCGCGGGCGGCGAAGACGTCGGCCAACGGCATCCGCGGCGCCGCGGGGGCCGGTGCCTGCATCTGTCGGCGCGCGCGCGCGCGCGCCAAACGCAGGATCTCGGTTTCGCTTTCGGCCTCGGGATAACCGATGCGCACGTGCATCAGGAAACGGTCGAGCTGCGCCTCGGGCAGCGGGAAGGTGCCCTCCTGCTCGATCGGGTTCTGCGTGGCCATCACCAGGAACAACTCCGGCAATGGCCAGGTGCGCCCGCCAACCGTCACCTGTCGCTCGCCCATGGCCTCCAGCAACGCCGACTGCACCTTGGCCGGGGCACGGTTGATCTCGTCGGCCAGCAGCAATGGATGGAAAATCGGGCCGGGCTGAAACTCGAAACGCCCTTCGTTCGGCCGGAACACCTCGGTACCGGTCAGGTCGGCAGGCAACAGATCCGGCGTGAACTGCACCCGTGCGAATTCCGCATCCAGGCGCGCGGCCAATGCGCGCACGGCGCTGGTCTTGGCCAATCCGGGCGCGCCTTCGACCAGCAAATGGCCGTCGGCCAGCAGGGCAATCAAAAGCCGTTCGATCAACGCCCCCTGGCCGACGATTTCCGACGACAGGTCATCGCGCAGGCGCGCGAACGCCTGATGCAGGCGGGTCGGTTCGGCAGCAGTGACGTCCATTCGGGATCCGGATGCGGCGTGGTGGCCGCCAGTTTGACCGATCCGGGATGAACAGGTTCCCGCCCCTCGGCCGAAAACGACGACGGCGCCGATTGGCGCCGTCGTCGGGTCGGCAGTCAGCGTCGATCAGCGCTGCGCCACCTTGATCACCTTCGGGGTCACGAAGACGAGCAGTTCGGCCTTGTTGTTGCTGCGATTGCGGTTGCGGAACAGGTTGCCGATGACCGGGATATCGGCCAGGAACGGCACCTTCCTGAGTTCCTGCATGTTGCTGAACTCGTAGACACCACCCACGACCACGGTTTGTCCGTCCTCAACCAGAATCGCTGTTGTCACTCGCCGTGTAGAGATTCTCGGCACTTGACCCACGCCGGTATTCACGAACCCAGCAAGATCGTCCTTGAGGATGTCCATGGTCAAGAACACTCTCCCGTCGTTCGTGATGGTAGGCGTGACCTTGAGTTCCAGCACGACGTCCTTGAATTCGACTTGTGGAAGTGCCTGTTGCCCACCCGCACCACCCGTCATCGTCAGATAGCCGATTTCCTCACCTTGCCTGATGACGGCTTCCCGCTGGTTGCTCGTGACAATCCGGGGGTTGGAGATGATCTCGCCCCGTCCTTCCGTCTGCATCGCCGACAGTTCTATATCCAACAGGTAACCGGCATTGAGGATCGACAGCGCCAGCGCGCCGGCGGAGTTCTGCACCAGCGCCTGCGGCAGGTTGCTCATCAGACCACGAGTAATGCTCGCGGCAACCGGCACAGGCGGTGTCGGCACCGGCCCCACGCGACCGCCAGCCACCCATGCGTTGACGGCATCGGCGTAGGAGCGCTGCAGTTCAGCATTCCTGCGTGAAGCATCTGCGTCCGAGTTGCGGTTCGCGCTGTTGGCACTCAAATCACCGCTGAAATAGGCGTTGTCCTTGTTGCCGCTGATGCCGAACTTGGATCCCAACTCGCGCGCGAAATTCTCGTTGGCAATGACGATCCGACTTTCGATGACCACTTGGTCCACGGGCTTGTCCAGCATATGAACCAAGCGTTTGATCTCGTCCATGCGCCCCGGGATGTCAATCACCAGCAGCGTGTTGGTGCGACGGTCGGCGCTGATGCTGCCCCTAGGAGACAGAAACCCGCGATTCAACTGCTCAATGCCACTTCCGGAACCGCTGCGGCTCTGGGAAGTGTTGCTCTTGGCATCCTCGGTCATCAGCCGCGCCAGGTCCTCGGCGTTGGCGTAGTTGATCGGGATGTACTCGGTGACCAGCTCGGCGCGGTTCTCGAGGTTGATGCGGGCGTCTTCCTTGGCCTGTTCGAATGCGGCGATCTCGCTTTGCGGGGCCACCCAGACCACGTTGCCGCTGCGACGCTTGTCCAGCGACTTGGCCTGCAACACGATGTCCAGCGCCTGGTCCCACGGCACGTTGACCAGCCGCAGGGTGACGTTGCCCTGCACGGTGTCCGAAGCGACGATGTTGAGGTTGGATTCTTCGGCGATCAGCTGCAGGACGGTGCGCACCGGCACGTCCTGGAAGTTGAAGGTCACCGGCCGGCCGCGATAGCCGGTGCCGGTGGCGGCCTGCGCGGTCGCGGTGGTCGCCGCGGCAGCACCGGCGGCACGCGTCGCCGTGGCGGCGCGCGGAACCACTTCGATGATGTAGTCGCGTCCGGTCTGATAGGCCATCGTCTCGAAGTTGCCTTGGTTGGCAAGCACCAGACGCGCGCCGTTGCCGCTGCGGGCAGGGTCGATTCGCTGTACCGGGGTGGCGAAATCCACCACGTTCAGCGAGCGCTGCAATTGCGCCGGCAGTTCGGCGTTGGCGATGTCGACCACCACCTGGTTGCCCTGCGTGCGCATGTCCGGCATGGCACCGTCGCCACTGAAGCGCAGCACCAGCTTGCCGGCACCACCCTCGCCGCGCTGGAAGTCGATGTTGTCGATGCGCACGGCGCCGGGCACTTGGCGTGCCGGATCGGCTGCCACCAGCTGCGCCGTGGCGGCTGCGGCCGGCACCATGGCCGGTCGTTCCTGCGTTTCGCCGGCATGCACCGAGCCGAGGGCAGCCAACAGTCCAGCCGCAAGGCCGGCGATACCCGTGCGGAACGGCCGCGGGCCACGCGCCGGCCGCTGGCCGATTGCGATGTCAATGGTCATTGTCGTTTCCCTCGTCATTGATCTTTCAGTGCAACCGAAGCCTGCCGCTCGAGCCATCCGCCGGCGCCATCCGGCACCAGCTCGACCAGCTCGATCCGGTCCTCGTGCACGGCCACCACGCGGCCGTCGCTCTGTCCCATGTAGGCGCCGCGGCGCACGCGGTACGTGACCTTGTCCGGTGCCATCACCAGACCGACCACGCCACTGCCGGCACCCAGGGTGCCGACCATCACCAGGCTGTCCAGCGGGTACTGCTCCAGGGTCTGGCGCGGACGATCGGCATCCGGACGCGGCCCGCTGCCACCGGCGCTGCCGAAGCTGGCGCTGAACGGATCGCGCATGCCTTGGGCGGCGTACTCGAACGTCTCGAACTGCTGCATGACCGGCAGCGGCTCCAGCGCAGGCGCCGGCCGACCCTTGACCTCGGCCACCCACGACTGCAGGTTCGACGGATCGTTGGACGAACGGGTCACGCTGCGCCCGCAGGCGACCAGCGCCAGCACCAGCATGGCCGCCAGCACCACGCGCGCGGGCACGGAGTGGAAACGGCTCATTGGCCACCTCCGGTGGCTTCGGCTTCGGCCTGCATGGCGGCGACCTCGTCTTCGTCCAGGTATCGGTAGGTACGCACGGTGCCGGCCAGCTCCAACGGGCCGTTGCTGCGGATGCCTTCCTGTCTGTTCTTCGGCTGCAGTCCGATGTCATGCATGGTCAGGATGACGACGCGCGGCAGGGAGGCGACACCACTGACGAAGGCACCGAACTGGTGATAGGTTCCGACCATGCGCAACTGGATGGGCTTCTCGGCGTAGAACTCCTTGAGGTTCTCCGGACCCGGCTGGAACAGTTCGATCGCCAGGCCGGTGGCAAGCGCGGTCTGCGAGATGTCGACGATCAGGTCCGGCATCTCCGTCTTGCTCGGCAACTGCCGCAGCATCTGCTGCAACTGCTGCTCCATCTGCGCCAGCTGCAACTTCAGCGGCTCCAGGTTGGATGCCTTGCCCTGCTTGTCCTCGAACTCCTGGCGCAACTGGGCTTCTTCACGCTCCAGTTGCTGCAGGGTTTCGTTCTTCGGGCGCACGAACAACCACCATGACAGGCCGACGATCAACAGGCCCAGGACCACGCACAGGCCGATCTTGTAGTTGCGCGGCCAGGCGCCGATGTTGTTGTGATCCAGCTCCCGCAGCGACACCTTGCGCTTGCTCATGCCTGTGCTCCTGTCTGCGGAACCGCCGCGTCATCGCCATGGCCGTCCTGTTCTGCGGCTGGCTCGGACGGCGGCTCGGCGGGTGGCTGTACCGTCGCGGCCGGCGCTGCCGGCGCGGCTGCTTCGACGGCCGGCGTGGCCGGTGCGCCGTCCACGGCGTCGGCGTTCTCGGCAGCGCTGTCCGCGGCGTCACCGGCGTCCGCTGCCGGCATGCCATCCACCGGCGCTTCCGCACCTTCGCCGTTCGGATTGGCCAGCGTGACCACCAGGTTGAACACGTAAGGCAGCCCGGCCTCGCCGCTGCGTGCCTCGATGATCGACAGATCCGGGCGGGTCATCCAGCCGGAACTTTCGAGGTTGCGCATGTAGGTGCTGACCCGCGCATTGGACTGCGAACGACCTTCCAGCGTCAGCCGCTGGTTGTCCTGCTTGATCGAGGTCAGCACGACGCCCTCGGGAATGGTGCGTACCAGCGAATCGAACAGGTGCACCATCTGCGAGCGGTTGGCCTGGAGTTCCTCGATGACTTCCTTGCGCGCCAGCAGGCGCGCACGCTGGCGGTCCAGCTCGTCGATTTCCTTGATCTGCTTGTCGACTTCGGTGATCTGGTCGCGCAGGTAGCCATTGCGCTCCTGCTGGCCACTGACCAGGCCGTTGAAGTACATGACGATCAGCAACGACGCCAGCGCGGCCCCCAGGGCGGAGGCGCCGAGCATCGTGACAAAGGCTTTCTGGCGCTGCTTGCGGCGCTCTTCGCGCCACGGAAGAAGATTGATCCGGACCATCAGTCGAAGCTCCTCAGGGCCAGGCCGCAGGCAAGCATCAGCGATGGCGCGTCCTGGGCAAGCGCGTGCGCCGGTACCTTCGGCCCCAACGTCATCTGCGCCAACGGGTTGGCGACGACGGTCGGCACGCCCAACTGCTCTTCCACCATGGCGGCGACGCCCGGGATGGACGCGCAACCGCCGGCCAGCACGATCCGGTCGACACGGCTGTGCTCGCTGCCGGCGTAGAAGAACTGCAGCAGGCGGCTGATCTGCTGAACCATGGCTTCCTTGAACGGCTGCAGCACCTCGGTCTCGTAGCTTTCCGACAACCCGCCCTGACGCTTGGCCAGCCCGGCTTCCTCGTAGCTCAGTCCGTAGCGGCGCATGATTTCCTCGGTCAGCTGCTTGCCACCGAAGATCTGTTCGCGGCTGTACAGGCTGCGTCCGTTGCGCAGGACGTTGAGGGTGGCCATGGTCGAACCCACGTCCACCAGCGCCACCACCGCATCACCGGGCAGGCCCAGCGAATCGGACAGCAGGGCAAATGCGTTCTCGACGGCAAACGCTTCCACGTCCATCACCTTCGGGGTGAGTCCGCCCAGTTCCACCGCGGAGCTGCGGGTCTCGACGTTCTCCGCGCGCGATGCCGCCAGCAGCACCTGGACCATGTCCGGGTTGCCGGGCATCGGTCCGATCACGTCGAAGTCCATGTTGACCTCTTCGATCGGGTACGGGATGTAGTTGACCGCTTCCAGTTCGACCTGCGCTTCCATCTCCTCTTCATCGAGGTCGGCAGGCATTGGAATGAGCTTGGTGATCACCGACGCACCGGCCACCGCCGCGGCTGCATGGGTCGCGTTGCTGCCGGAGCGCGTCAGCGCGCGACGGATGGCGTTGCCGACGGCATCGACGTCAACGACCGCCTTTTCCACGACCGCGTCAGGTGGCAACGGCTCGACCGCATAGTGCTCCACGCGGTACCGGTTGCCGGCGCGGGACAGCTGCAACAGCTTGACCGCACTGGAACTGATGTCGACACCCATCAGCGCCGGCTGGCTCTTTGAGATCAGTCTCACGTTTTCTCCCCATGCACGGAAGCGCGTGCGCCCCGGTGTGCCCCTCGCCACTTGATAACGGACTTTTCACGGCAAGGCAACCTTTGCGATGCAACGCCGATGGTCCGTCGGCCGGGGAGGATGCCACGATCAGCGGCAAACAGGAACACCCCCCACCGGTCGCGACCGCCGCCACCTTATACTTGCCCGGCCCCCGCAACCGACTGTCGATGAGCGCCTCGATGACCCGATTCCGCCGATTCCTGCGCTGGACCCTGCTTGGCCTGGCCGGCCTCGTCGTGCTCGGCGTGCTGGGTGCCGGAGCGCTCTACGTGGCGGTGTCATCGCGGCTGCCGGACGTGCAGACGCTGCGCGACATCCAGCTGCAGGAGCCGATGTACGTGTATGCGCAGGACGGCCGGCTGATGGCGTTGTTCGGGGAAATGCGCCGCTACCCGGTGCGCATCGAAGAGGTGCCCGAACAACTGAAGCAGGCATTCATGGCGATCGAGGATGCGCGCTTCTACGAGCACGAGGGTGTCGATTACAAGGGTGTGGCGCGCGCCATCTGGCTGCTGGCCACCACCTCCGACAAGCGCGTCCCCGGTGGATCGACCATCACCCAGCAGGTCGCCCGCCAGTTCTTCCTCAGTTCCGAATACAGCTACACGCGCAAGTTCGCCGAGATGCTGCTGGCGATCAAGATGGAGCGCCACCTCACCAAGGAAGAGATCTTCGAGCTGTACCTCAACAAGAGCTTCTTCGGCAACCGTTCCTACGGCGTCGCCGCGGCCGCGGAGTTCTACTACGGCAAGACCCTCGACCAGCTGGACCTGGATGAAATGGTCTCGCTGGCCTCGATCCCGAAGTTCCCCTCCTCCGGCAATCCGATCTCCAACCCGGAGCGCGCCCGCGAGCGTCGCGACTACGGCCTGGACCGCATGGCCGAACTGGGAATGATCAGCGCCGCCGAAGCGCGGGCGGCGCAGTCGGTGGCCATGCATGCGCGTCCGCATGAGCGGCCCATCGAGGTGTACGCGCCCTATGTCGCCGAGATGGTGCGCCAGGAAATGGAGGCGCGTTACGGCGGCGACGTGTTGACCAAGGGCTATCGGGTCACCACCACCATCCAGCCGCAACTGCAGGCCGGTGCGGAAAAGGCACTGCGTGACGGCCTGATGCTGTACGACCGCCGCCACGGCTGGCATGGCGTGGAACAGACGCACGAACTGGCCGCCGACGAAGACGCTGCCACCGTTGCCACCCGCATTCGCCAGGTGCCGGCGCAGTCCGGCATGCTGCCGGCAGTGGTGCTGTCTGCCGAAGGCGGCCGCGCGCAGGTGGTGCTGGCCGATGGACAGACGGTGTCGCTGGATGCCGCCAGCACGCGCTGGACCAACCGCTCGCCCGGTGCCCTGCTCAAGCGCGGCAACCAGATCCGTGTAGTCCGGCAACAAGCCGAAGGTGATGACGGGGCCGTGAGTTGGCGGGTCAGCCAATTGCCGCGCGCGCAGGCGGCGATCGTCTCGCTGGACTCCAGCACTGGTGCGTTGCAGGCGCTGGTGGGCGGCTTCAGTTTCGCCGGCAACGAGTTCAACCGCGCCACCCAGGCGCGCCGCCAGCCAGGCTCCAGCTTCAAGCCGTTCGTGTACGCAGCCGGTTTCGAACGTGGCTACAACCCGGCCTCCATCGTGCTGGACGCGCCGGTGGTGTTCACCGACCGTCGCGGCCGCAGTTGGCGCCCGCAAAACGACGGCGGCGGTTTCTCCGGACCGATGCGCTTGCGCGAGGCGCTGGTGCGCTCGAAGAACCTGGTGTCGGTACGCCTGCTGGATGCGATCGGCGTGGACTACGCGCGCCGCTACATCAGCCATTTCGGCATCGATGAAGCGTTGATTCCGCCGAACCTGTCGATGTCGCTGGGCACCGCGTCGATTCCGCCCATGGCCGTGGCGAGGGGCTACGCCGCGTTCTCCAATGGCGGCTTCCGGATCGACCCGTGGTTCATCGACGAGGTCCGCGACCGCGACGGCAAGGTCGTGTTCAAGGCCAACCCGCCGACCGCCTGCAAGGGCTGCGGCATCGCCGCGCGACCGGCGCAGGGCGACAGCCAGCAAGGCGGCGGGCAGGCGGGCGTGGTCGCCGGCTTCAACCTCGGCCCTGCCGAAGCTGCAGCGGCACCATCTTCCGACGATCCGAGCGACACCTCCCGTGCGGCGCCACGCCCCAGCCTGCCGGAAGGTGCCGTGGTGGCACCGCGCGCGATCGACGAGCGCGTCGCCTACCAACTGGTGTCGATGATGCGCGACGTGGTCAATCGCGGCACCGGCACTGCGGCGAAAGTGCTCAAGCGCGAGGACGTCGGCGGCAAGACCGGTTCGACCAACGACTACCGCGACGCCTGGTTCGCCGGCTTCGGCGGGCCTTACACGACCGTGGTGTGGGTCGGTCGCGACGACTTCAGCTCGCTGGGCCGTGGCGAATACGGTGGCCGGGCCGCCCTGCCGATCTGGATCGACTACATGCGCGTGGCGCTGGAAGACCAGCCGCTGGCCGACAACGAGCCGCCGGAGGGCATGGTCAAGGTCGCGGTCAGCGCCAGCGGCCAGTTGCTGCCCGGCAGCAGCGGTGGCCTGACCGAATGGGTCAAGGCCGAGGATCTGGAGCGGATGGAAAGCTATGTCGACTACGGCGAGCAGGACGAGGTCTACACGCCGACGGAAGAATCGTTCGAGATCTTCTGAGGACGCACGCCCGGACGCGTCGTCCGGCGTCTGCCGGGCACCCATCGGTCGCGGGCGACTCTGAACCGCCCGTGGCGTTGACGTGGCGCCTGCACGCGAACCGGGTAAAGTGACTGCCGGGTCCGACGCAGGAGACAGGCCATGGCCACGTCACGTCAGCATGCGCATCAGCAGGCAGTGACCCGTACCCGCGAACGCCGCCACCGCCTGGCCAATGAAGCCGCGCGGCTGATGGCCGAAAGCGGGATTCGCGACTATCGGCTGGCCAAGCGCAAGGCCGCGCAACGCTTGGGCATCCACGACGACGCCTCGCTGCCGCGCAACCGCGAGATCGAGGATGCCCTGCGCCAGTACCACCGGCTGTTCGGTGACGGCGCAGCACAGGCTTCGCGCCTGCAGCAGCAGCGCGAGGCGGCACTGCGCGCGCTGGAGTTCTTCGCACCGTTCCAGCCGCGACTGATCGGCGCCGCACTCGAGGGACATGTCGATGCCCACAGCGCGGTCTGCCTGCACCTGCACAGCGACGATCCGCAGCAGGTGGCCGCGTTCCTGCAGGAACATCGCATTCCTGCCGAATCGAGCATGCGCCGGCTGCGCCTGGATCGCAGTCGCCAGCGGGATGTGGACGTGTGGCTGTTCAGCGCCGAGGAATGCGCCTTCGACCTGACCGTGCTGCCGCTGGCGGCATTGCGGCAAGCGCCGCTTTCGTCAGTGGACGAGCGTCCGATGGCGCGTGCCTCGGCCGCGCAGTTGCGGCATTTGCTGGGAGCCGGGACGGACCTCGCCGACGAGGACGGCCTTCCACCGATCCCGCCGCCGCGACGTTGACGTCGAACCCCGCGCAAGACGCCCCCCAAAAACTGCGGGGCGTCAGGTGGTGCCGTGCACGGGGCAAGCGGCTCAGCGGCGATCGATCGCCACGTAATCGCGCGATGCCGCGCCGGTGTAGATCTGCCGCGGGCGGCCGATCTTGGTTTCCGGATCGTTCTGCTGCTCCAGCCAGTGGCTGACCCAGCCGGCGGTGCGGGCAATGGCGAACATCACCGTGAACATCTCGGTCGGGATGTTCAGGGCCTTGTAGATGATGCCGCTGTAGAAATCGACATTCGGATACAGCTTGCGCTGCACGAAGTAGTCGTCCTTCAGCGCCGCTTCTTCCAGTCGCATGGCCACGTCCAGCAACGGGTCATCGATGCCCAGTTCGTCCAGGACCTTGTGGGTCATTTCGCGGATGATCGTGGCGCGTGGGTCGAAGTTCTTGTAGACGCGGTGGCCGAAGCCCATCAGGCGGAAGCCCGACTCCTTGTCCTTGGCACGGTCGATGGCCGACTGCACGTTCTCCGGACGACCGATTTCGCCGAGCATCTTCAGCACCGCTTCGTTGGCACCACCATGGGCCGGGCCCCACAGGGCGGCAACGCCCGCGGCGATGCAGGCGTACGGGTTGGCACCGGTGGAGCCGACCAGGCGCACGGTCGAGGTCGAGGCGTTCTGTTCGTGGTCGGCATGCAGGATGAACAGCAGGTCCAGCGCCTTGGCCGCCACCGGGCTCAGCTGCAGCGGCTCGCTCGGCACTTCGAACATCATGTGCAGGAAGCGGCTGGTGTATTCGAGGTTGTTGCGCGGATGGCACGCCGGCCAGCCGATCGAGTAGCGGTGGCACAGTGCCGCCACGGTCGGCACCTTGGCCAGCAGGCGGATGGCTGCCAGGCGGCGCTGTTCGGGATCGTCGTAATCCAGGTCGTTGTGGTAGAAGCTCGCCATCGAACCGAGCATGCCCACCAGCATCGCCATCGGATGGGCGTCGTAGCGGAAGCCCTCGACGAAGTTCTTGAACTTCTCGTTGAGCATGCTGTGCCGGGTGATCTGCCCGGAGAACTGCTCGAATTCGCCCGCCGACGGCAACTCGCCGTGCATCAGCAGGTAGGCAACTTCCAGGAACGAGGACTTCTCGGCCAACTGGTCGATCGGGTAGCCGCGGTACAACAGCACGCCTTCGTCGCCGTCGATGTAGGTGATGGCCGAGCGGCAGGACGCGGTGGCGGTGAAGCCGTTGTCGTAGGTGAAGCAGCCGGTTTCCTTGGGCAGCCTGGCGATGTCGATGCAGTCATTGCCCACGGTGGGGCGGATCACGGGCAGCGACACGGACGTCTCGCCGGCGCTCAGGGTCACGCTGTTGGAATCGGACACGGGGCCACTCCTTGTTGCGGCCGCGTCGGTGGCCACTGGTGGCCGGCGCGGCATGGGGTCTGGATGGGGACGACGCACCCGTGCCGGATACGCCGCAGCATGGAATTATTGCACAGCAGCATGACGCGACGTGATGGCAGCGCGGTCCGACCCGCTGCGTCCGCGCCATGCCACGGGCCAGATCCCGGGCACGAAAACGGCCGCGATCCGCGGCCGTGTCGCGCCAGCCGGTGGGGCCGGCGGCATGCAGGTCGAGTCGACGGGCGGCAAGCGCCCACCGCGCTTACTTGGCGTAGCGCTGGCGGAACTTGTCGACACGGCCGCCGGTGTTCAACACCTTGTTCTGGCCGGTGTAGAACGGATGCGAGGCCGAGGAGATTTCGACCTTGACCAGCGGGTATTCGTTGCCGTCTTCCCACTTGATCGATTCCTTGCTGGCAAGGGTCGAGCGGGTCAGGAACTTGAAATCGGAAGTGACGTCCTGGAAGACGACGTCGCGGTAATTCGGATGGATGTCGGCCTTCATGGCGGCACCGGGAGTTGCGTGAGTGAGCCGGGCATCATACCGGCAAGTGGCGGCGTCATGCAAGCGCCTCAGCCCGCCGCCAGCGCCTTCCGGACCCGCTGCTCGAACGCGGCTTGGTCGTAGCGCCGCAGGATGCGGGCGTTGTCGGCGACACCACGCTGGCGGTTCCAGTCGACGATGGTCGCCCCGCGCGCATGTTGTCCGGCCAGTTCCACGGCCAGCGGCCGCTCGACCCACTCCAGCGCGCCGTCCGGGGCCAGCGCAGCAGCCATGGCCAGCGCGTCGGCGCAGTACCAGCGGTCGCCACGCCGGTCTTCCGACCACAGGCGCGTCTGCCGCGAGATCGCTTCGTAAAAGCGCGCGCGTTCGCTGCCGACGGCCAGCCACGTTTCCAGTTCCCGATGGTCCAGGCCATGGGCGACGGTCGCCTCCCAGTCGCACAGCTCGACGCGCGCAAACGCGCGGAAAACAATGTGTGCGGCCTCCGGGTCGAAGCCGATGTTGAACTCGGCGGCGGGGGTCATGTTGCCGTGCACGGTGACCGCGCCGCCCATCACCAGCAGCCGATCGACGTGCCGCGGCAGCTCCGGGTCCAGCGTCAACGCCAGCGCCAGGTTGGTCAGCGGCCCCAGCGCCACCAGCAACAGGCGCCCGGAGTGCTCGCGCGCGAGGCGGACGATGGCGTTGGCGGCGTGTTCGGCGACCGCGGTCAGCGAAGGATCGGGGTAACCGATGTCACCGAACCCGTCCTTGCCATGGACATGGCCGGCATCCTCCGCCGGGTGCAACAGGGGCGCCGCGGCACCGGGAAACACCGGGACATCGCCGCGTCCGGCCACCTCGCACGACTTCAACGCATTGCGCACGGTATGCGGCAAGCCGACGTTGCCCGCGGCGATGGTCAGGCCGACCACGTCGTGTGCGGCGCTGTCGAAGGCCATCAGCAGGGCCAGTGCGTCGTCGATGCCGGGGTCGGTGTCGATCAGGATGGGGGTTCGGGTCATGACAGCGGTATCCGGGCGGGAGAGATGGCCCGGCGGGCCTGCAACACGGGCGTGCCATTGTGCCTGCCGGCGATGGCAGGCGTGCGACCACCGCGCCGGTCCGGCAGTCAGGCCGATGCGTAGCGCGCCGCGCCGCCCACCCAACGGGCGACGATCGCATCGGCACGCCGGGGGTCCTCGGCCAGCAGCTGCCGGGCAATGGCCTGCACCTGCGGCAGCAGGTCGGCATCGCGCATCAGGTCGGCAACCCGGAACGCGGCCAGCCCGGTCTGACGGGTGCCGAGCAATTCGCCGGGCCCACGCAGCTCCAGGTCCTTTTCCGCAATCACGAAGCCATCATTGGTCTGGCGCAGCGTGTCCAGCCGCTGTCGCGCCATTTGCGACAGCAGCGGCTGGTACAGCAACACGCAACTGGAACGGGCACTGCCCCGTCCCACCCGGCCGCGCAACTGGTGCAACTGCGCCAGGCCCAGACGTTCCGCGTTCTCGATGACCATCAGCGAGGCATTGGGAATGTCCACCCCGACCTCGATCACGGTGGTCGCCACCAGCAGATCGGTATCGCCGCGCTTGAAGGCTTCCATCGCCGCCTGCTTGTCCTTCGGCTTCAGGCGACCGTGGACCAGCGCGATCCTGATGTCCGGTAACGCCGCGGTCAGGGCCTCGAAGGTCGTCTGCGCCGCCTGCGCGACCACCTCGTCACTGTCGTCGATGAGCGTGCACACCCAGTAGGCCTGCCGCCCGTCGGCACAGGCGGCGCGGATGCGCTCGACCAGTTCGCCCCGGCGTTCGTTGCTCAACGCCACGGTGGTCACGGGGCTGCGCCCAGGCGGCAGCTCGTCGATCGCGGAGACATCCAGGTCGGCATAGGCGCTCATCGCGAGAGTGCGCGGAATGGGTGTCGCGGTCATCACCAGCTGGTGCGGCACCCGGCCGCCCTCGGCGCCGGCGCCCTTGTCGCGCAACGCCAGGCGCTGGTGGACGCCGAAGCGATGCTGTTCGTCCACGATCGCCAGCGCCAGGTCATGGAACACCACGCCCTCCTGCATCAACGCATGGGTACCGACCACGACTTGGGCGCTGCCATCGGCCACCGCCGCCAGTGCCTTGGCGCGGGCCTTGCCGGTGAGCTTGCCGGCCAGCCAGTCCACGCGCACGCCCAGCGGCTCCAGCCAGCCGCGCAGGTTGGCAAGGTGCTGCTCGGCCAGCAGCTCGGTGGGCGCCATCAGTGCCGCCTGGTGTCCCTGCTGCACGGCCAGCAGCGCAGCCAGCGCGGCGACCACGGTCTTGCCGCTGCCGACATCGCCCTGCACCAGGCGCAGCATCGGATGCGGGCGCGCCACGTCGTCGCGGACCTGCGCGAACACCCGCTGCTGCGCCGCGGTCAGATGGAACGGCAGTGACGCCAACAGCGCATCCACCAGCGACGACTGCGCGGGAAGCGGCGGCGCACCCTGCGCCTGCAGGCGGATGCGCTGGCGTCCGAGGCTGACCTGATGCGCCAGCAATTCCTCGATCACCAACCGTCGTTGCGCCGGATGCCGGCCCGCCAGCAACGCCGCCAGGTCGGCCTCCGGCGGTGGGCGATGCACGGTGAGCAGGGCATCGCGCAGGGTTGGCAGGCCAAGTGGGGCAAGGACCGCTGGCGGCAGCAGCTCCAGGGCGTCGGCTTCCGGAAGTCGTTGCAAGGCCAGTGCGATCCATTTGCGCAAGCTGGCTGCAGCAATGCCCTCGATGGCGGGATACACCGGATCCAGCGTGCCGGCCAGCGCGTCGTCGGCGGCATCATCCAGTACCCGATAACTGGGATGGACGATCTCCAGCCCGTGCTGGCCGGGCCGCGCCGTGCCAAAGCAGCGCACGCGCGAGCCGGGCTGGAACTGCGCTGCCTGTGCGGCACGGAAGTGGAAGAAGCGCAACACCAGCGTCGCCTGCGAGTCGTCGGCGATCGCCACCCGCAGCATCGGCCGATAGCGGAAGCCGCGCTCCACCGCCAGCACCCGCCCTTCGACCTGGACCGGCTCACCGGGCCGGAGGTCACGGATGGCAGTGATGCGGGTGCGGTCCTCGTAGCCACGCGGCAGCCACAACCAAAGGTCCTGCAGGCATTCCAGCCCGCGCTCGGCCAGCGTCCGCGCCAGCCGGTCCCCGACCCCAGGGAGACTGCGGATGGGCGCTTCGCCCGCCGCCGCGATGGCCGTCGTCGGCTCGCGCCGCGCGCGTGGCATCGCGCGTCAGTCGAGCACCATCACCGCGTCCACCTCGAAGCGCACGCCCTTGGGCAGGCCGGACACCTCGATGGTGGAACGCGCGGGATACGGTGCGTCGAAATACTCCGCCATCACCGCGTTGACCGCGGCGAACTCGGACAGGTCGGTCAGGTACAGCCCCAGCCGCGCGACCTGCGCGAACGAGCCGCCCGCGGCCTCGGCCACAGCCCGCAGGTTGTCGAACGCACGCCGCGCCTGTGCGTCGATGCCGCCATCGACCACTTCGCCGGTCGCCGGGTCCAGAGGAATCTGGCCGGAAAAGTAAACGGTATTGCCGGCACGCACGGCCTGGGAATACGGGCCGATGGCAGCCGGGGCGTCGGTGGTCTGGACGGGAGTGCGGGACATGCGCGGAAATCCTTGGAACGAGGCCTGCAAGTGTAGCCCAGCAGCCCGTGCGCCCTTGCGCCCTTGCACCTACAGCCGCTGCGTGCCGTGAACCACGCCCAGCCGGCGCAAGCGCCGCAGGACCTCTTCCAGGTGCTCCACGCTGGTGACTTCCACTGCGAAGCGGATCACCGACACGCTGTTGTCGCGGTCCAGGTAGTCCACGGCATCGATGTTGGCACCGGCCTGGGCGATGGCCGCGGCCAGTTGCGCGAGCACGCCCGGGCGATTGTCGACCTCGACCCGCAACGCGGCGCGGAAGTCACCGGAGACCTCGCGATCCCAACCGATGCCGACCCAGCGCTCCGGCGACTTGCGGTAGTCGGCCAGGTTGCTGCATTCCATGCGGTGCACGACGATGCCCTTGCCTGCCGTGTGGTAGCCCATGATCGCGTCGCCGGGAATGGGCATGCAGCAGTTGGCGAAACTGACGATGCCGCGCTCGTTGCCGGTGATCAGGATCTTCTCTGCAGGATGACCGGCTCCCGCCTGCACCGGCAAGGTGCCGCTGTCGCGCTCCGGCCGCGCCAACGCGCGCGCCACCTGCAGCGGCATGCGGTTGCCCAGGGCGATGTCGGCCAGCAACGATTCCAGCCGCGGCAGGCGGTTCTCCACCAGCCACGCGTCGATGCGGCCTGCGGGCAGGCGCTCCAGCGAGGTGCCGAGCACTTCCAGTTCACGGTCGAGCATGCGATGGCCGAACTGCACCGCATCCTCGTGCTCGATGTGCTTGAGCTGGGCACGGATCGCGGTCCGCGCCTTGCCGGTGACCACGAACTCCAGCCATTGCGGCTTCGGCAAGGATGCCTTGGCCGTGGTGATCTCCACCCGCTGGCCACTGGCGAGCTTGGTCCGCAGCGGTACCAGCTTGCCGTCCACGCGCGCGGTGACGGCATGGTTGCCAACGTCGGTATGCACCGCGTAGGCGAAATCCACGGCGGTGGCATTGCGCGGCAGCGCGAGGATGTCGCCCTTGGGCGTGAACAGGTAGACCTCGTCGGGAAACAGGTCGACCTTGACGTTTTCCAGGAACTCCAGCGACGAACCCGCGCCTTCCTGGGATTCGACCAGGTCGGCGATCCACGCATGCGCCCGGTTCTGCGCACTGTTGGACACCTCGCCGCTCTGCTTGTAGCTCCAGTGCGCGGCGATCCCGCGTTCGGCGACCAGATCCATCTCGGCGGTACGGATCTGCACTTCGATCGGCGAACCGTAAGGGCCGAACAGCACCGTGTGCAGCGACTGGTAGCCGTTGGCCTTGGGAATGGCGATGAAATCGCGGAAGCGGCCATCCAGCGGCTTGAAGGTGGCATGCACCACGCCCAGCGCGTGGTAGCAGTCGGCCGCGGTGCCGACCACCACGCGGAAGCCGAACACGTCCATCACCTTGTCGAAGCTTTTTCCTTCGGCCTGCATCTTGGTATAGATGCTCCACGGCGACTTGACCCGGCTCAACAACCGGTATTGCAGGCCTTCGCGGGTCAGCCGCTGCGCCATCCGCGCCTCGATCATCGCCAGCGCCTCGCGCCGCACCAGCGGCTGCGTGCGGATGTGTTTTTCGAGGGTCTCGTGCCGCCATGGATGCAGGGCCTTGAATCCCAGGTCCTGCAGTTCGGCCTTGATCATGTTCATGCCCAGCCGCTGGGCGATGGGCGCGTGGATGTCCAGCGTCTCGCGCGCGATGCGGCGTCGGGACTCCGGATTCTGCGCGCCGAGGGTGCGCATGTTGTGGAGGCGGTCGGCAAGCTTGATCAGGATCACCCGAAGGTCGCGGGCCATCGCCAGCAGCATCTTGCGGAAACTCTCCGCGTCCGCTTCCTGGCGGCTGGCGAAGTGCAGTTTGTCCAGCTTGGTCACGCCATCGACCAGATCGGCGACGGTCTCGCCGAAACCGGCAACGATCGCGTCGCGCTGCAACGGGGTGTCTTCCAGGGTGTCGTGCAGGATCGCCGCGACCAGCGTCTCGACGTCCAGCTTCAATTCCGCCAGCACCGACGCCACCGCCACCGGGTGGGTGATGTAGGGCTCGCCGGACTTGCGCATCTGTCCGGCATGGGCCGCGGCACCGACTTGCCAGGCCTTGCGCAGCAGTGGCTGCTGCGCGGCAGGAAGGTAACGGGCAGCTGCTTCCAGCGCCAGCATGTATTCGGGCACGACATCGCCCGGCGATGCCTCGCCTGCTGGTGCCTTGATGATTTCGCCGGAAGCCATGGCAACAGCCTAGAACGGATCCTGCGGAGGAGGAAGCCGGCAACCGACACACGCTGCAGAAACCGGAAAAAACAAACCCCGCCGGAGCGGGGTCTGTCGGCGGCGGACCAAGGAACCGGTCAGTCGTCGCCCTTCATGTCGTCTTCGGCCGACACCAGCTCGGCGGCGGCCCATTCCAGCGCCTCGCGCTCGCGGCGCTCGCGCTCGGCCTTCTCGACCGCGTCGATGTAGGGCTGGTCGATGCTGCGGGCAGCGATCTCGCGCAGGGCCAGCACGGTCGGCTTGTCCTGATTCTCGCTGTTGTCCAGTTGCGCCTCGACGCCGTTGGCCAGCTGGCGCGCACGCTTGGCGGCCATCATCACGAGTTCGAAGCGGTTGTCGACCACTTCCAGGCAATCTTCGACGGTAATACGAGCCATGCTTGCTCCGGCGACCCGCCAGGGCCGCATCGCAGATGAGGGAAAGGCGGAAATGCTACGACAGACCCGGCGCCAGCGCAAGCCTCGTCCTGAAAAATCAATCACTTGACGGCGATGTGCGACGCAGGGCTCCTGTGGGGCCGTGCCGGCCGGACGCACGTGCGCATGATCGCGATCACTCCGCGGTTTCCTCCAGCAACGCCGCGAGCAGCGCCGCATGGTGCTGGCGCTGGTCATCGCGGCGCAGGCGACTGGCGCGGAAGATCGCGCACATGTCCTCGACCGCGGTCTCGAAGTCCTCGTTGACGATCAGATAGTCGAACTCGTCGTGGTGGCTCATTTCCTCACGGGCGGCGGCCAGGCGTCGTGCGATCACCTCCTCGCTGTCCTGACCGCGCTTGCGCATGCGCTGCTCCAGCGCCTGCCGGGACGGCGGCAGGATGAACACGCTGATGGTGTCGGCCACCTTCTCCCGCACCTGGCGCGCGCCCTGCCAGTCGATTTCCAGCAGCACGTCCTTGCCGTCCGCCAGCTGCGGCTCGACCGACTGTCGCGCCGTGCCCTTCCAGTCGCCGTGAACCCGGGCATGCTCGAAGAAGTCCCCGGCACGGACCATGGCCTTGAACGCCTCGGCGCTGACGAAGTGGTAGTGCTCGGCGTCGCGCTCGCCGGGCCGCGGCGGACGCGAGGTGAACGAAATCGACAGGGCGATGCGCGGGTCGCGGGCCAACACCGCGTTGACGATGCTGGACTTGCCGGCGCCGGACGGTGCCGCAACGATGAACAGGGTGCCGGACATGATCGGGGGCGTGGCTCGGAAGTGGGAATGCGACGCGGGACATCGACAACGCCCGGCGTGTGACAGCGACGGCCCATTCTGACGCCGCGCGGCACGGCGCAACAAGTCGACGCGGTGTTGCGCCGGCTATTCGATGTTCTGCGCCTGTTCTCGGATCTGGTCGATCAACACTTTCAACTCGACCGAGGCATTGCCGGTACGCAGGTCCACCGACTTGCTGCCGAGGGTGTTGGCTTCACGGTTGAACTCCTGCAGCAGGAAGTCCAACCGCCGCCCCACCGGCCCCTTGGCGTCCAGCACCCGGCCGATCTCGGCGACGTGCGCCTGCAGCCGGTCGAGTTCCTCGTCCACGTCCAGCCGCTGCAAGGCCAGCACCAGTTCCTGTTCGACGCGGGCCGGCTCAGCGGGCACCTCCAGATCGGACAGGCGCGCCAGCAACTTACTTCGTTGCGCCTCGCGGATGGCCGGGACAAGGGCGCGCATCCGCTCGGCGATGGCATCGATCGCGGCGACCCGCTCGCGGATGGCGCTGCCGAGCTTGGCCCCCTCGCGCTCGCGGTTGGCGATGAAGCCGTCCAAGGTACGGTCCAGCAACGCCAACGCGTCGGCGTGCAACTGCTCGCTATCGACGTCCGCCACCTGCAGCACGCCGGGGAACTGCAGCAGCGTGGCGAAATCCAGGCGCAGGCTGGGCACCCGTGCCTGCAACGCATTGGCCGCATCCGCCAGACGCTGCAGCAGCTCGTCGTTGAGTTGCAGACCCTCGTCGCCGTCACGCGGGCGCAGGCGCATCACCAGGTCCAGCTTGCCGCGCGAGACGCGCTCGGCCACGCGTTCGCGCAGCCGCGGCTCCAGCACGCGCAGCTCTTCAGGCAGCCGCAGGCCAAGTTCCAGGAAGCGATGGTTGACCGCGCGCAGCTCGCAGCCAAGGGTGCCGGCTTCGACCTTGGCTTCGGCACTGGAAAACGCGGTCATGCTGCGGGTCATGCGATGCGGTCCTGGAAGGGGCAGACAGGCCCCGATGGTAAACTCGCGCACCCAGTCCGTGTGGCCTGCGACTTCCATGAGCGATCTGCAACGGCCCAGCGGCCGCACCCCCGCGCAGCTGCGCGAGGTCACCATCACCCGCGGTTACACGCGCCATGCCGAGGGCTCGGTACTGGTCGCCTTCGGCGACACCCGGGTCCTGTGCACCGCCAGCGTCGAGTCGCGGGTGCCGCCGTTCCTGCGTGGCAAGGGCGAGGGCTGGGTCACGGCCGAATACGGCATGCTGCCGCGCGCCACCCACACCCGCAGTGATCGCGAAGCGGCGCGGGGAAAGCAAGGCGGGCGCACGCTGGAGATCCAACGACTGATCGGCCGCAGCCTGCGTGCCTGCATCAACCGTTCGGCGCTTGGCGAGCGCACCGTCACGTTGGACTGCGACGTGTTGCAGGCCGACGGCGGCACCCGCACCGCGGCGATCACCGGCGCCTATGTCGCGCTGGCGGACGCCGTGCAAGTGCTCGTGGACGCCGGGGAGATCCGTCGCAATCCACTGCTCGGGGCGGTGGCGGCGGTGTCGGTCGGCATCTGGCGCGGCCTGCCGGTACTGGACCTGGATTACGCCGAGGACAGCGACTGCGACACCGACATGAATCTGGTCATGAACGACGGCGGCGGCATCATCGAGCTGCAGGGCACCGCCGAAGGCCATGCCTTCCGCCGCGACGAACTGGACGCGATGCTGAGCTTGGGCGAAGCCGGCTGCGCGCAGCTGTTTGCAGCGCAGCGCGCAGCCCTGGGCCACGCCTGATGCCGATGGCCACCACGCGCGAGATCGTGCTGGCCAGCGGCAATGCCGGCAAGCTGGCGGAGTTCCGCACGTTGTTCGACGACGCCGGGTGGCAGTTGCGGCCGCAGTCCGGATTCAACGTGCCGGACGCCGAGGAAACCGGGCAGACGTTCATCGAGAACGCGATCCTCAAGGCGCGCCATGCCGCCCGCCTCACTGGCCTGCCGGCATTGGCCGATGACTCCGGCCTGTGCGTGGACGCCCTCGGCGGCGCACCGGGCCTGCACTCGGCCCGCTACAGCGGCACCCATGGCGATCACGCCGCCAACATCGACAAACTGCTGAAGGCGATGGCAGGCGTGCCGGATGCACGACGCGGCGCGCGCTTCGTCTGCGTGCTGGCATTGCTGCGCCATGCCGACGATCCGCAGCCGCTGATCGCGGAAGGGCTGTGGGAGGGACGCATCCAGCACGCACGCAGTGGCGAAGGCGGCTTCGGCTACGACCCGGTGTTTTTCGTCCCCGAGCACGGCATGAGCGCGGCGGAACTGCCTGCCGAGGTGAAGCATCGCAGCAGCCACCGCGCCCGGGCGATGGCGCTGCTGGCCCAGCGGCTGGCGGCCCTGTAGCGCACAATCACCCCGTGCCTGCCGACCATCGCCCCCACACGGCACCCGCCACCGATCCAGGCACCGGACTGCCGATCCCGATGCCGTTGCTGATTCCGCCACCGCTGTCGCTCTACGTCCACCTGCCATGGTGCGTACGCAAATGCCCCTACTGCGACTTCAACTCGCACGCGCAGAAGGGTGCCCTGCCGTTCGATGATTACGTCGACGCCCTCCTGCGCGATCTCGACCACGACCTGCCACTGGTGTGGGGTCGGACCGTGCACAGCGTGTTCTTCGGCGGCGGCACGCCCAGCCTGTTCCCCGCCGCGGCCATCGACCGCTTCCTGCAACAGGCCAGCGCCCGGCTGCGCTTCGCGCCCGGTGCCGAGATCACCCTCGAAACAAATCCCGGCACCGCCGAGCATGACCGCTTCGATGCCTACCGCCGTGCCGGCGTCCACCGCATCAGCTTCGGCATCCAGAGCTTCGACGACGGCTGCCTGCAGCGACTTGGCCGGATCCATGACAGCCGCGAAGCCGAGCACGCGGTGCGGATGGCTCAGGACGAGGGCATCGACAACATCAACCTCGACCTGATGTACGCCCTGCCCGGCCAGGACCTTGCCATGGCCAACGCCGACATCGACCGCGCTCTCGCGCTTGAGCCGGCGCATGTGTCGCATTACCAGCTCACGTTGGAACCCAACACCGCCTTCGCCGCAGCACCACCACGGGCACTGCCCGACGACGACACCGCCTGGGACATGCAGGACGCCGCGCAGGCACGACTGGCAGCCGCCGGCTTCGACAACTACGAAACCAGCGCCTGGGCGCGACCGGGCCGGCAATGCGCGCACAACCTCAACTACTGGCGCTTCGGCGACTACCTGGGCATCGGTGCCGGCGCCCACGGCAAGATCAGCCTCGGCGGCAGCCAGCAGGTACTGCGTCGCTGGAAACACAAGCACCCGACGACGTGGATGGCCGCTGCCGGCAGCGCAAGCGCGATCGGCGGTGACGAGATCCTCACGCCCGAGCGCCTGCCCTTCGACTACATGCTCAACGTCCTGCGCCTGCGCGAAGGATTCTCGTTGGACGATTTCGAGGCCCGCACGGGGCTTTCACGTGGAATGATCGAGGCGAAACTGGCCGTGTGCCGCGACCGGGGATGGCTGGGCAACCGCAACGGCAGGATCGTGCCGACCGAAACCGGCGCGCGTTTCCTCAACGACCTGTTGCTGGTGTTTCTCGACGAGCCTCCCCGGGCGGCAGCGGGCCGCACTTGACGCCGGATGTCGACATCCCGGAACGAGACACGTGAAGACCTTCGCCAATCTCGATCAACCTGCGCTGCCCAACCTGCCCGATCGCGTCCGCGCCGTCCTTGTCGAGGTACTGGCCTGCAGCCGTCGATACCTGCCGCCGCTTCTGGAATGGTGTCTGGCCAACACCGAAGATCCGCGCGCATGGACGACACGCACCCTGCCGCCAAGGCATGGCCGGCGAGGCAATGGACGCCATCGCGAAGGGCAGCGGCAAGCCACGCGGATGCACCTGCAATGCCGCGTTCGCCGGGGCTTCGACCCGGCTGCGCGCCTGCTCGCGACGCCGCTCCGGATCACGGGCCAGCAAGATGATCGCCAGAGCCACCATCGAGGCAACCGCACCCGCGCCCACGACGGTGCGCAACGCCGGTACCGGGGATCACGAATCGACGGCCCCTGAAATTCCTCGCGGATTGGTCCAGAATTTTGTACTGATCCCGCACGCGAGCCATGGCATGCATGCCCCCCCGATCGCCACTTCATATCGAGACCATCACGCCGTGTGCACCCGGCGCGCCGATGCGGCACTGGAGCGCGGCGGATTCGATCATCTGGTCATCCCAAGCGGCACCCTGCACTACCACCTGTTCGACGACCGCGACTATCCGTACGCGGTCAATCCCCAATTCAAGGCTTGGCTGCCGCTGACCGACACGCCCGGAAGCTGGTTGTCGTACACGCCGGGACAGCGCCCCAGGCTGGTGTTCCTGCAGCCGCACGACTACTGGCACGCCGTGCCGGAGGATCCTTCCGGACCCTGGGTCGAGCACTTCGACATCATCACGATCCGTGAGCCAGACGAGGCGAGGCGGCATCTGCCCGATGCCCCCGGGCGTTGCGCGATCCTGGGCGACCCCGCAAGCGCGCTGGGTGACTACGTGCCCAACAACCCCGTCGCAGTGCTGGACTACCTGGATTTCTACCGCGCGTTCAAGACGCCATACGAAATCCACATGCTGCGACGTGCCAACAGCATCGCCGCGCGCGCCCACCGCGCCGCCGAGCGTGGCTTCCGCGCCGGTGCCAGCGAGTTCGGCATCCATCTGGCCTACTGCATGGCCGCCGG